>JAJDZH010000022.1 GCA_022824725.1 Thermoanaerobaculia bacterium | reverse complement strand
CAGCAGTTCAAGGTGAAGAACTCGGACGGCCTGCTGCACAACGTCCACTCGCTGTCCAAGGACAACCCTCCGTTCAACCGGGCGATGCCGGCCAGCGTGACCGAGGCCGACTACAGCTTCGACAAGGCGGAGCGCTTCCGGATCAAGTGCGACGTCCATCCCTGGATGACTTCCTGGGTGACGGTCGTCGATCATCCGTTCTACGCGGTGTCGGGCGCCGACGGCTCCTTCCGCATCGAGAACGTACCTGCCGGCACCTACACGATCGAGGCCCGGCATGAGTTCGAGAGGTTCAAGATCTACTCCGAGACCGTCGAGGTCGGCGACAGCGGCACCGTGACGGCGAACTTCGTGTTCAAGCCCGAGTAGGACGAGGAACCTCAGCAAGTAGCCAGAAAGGAGCGGCGTCCATGGCGGAGCCCGTTCACGCTTCACCCGTACACGACGAGCATCATCACGACCAGAGCTTCTGGCGGAAGTACATCTTCTCGACCGATCACAAGGTGATCGGCGTCCAGTACTCGGTCACGGGTCTGGCGTTTCTCTTCTTCGGGTTCGTCCTGATGATGGTGATGCGCTGGAATCTCGCCTACCCGGGCGAGCCGATCCCCTTCATCGGTTCGCTCCTCGGCGAGAACCGGGCGCCCGGCGGCATCATGTTGCCGGACTTCTACAACGAGCTCGGCGCCATGCACGGCACGATCATGGTGTTCCTCGGCGTCGTGCCGCTCGCCGTCGGCGGCTTCGGCAACTTCGTCATGCCGCTGCAGCTCGGCGCCCCGGACATGGCCTTCCCGCGGATCAACATGATCAGCTACTGGTGCCTGTTCCTGGGCGGCGTCACGATGTTCGCCAGCTTCTTCCTGCCGAACGGCGCCGCGGGCAACGGCTGGACCTCCTACTCGCCCCTCGCCGACATTGCGCTGAACGGCCAGACCGCCTGGCTGATCGGGATGATCTTCCTGATCACGTCGTCTCTGCTGGGCGCGGTCAACTTCATCACCACGGCGATCCAGCTCCGCGCGCCGGGGATGACCTGGATGCGCCTGCCGTTCTTCTGCTGGGCGCAGATCGTGACCGCCTTCCTCCTGCTGCTGGCCTTCCCGCCGCTCGAGGCCGCGGGCGTGCTGCAGTTGATGGACCGGGTGGCGAACACCAGCTTCTTCATCCCGGAGGGCCTGGTGGTCGGCGGCGAGGTGCTGGAACGAAGCGGTGGCGGCAGTCCGCTGCTCTGGCAGCACCTGTTCTGGTTCCTGGCCCACCCCGAGGTCTACGTCCTCATCCTGCCGGCGATGGGGATCGTCGCCGAGGTGATCGCGAACAACAGCCGGAAGCCGCTCTGGGGCTACCGCTCGATGGTCTACTCGCTGATCTTCCTCGGCTTCATGAGCTTCATCGTGTGGGCCCATCACATGTTCATCACCGGCATGGGCTCCGTGATGTCCACGTTCTTCCAGACGACGACGATGATCATCTCGATCCCGTCGGTCATCATCCTGAGCGCGCTGTTCATCTCGCTATGGGGCGGTTCCATCCGCTACAACACGCCGATGCTGTTCGCGCTGGGTTTCCTGCCGATGTTCGGCATAGGGGGCTTGACGGGCTTGCCGCTCGGTCTTTCGGCGGCGGACATTCCCCTGCACGACACGTACTACGTGATCGGCCACTTTCACTACGTGGTCGCTCCGGGAACCCTGTTCGCGCTGTTCGCCGGCGTCTACTACTGGTTCCCCAAGGTGACGGGGCGCAAGATGAACGAGTTCCTGGGCCAACTCCACTTCTGGCCGTCGCTCGTCTTCATGAACGGGGTCTTCTTCCCGATGATGATCCAGGGCCTGAACGGCGTTTCGCGGCGGCTCGCGGACGGCGGCATCTCCTACGACTTCGCGGGCGAGGTCGCGGGTCTCAACCGCATGATGTCGGTTTCGGCCTGGTGCCTGGCGCTGGCCCAGATTCCGTTCATCATCAACTTCTTCATGAGCATCCGCAACGGCGAGAAGGCCGGCCGCAACCCCTGGAACTCGACGACCGTCGAGTGGCTGGCGCCGTCGCCGGCGCCGCACGGGAACTTCGATCAGGAGATCGTGGTCACGCGTGGACCGTACGAGTACAGCGTCCCCGGTAGCGACAAGGACTACGTCCCACAGGCCGAACCGGCCTCCACCTGACCGTTCGAGGACCCCAAAGAGATGGAAATCCCCTACACGGTAGAGGCTCACCCCGAAACCGGCCTGAACAACGGCAAGATCGGCATCTGGCTGTTCCTGACCTCGGAGGTCATGCTGTTCGGGGCGCTGTTCGCCACGTTCATCATGCTGCGCATCGGCTCGGACGGCAACTGGGCCGCGATGCAGGCGGAAGCGGAGCTCAACATTCCGCTGGCGACGCTCAATACAGCCGTGCTGATCGCCTCCAGTCTGACGATGGTCATGGCCTGGGCGTCGCTGATGCGCGGGCAGTTGGGGCGGTTCAAGCTGTTCGGCTGGTTGACCGTCGGCTGCGGCGGCATCTTCCTGGTGATCAAGTACTTCGAGTACACGGCGAAGTTCGAGCACCACCACTACCCCGAGTCGAGCACCTTCCTCGCCATCTACTTCGCCATGACCGGGCTCCACGCCCTGCATGTGATCGGCGGCATGGCCTGGAACGCCTACTTCACCGGACCGGGATCGAAGCTGTTCCACACGAACCGGCAGTGGCTGACCGACCGGGTCGAGCACTCGGGTCTGTTCTGGCACTTCGTCGACCTGGTCTGGATCTTCCTCTTCCCCGTCTTCTACCTGCTGTAGCGGGCGTTTCTCCGCCCTTGACCCCGGTTACCCTGGAGCGAGTCGCATCCCATGAGTGAACACGTCGATATCGACAAACAGGTCCGCATCTACGTCACGGTGTTCGTCAGTCTCTTCGTGCTGACGATCGTCACGGTCGCGGTGTCCTACCTGGATGTATCCGTGCCGGTGGCCCTCGCCATCGGCCTGTTCATCGCCACCGTCAAGGGGTCGCTGGTCGCCTGCTTCTTCATGCACCTGATCGACGAGAAGAAGATCATCTACTGGACGCTGGCGCTGACCGTGGCCTTCTTCATCGCCCTGATGGCGTTGCCGCTTCTGACCTCCGTCGCGGACCAGGTCGGGGAGTTCGCGGAAGTCGAGGCGCACGAACCTCACTGACAGCTTCGCTGATCGAGCCATGAATCTGAAGGTCATCCACATCGTCTTCGTCGGTAGCGCCGTTCTGCTCGCGCTGTTCTTCGGCGGCTGGTGTCTGGCGCAGGGCAGCGCGTACGCGGTGGGCGCCATTCTGTCCTTCGCGGTCGCGGCGGCACTCGTCTGGTACGGCGTCTGGTTCTGGCGCAAGATCACGACCCCCGAGGAGGAGTGGGCCCGCCGCCGGAAGCTGTTCCGCACGGTTCCCCTGCTGGCCGGGTTCTGGCTCTTCGGCTCTGATCGCGCTGCCTGGGCCTGCTCGGTCTGCTACGGCGCCGCCGAAGGCACGATGATCGACGCGGCCCGAGCCGGCGTCTGGTTCCTGCTGGCGGCGGTCTTCGTGCTGCAGGGCGCCTTCGTTCTCTTCTTTCTCTATCTCCGGCGCCGCGCGCGCCGCCTTCGGACCGACCCGGTGCCGCCCTGGTGGAGCACCGTTGAGGAGCCTGTCAAGTCATGATGGATGCCATGTTCCCGGTAGCGGCGTCGGAGCACGCCGGCCGGATCGACAACATGATCGACGTGGTGCACTACCTGATGCTCGCGCTCTTCATCGTCTGGGGCGCGTTCTTCGTCTACGTGCTGATGCGCTTCCGCGCCAGCCGCAACCCGAAGGCCGACTATGTCGGCGTCAAGAGCAAGATGAGCACCTACGGCGAGGTCGCCGTGGCGATCGCGGAGGGGATACTCCTGCTCGGCTTCTCGATCCCGATGTGGGCGGAGCGTGTCGACGAAGTGCCGTCGGAATCTGAATCGACGGTGGTGCGGGTCGTGGCGCAACAGTTCGCCTGGAACGTCTGGTATCCCGGCGCCGATGGGGAGTTCGGCGCGCAGGACCTGTCGTTGATCGACGAAGCGACCAATCCGATCGGCCTCGATCGTGACGATCCGGCCGGCGCCGACGACATCTGGACGGTGAACCAGTTGCATCTCCCGGTCGACAAGGCGGCGATCATTCATCTGTCGTCCAAGGACGTGATCCACAGCTTCAACCTGCCGAACATGCGGATCAAGCAGGACACGATTCCGGGCATCTCGATTCCGGTCTGGTTCGTTCCCACCAAGACGACGGCCCAGATCCGCGAAGAGACCGGCAACCCGGACTACGTCTACGAGATCGCCTGCGCCCAGCTCTGCGGCAACAGCCACTACTCGATGCGCGGCTTCCTGACCGTGCACACCGAGGAGGAGTTCCAGGCCTGGCTCGACGAGGAAGCGTCCTACCTCACCGGCAGCGACGACGACTTCTTCGACTTCTAGGAGCTTGCGCCGAGGGAACGCAAGGCCCGCTTCTCTGCTGGGTGCGCGGGTCTTCTGACCCGCTGCCGCCGCAGGCGGCTTTGAAACACGCGCCGGCCGCAAGGCCGGCGCCGCTTTGTCCGCCCCGGTGTACGCTCTGAGGCATGACCGCGCCGACACCCCTCTGGGGACGCCGCGAACTGCTGAAGGCGGCCTGGGTTGGGCCTGCCGCCGCGGCCGTCGCGGTTAGCGCCCGGGCCGCTGCCGGGCAGGAAGCCGACGACGCCGAGGCTGCTGGCCAGCCGGACGAAGCGGCGCTCGAGTCATACCGCTCCGGTTTCGCCGCGCCGGCACTCGAGCGCGTGCGAATCGGATTCGTCGGCGTCGGTCTCCAGGGCGGCAGCCATGTGCGGAACTTCCTTCGCATCGACGGCGTCGACGTCGTCGCGATCTGCGACATCGACGAACCGCGGGCCGAGGAGGTGGCCTCGTGGGTCGTCGACGCGGACAACGAGGCGCCGGTGCTCTACACGCGAGGCGATACGGACTTCAAGCGCCTGTGCGAGCGCGACGACATCGACCTCGTGTTCAACGCGACTCCCTGGCGGTGGCACGTTCCGGTCTGCGTCGAAGCGATGGAGACGGGGAAGCACACGGCGGTCGAGGTGCCGGCCGCGATCACGCTCGAGGGCTGCTGGCGCTTGGTCGAGACCGCCGAACGCACCGCGCGGCACTGCGTGATGATGGAGAACTGCAACTACGGCCGCAGCGAGATGATGGTCCTGAACATGGTGCGCCAGGGCCTGCTGGGCGATCTTCTCCACGGCGAAGCGGCCTACATCCACGACCTGCGGTCGCTCAAGTTCTCTGATCGCAACGAGGGTCTGTGGCGCCTCCAGCACTCGGTTGAACGCAACGCGAACCTCTATCCGACGCACGGACTCGGACCGGTGGCCCAGTGCATGGACATCAACCGGGGCGACTGCTTCGACTACCTCGTGTCACTGTCGAGCCCGGCGAAGGGGCTGGCGCTCTACGCGAAGGAGCGCTTCGGCGACGACGATCCGCGCGCCGGAGTCCGCTACGCCCTGGGTGACATGAACTCGAGCCTGATCAGGACGCGGCGCGGGCGGAGCATCCTGCTGCAGCACGACACGACGACTCCGCGGCCCTACAGCCGGCTCAACCTGGTGCAGGGTACGCGCGGAGTGTTCGCGGGATTCCCGGACCGGATCTTCATCGAGGGCGAGGCCGAGGGTCACGACTGGAGCGACGTCGAGCCCTACCGGGAGCGCTTCGAGCATCCGCTGTGGGCGGAGCGGGCCGGCGACGCCGAGGGCGCCGGCCATGGCGGCATGGACTACCTCGAGGACTACCGTCTCGTGCGGTGCTTGCTTGAGGGTACGCCGACCGACATGGACGTCTACGACGCGGCTGCGCTGTCGGCGCCGGTCGAGCTGAGCGAACTCTCCGTTGCGCGGGGCAGCGAGCCGGTCGAGTTCCCGGACTTCACGCGCGGCGCGTACCGGACACGGCCGCCTCTGGGGATTGTGGTCTGAGAG
>JAJDZH010000274.1 GCA_022824725.1 Thermoanaerobaculia bacterium | reverse complement strand
CGCTTCGTCGACGTGGCCGGGGAGGCCGGCGTCGAGGACATCTCCTCCGGCATGTCCGTGAGCTGGGCCGACTACAACCGGGACGGGCGGATGGACGTCTACGTCGGCAACATGTTCTCCGCCGCCGGCAACCGGATCACCTACCAACGGAAGTTCGAACGGGACCGGCAGCGTGCCGGGCCGCTGGCCGAAGTGCAGCGGATGGCGCGCGGCAATTCCCTCTTCGCCGGCGCCGCGGGCGGCGACTTCCTCGACCGCAGCGTCGACGCGAACGTGACGATGGGTCGCTGGTCCTGGTCGTCCGTCTTCGCCGACATCAACAACGATGGCTGGGAGGATCTGGTGGTCGCCAACGGCAACCTGACCCAGACCCTCCCGGACGACCTGTGAAGCTTCTTCTGGCGGCAGGTCGTGCCGCGCGCGCCCAGGGTCATGGATGACGGCTCCCCGGATGACCGCTCGCTGGAGCCGTATCTCGAATCCCTGCGGGCCCTCCACGAGCGGCTGGACGAAGGGCTCTCCTTCAGCGGCAACGAGCGGAACTGCGTCTTTCTGAACCCCGGCCGGGCCGGCGGCGCGTTTGCCAACGCCTCGGCGGTGAGCGGCCTGGACTTCCCGGACGACGGGCGAGGCCTGGCGTTCTTCGATCTCGAGGGCGACGGCGACCTGGACGTGGCGATCAGCAACCGGACCGCGCCCAGGCTGCGGCTGATGCGGAACGAGTTGCCGGCCGGCCGGCGCTACGTGGCTCTGCATCTGGAGGGAGACGGCGTCGGCACGAACCGCGACGCTGTCGGAGCGTGGGTCGAGCTGGCGACGACGGACGGCGTCTTGCGGCGCTCGGTGCGAGCGGGCGAGGGCTTCCTGTCGCAGTCCAGCCGCTGGCTCCACTTCGGCCTTGGCGACGGTGAGCCGACCGGGATGGCGACGGTCCACTGGCCGGGCGGCGGCAGCGAGACGTTCGCCGGCGTTGCGGCCGGCGGCCGCTACCGGATCGTCCAGGGCAGCGGTCGAGCCGCGCCCGAGCCGGCGCCGACTCGCGGCAGGACGCTCGAACCGAGCGATCAGCAGCCGCCTGCGCCGAGCACCGGTTCCCGGGTCGTGCTGGCGCCTCGACCACCGGCGCCAGCGTTCACGCTGCGTCCGTTCGGCGGCGGCGAGGTGGTCGCCGTACAGGCCGAACGCGGCAGTCCGCTGCTCCTCAACATCTGGGCGAGCTGGTGCGTCCCCTGCCGCTTCGAACTGCAGGACTTGGCGAACGAAGCGGATGCCCTCCGCGCCGCGGGCCTCGGAATCGCGGCGCTGTCGACGGACGGCATGGGCGACGTCGCGACGACGACCGAAGAGGCGGCCCGGAAGTTCATGGACGAGATCGGTTTCCCGTTCCTCAACGGGATGGCGACGGAGGAGACCCTGGACAAGGTCGAGATCGTCAAGAGGTCCCTGTTCGACCGGCGCTTCCCGCTCTCGCTGCCGTTCTCCATGCTGATCGACGGCGACGGCCGGGTCGCCGCGCTCTACCGCGGCGGCGTCACCGCCGCCGATCTGCTGGCTGACCTCGAACTGCTGGACGCGCGGGATGCCGACCTGCGCGCGGCGTCGGCGCCGCTTCCCGGCCGCTGGTTCACCGAACCGCCCGTCGAGGTGTCGCTCGCCAGCTACGCGCGCTGGTACGAAGAGCGCTTCCCCGAAGAGTCCGTGGCGTTGCTGCGGCGTTCGGTCGAGGTCGAGCAGGCGCGCCTTGACGACAGTGGCGCGGCGTCGTTCGAACGGCAGGGGGCGCGGGACCGGCTGTTCAGGTCGCTCCAGCGCCTGACGGTGCTCGAAGGCCGGCGCGGGGACGATGAGGCCGCGGCCCGGTACGCCCGCGCCGCCTTCGACCTCGAACCCGACGATCCGGCCGCGCGGGCCGCCTGGCAGAACGCTCTCCTCGATGCCGGCGACACCGGCTCGGTGCGGGCGCAGGCCGAGGCCGCGCTCGCCGCCGATCCGGGCGACGTGGCGGCCCGGGTGCGCCTTGCCGAGCTGCTCGACGGGGAGGGCCGCACGGACGAGGCCGCGCGGGAACTCGGTCGCGCGGTCGAAGAGAGCCCGCGCGACGTGGAGCTGCGGTATCTCTATGGCCAGTTGCTCGCCAAGGCGGAGCGCCTGCGGGAGGCGATGGAGCAGTTCGCGGCGGTTGTCACCCTCGATCCGCGGCACGTAGAAGCGCACCGGGTCCTGGCCGAAGCGGCGGTCCGCAGCGACGAGCTCGGCGCGGCCTGGGGCCACTACCGGGCGATCCTCGCAGTCGAGCCGCGGGACACGGAAGCGCTCTACGGAGCGGCCCGGATCGCGGCCGCCGCTGGCCGTCTGGAGGAGGCGATCGAGAACTACCGGGCACTGCTCTCGCACGACCCCGACCACGCCGCGGGCCGCCACGAACTTGGACTGACCCTGATCCGCAGTGGTCCGGCCGGCGCCGCCGAGGGTGCCGAACACCTCCGCCGCGCCTACGTCGAGGACCGGAACCTCCTGGCCCGGGGCAACGACATCGCCTGGACACTGGCGACCCATTCGGATGCCGCCCGGCGCGACGGTCAGCTCGCTCTCCTGATCGCCCTCGAACTGAACGCGGTCGCCGGCGGCGCCGAGCCCGCCCTGCTCGAAACCCTGGCGGCCGCCCAGGCCGAGACCGGCGACTTCGAAACGGCGGCGCGGACGGTCGAGTCGGCGCTCGAGATCGTCGGCGACCCGCGGAACGAGTCACCCAACCGGGAGCAGTTGCTCGAGCTGCTGGGCCGCAGGCTAGAGCAGTACCGGCAGGGCATCCCCGTCCGGGACCGGTAGAGCCGGACCGGCTGCTCCGCAGCCCCGACAGGTCAGGGGTCGCGGAACGGATCGCGTACGGTGACCGTTCCGTACATGCGGCCGTGCTGGAAGTCCTCTGACAGGAGTTCGGAGAGGCCGTGGACCTCGGCGTAGGCC
>JAJDZH010000037.1 GCA_022824725.1 Thermoanaerobaculia bacterium | reverse complement strand
CCGCGTTCGAGCCTCTGGCCCCTTGCCGCCGTCATCTTGCCCGCACTGCTCGTGCTGCTGGGGGCATGCGGCGACGGTGACGTCGACGGCGCGGTCAACGGCGAAGTGGAACTCGTCGCCGAGGGCGAGGACTTCTTCGCGACCCTCTGCTTCCCGGCGGCCGACGGACTGCTCCGTTGCGAGCCGCGGGCGATCCCGGCCGCAGGCACCGTCGAGGAGACGGCCGCGGTGATCGTCCAGGCGCTCATCGACGGTCCCGATCCGAGCCCGGTCGCTGATGACCCGCCGGACCGGGACGAGGGACTGTTCCCGGCCCTGCCGCCCGCCGTCGGGCTGCAGGCCTTCGACTTGGTCAACGGCGTTGCCTACGTCGACCTGACGGTCGCGCGGACGGGCTCCGCGCTGCGCTTCGAGCGGCCGGCGATGGCGTTGCGCGAGGAGCTGCTCGCCGTCTACAGCCTGGTGAACAGTCTGACCGCGAGCAACCTGGGCGTCGAGCGCGTCGTGCTGATGTGGAACGGGGAGCAGCGGCTGACCTTCGCCGGCCACGTCGACACGAGCCGGCCGCTGCTGCCTGATCTCGACCGCAACGCGGAGCCTTCCGCGGACCTCTGAGCGATGCCCGGAGCGCAGCCCCTGATCGGCGTTTTCGACTCGGGCGTCGGCGGCCTGACCGTGGTCGCCGCGCTCCGGCGCCGCCTGCCGGGCGCTTCCATCCTCTACCTCGGCGACACCGCCCGCCTGCCCTACGGCACGAAGTCGCGGCGGACCGTGCTCCGCTACTCCCAGGCGAACGTCGACTTCCTGGAGCGCCGGCGGGTCGACGCCCTGGTGGTGGCCTGCAACACGGCCTCCGCCATGGCGCTCGACGATCTCGTCGTGCGGGCGCCGCACTGGGGCGTGCTGGAGCCGGGCGCCTCGGCGGCGGTGGCGTCGGCGCGCCGGCACGTCGGCGTCATCGCCACCGAGTCGACGGTGCGCTCGGGGGCCTACGAAGAGGCGATCCGTCGCCTCGACCCGCGCCTCCGCGTCAGTCAGCAGGCCTGCCCGCTGCTCGTTCCGCTGGTCGAGGAGGGCTGGGAGGAGGATGAGATCACCGGACGCATCGTGGCCCGGTATCTCGAACCGCTGCTGGCCGAGGGGATCGACACGCTGCTGCTCGGCTGCACCCACTACCCGATGCTGCGCGGCGTGCTGGAGGAGGTCTGCGGCCCGGAGGTCACCCTGGTCGACTCGACCGAGTCGACCGGCGCCCTGGTGGAACAGAACCTCCGCGGAAAGGGGTGGACGGACGGCGCTGGTCCCGGATCGGCGAGTGTGAGACTCTTCGCCACCGACGTCGGTCCGCGGTTTGCCAGACTCGCCGAGCGGATTCTCGGCGAGCCGGCAACGCTTGAGTGGATCGACGTGGACGAGTCGGAAACCACAGGAACCCTGAGGGCAGGGGAGGAGGTCGAGGCATCGTGACGAATCGAGGTGGCGGCTTCAACCGCAGCGGCGGCAGGTCGCCTTCCGCCCTGCGCCCGGTGACGATCGAGCTGGACGCGATGAAGTTCGCCGAGGGTTCGGCGCTGATCGAGTGCGGCGACACCCGCGTGCTCTGCTCGGCCAGCGTCGAACGGCGCGTGCCGCCCTTCCTGGTGGGCAAGGGGCAGGGCTGGCTGACCGCGGAGTACGCGATGCTGCCGCGGGCGACCCTGACCCGTTCGAGGCGGGAGGTGTCGCGCGGGCGGCCCTCGGGGCGGACGGCGGAGATCCAGCGGTTGATCGGCCGTTCGCTGCGGTCGGCGGTCAACCTGAAGAAGCTCCCGGAAGTCACGATCGCGGTCGACTGCGACGTCATCCAGGCCGACGGCGGCACCCGCACGGCCTCGATCACGGGCGCCTACGTGGCGACGGTCGCGGCGCTCTCCAGGATGCTGCTCGAGGGCGATCTGAAGAGGTGGCCCATCGTCCATTCCGTGGCCGCGGTCTCGGTCGGCATCTGCCAGGACGAGTTGCTGCTCGACCTGGAGTACGTCGAGGACCGGGACGCCCAGGTCGACCTGAACGTGGTGGCGACCGGCGAGGGCAACCTGATCGAGGTCCAGGGCACCGCCGAGGGCCGCGTGTTTACGCGAACCGAGTTCGACGGCCTTCTCGACCTGGCGCTGGCCGGGATCGCCGAACTGACCGAACTGCAGCAGAGCTGCCTGGCGCCGCGTCTGGCGGAGATGGAAGAGGCGCTGGAGCGCCGGCGCCGCGGCCCGGCGAAGGCGAAGGACGAGGCCAGCATCTGGAAGCGGCCTCCCCGTGACTAGCTTCGAGACTGGGTGCGCCGGCCGTGGCGCAGGTCTGCCGGCCGCAACTGGGTGCGCCGGCGCCCCCGCCGGCATCCGGCGCGCAGCGCCGGCCTCCGGAAGTCCTGTCTTGGCGGAGCCACCCTGGAAATCCACCTGATCGCGATCGGCGGCACCGGGATGGCGCCGCTCGCCTGCTTGCTGCGCGATCTCGGCCACGACGTGCGCGGGTCGGACGGGCCCCTCTACCCGCCGACCAGCGACATGCTCGCCGACGCGGGAATCGAGCCGCTGGTCGGCTACGACCCGGCTCACCTGGAGCCGCGGCCGGACCTCGTGATCGTCGGCAACGCGGTGCCCCGGACGAACCCGGAGGCGGTCGCAACCGAGGAACTCGGCCTGCCGCGGCTGTCGATGCCCGAAGCGCTCAACCGCTTCGTGCTCCGGGACCGGAAGCCGCTGGTCGTCGCCGGCAGCCACGGCAAGACGACGACGACCGCGATGGCGGCCTGGGTCTACTCCCGGGCCGGCAGCAATCCCGGATATCTCATCGGTGGCGCGCCGATCGGCCTGCCGTCCGGGTTTGCGCTCGGCGGCGGCCCGCGCTTCGCGATCGAGGGGGACGAGTACAACGCCTCCTACTTCGACCGCGGCCCGAAGTTCTGGCACTACCGGCCGGAGACCGTGATCCTGACCAGCCTGGAGCACGACCACGTCGATCTCTATCCGGACTTCGAGGGGCTCGAACGGGCTTTCCTCGGGCTCGTCGAGCGGCTGCCGGGGAGCGGGCTGCTGATCGCCTGCGCCGACTATCCGACGGTCGAGCGGCTGTTGCCGGCGAGCCCGTGCCGCGTCGTGACCTACGGCGCCGGGGCCGGTGGCCCGGAGTCCGGTGGCCCGGAGTCCGGCGGCGCTGGAGCGGCCGATGTCCGGCTCGCCGGTCGGATCGAGAGCGGCGAACACGGGATCTCCTTCGAGCTGGAAGAGGCCGGCGAGCGCCAGCGGATCGAACTCGGCGTCTGGGGCGAGCACAACGCCCTGAACGCGATGGCAGTGTGGGCGGCGGCTCGGGCCGACGGGCTGGAGCGGGACGCCGTTCTGGAGGCGCTCGCCACCTTCCGCGGCGTCAGGCGGCGGCTTGAAGTCGTCGGGGAGATGGAGGGCGTCGTCGTGATCGACGACTTCGCCCACCATGCGTCGGAGGTCGCGGCTTCGCTGGCGGCGCTCCGGCAGCGCTTCCCCGGCCGCCGGCTGGTGGCCCTGTTCGAGCCGCGAAGCCTGAGCGCGGGACGCCGTCAGTTCGCCGTCGACCTCGCTGCGGCGCTCGCTACGGCCGACCGCGTGTTCCTGGCTCCGGTGTTCCACCGGGAACGGCTGGGCAAGGAAGGCGTCGACCCGAAGAAGATGGCGGCCGACATCGAGCAGCAGGGAGCGGATGCGACGGCCTGCGCTTCCAACGACGAGCTGGCCGAGAAGGCGCTGGCCGAGGCCAAGGCCGGCGACGTCATCGTGACCATGTCGTCCGGATCCTTCGATGACATGCCCCGTCGACTCGTTGGCGGTCTAAGGACCTAGCCGTTCCACACTGGGTGCGCCGGCGCCCCCGCCGGCTGCCGCCGAAGGCGGCCAGGAGACGCGCCGCGAAGCGGCGACCGCTCTTCCGCGCTACAGATGAGTCTCCAGAATCTGCCAGTTGCACAGTCTGGGCAGCCTCAACGCCGCGGCGCCGCCCGACGGCAACACGCGACGCGGTGCGAGCCCGATCAACTCCGTCTCGGCGACACGCACGCCGGCCTCAGCCGCCAGCTCGTCCGCACGGTTGACCACATCGAGCAACGACGTCCGGTCGCAATCGGTCAGGTTCACGCTGACCTGCGCCTGTCCGCGGCTCTCCAGGAATAACCCGAGCGCCCGCACGCCGGGCGGACCGCCGCCGGACTCGCGCAGCGAGGCCGCAATCCGCTTCGCAACGGCGACCTCCCTCGTGTCGAGCAGCAGGTTGAACGCGACCAGGAAGGGCCGCGCGCCGACGCAGACGACACCGCCGGTCGGATGCGGCCGGCTCGGGCCGCGATCCGGCGGCCATTGGCCGCTGGCCATCCGGTCGCCGAGCCGCGCCAGACCGCCGCGGCGATGGTCGGCGAGCGCCGTCCGCCCGGGAGCGGCGGCGGCAGCGCCATACAGGAGTACCGGCAGATCGAGCGCCGCGAGCGCATCAGCGGCGCGTTTCGCGGCGTCGACGGCCGCCGGCATCTGCCCCGCCTCCAGGGGTACGAACGGCGCCACGTCCAGCGCGCCAAGGAACGGATGCACGCCCGAGTGCGCGCCGACATCGATGCGCTCGATCGCTGCCACCGCCAATGCCGTCACCGCCCGCACCAGATCATTGCCCTCACCCAGCAGCGTCAGCACCGTCCGGTTGTGGTCCGGGTCGGAAGACACGTCGAGCACCCGTGCGCCGTGCGTCGAAGCCGCCTGCACGCAGGCGTCGATGACGTCCCGCCGCCGCCCCTCGCTGAGGTTCGGAACGCACTCCAGGCGGACCATGCGAACAGGCTAACGCGGCCTGACCTTGACGAAGGTGGCCACCGGAAGCTACATTCATGCGCCATGAGATCCGTGGGGCTCAAGACGCTGAACAACCAGCTCAGCCGGTATGTGCGAATGGCCGCAGCGGGCGAGACGGTCCTGGTTACGGATCGGGACCGCGTGGTCGCCGAGATCGTGCCGCCTCGGGAAGAGCGTAGCCCCTTCATCGCCGATGCGTTACTGGCCGATGCGGTACGCAAGGGTCTCTTGACACCGCCGGCCATGAAGGGAGCGGGGCCTCCCGTCAAGCCGCCGCCCATCATGTCGTTGGATGAGCTTCTGCAGGAGCTGGACGCGGATCGGCAGGAGCGGTGATCTACATCGACTCCTCGGTCGTGTTGGCCCACCTCCTTGCGGAGATTCGGCGACCGCCTGAACACCTTTGGGTTGAGAGCCTCGTGGCGAGCCGATTGGTCGAGTACGAAGTCTGGAACCGTCTTCATGCCCGGGGGCGGGCGGAAACCCACGGCGAGGCGGCCGAGGAAGCGATCGGCCAGATCGCGCTGCTGGAGCTGTCTCCGGTCATCCTGACCCGGGCCCTGAGCGCCTTTCCGGTACCGGTTCGCACACTGGACGCCTTGCACCTGGCGTCGCTTGACTACCTTCGAGAGCAGCGGCAAAGCGTGGAGTTGGCCACGTACGACCGTCGTATGGCGGAAGCAGCCAGAGCGATGGGGTTCTCCGTGCGTCCGCTGGGGTAGATTGACTCGGTCCCAATCCTGAGGAAAGGGAGGCTGCGTACGTCGCGCGCGTACTGGCGCCCTGAGTTCCCGCGATCGTTCGGCAGCGGTTGCCCGCTTACACGAGTCGCCCCAACAACTCCAGTCCCGGAGCAACCCGGATCCCCTCGGGCGTCACATGGTCCTTCGTCCCCGTGGCCGACACCTGCCACGCTTCGCACTCCGGGAAGCGGACCTTGAAGTAGCGCAAACTCTTGTCGAGCCGTCCGTCCGCCCACTTGCACTCGACGCAGAGCACAGGCCGCCGCCCGTCGGTGACGATGAAGT
>JAJDZH010000013.1 GCA_022824725.1 Thermoanaerobaculia bacterium | reverse complement strand
TCCATCCCCGCGGCCTCGAGGAAGGTGGGAGCGAAATCCAGGTTGACGATCATCTCGGGGCGTCTGAGGCCTCCGGCGCCACCGTCGAGCCACGGCGCCAACACGACCAGGGGCACCCGGATCGACGCCTCGTACATCGTCCGCTTGTCGATCAGACCGTGTTCGCCGAACTGGAAGCCGTTGTCCGACGTGAAGACGAGCAGGGTCTCTTCCAGCAGGCCCCGTTCTTCCAGCGCCCCGACGATCCGGCCCACGCTGTCGTCGACGCCGCGCATCGTCTCCGCGTAGTCCACGGCGAACTGCTGAAAGTCGACCGAGTTGTCGTACAGGCCGTCGACGCCGTGCCAGCTCCGGCGCTGCGCCTCGACCCAGTCCGGCTTGCCCTCGTAGTTCTCGTGCCGGTTCGGCATCGTCACCGGCGGCGGATACCGCTGCCCGGCATAGCTGCCGAGATGCCGTTCCGCCGGCCGGAACGACGCATGGACCGCCTTGTGCGACACGTAGAGCAGGAACGGCGCCTCCTCCCCTTCGGCGCCGGCCAGGAAATCCAGCGCGTAGTCCGTGATCAGGTCCGTCGTGTAGCCCTGCCGAGGCACCCGTTCGCCGTCGATGTTGAAGGTCTGGTTGTAGTAGAGGCCCTGCCCCGGGAACGAGACCCAGCGGTCGAATCCGGGCCGGGGGGCGTCGGACGTGCCGCCCATGTGCCACTTGCCGACGAAGGCGGTCCGGTAACCGGCGCCCTGGAGTTCCCGCGGGAACGTCGGCGTCTGCGGGTCGAGGCGGGTGCGGTTGTCCAGGACGCCGTGCCGGTGGGCGTACTGACCGGTGAGAATCGACGCGCGGCTCGGCGAACACAGCGACGTGGTCACGAAGGCGTTCTCGAACAGCACGCCCCGCTCGATCAGACGGTCGAGGTGAGGGGTCTCGAGGAACGGGTGGCCGAGCGCCGACGCCGCGTCGAAGCGCTGGTCGTCGATCAGGATGAAGACGATGTTCGGCCGCTCGTCGGGCCAGACCGGCGCCACGGCCAGCAGCGTCGCCATGCAAGCCGCGGCCAGGAGCGCTCCGACACTCGGCGCCGCCATCCGTCTTCGTTGATTCGTCGTCATGATGAGTTCCTCATACCGCTTGCCCCGGAATCCGTACGCCCCAGGCCCACGGCGGCCAGTTCCTCCGCATCGTAGTTCCATCGGCGGTAGTTCCACATCCACTGCTCCGGCTGCACCCGTACTCTCCGTTCGATCGCAGCCGCGATTCTCTGCGACAACTCCACCGGATCGCGCGAGCCGCCGGGCCGGCGCAACATCTCGCTCTCCAGCCGGTAGCTGAAGGGCCCTTCGCGGATACAGAAGGCGGCGATCAGCGGGCAGTCGCGCTTCGCCGCCAGCGCCGCCGGACCACCAACGAACACGGTGCGGCGACCCAGGAAGTCCACCTCCGGGCCGCGCCTTTGATCGGGCCTCTGGTCGACGACCATGATCAGGGTCTCCCTCCGTCTCAGGCAGCTCAGCATGTCGCGCAGGAGGGAAGCGCGGCCGCTCCAGATCACCCGGACCCCGGCCCGCGCTCGCATCCGCTCGACGAAGAGGGAGGTCGCCGCGGAGCGCGCCGGCTTGGCGACGGCGCACACCGGTAGCGCGGCCGCGCGCACGGTGCTCTGCGCCAACAGTTCCCAGGCGCCGAGGTGGGCCGTGACCAATACCTGGCCGCGGCCGTGGCCCTCGACCTCGGCCATCAACCGCCGTAGATCGTCGAAGCCCTCCGTCGTACCCACGTCGAGCCGCTCCCGGTCGAAGCTGATGCGCACTGTCTCCAGCGCCGCCAAGATCTGGTGCCGGACACAGCGCCACTCCAGATCGCGCGCCTCCGGAGACCCCGGGGGCAATCCCAGAACCACCGCGAGGTTGCGGCGCATCAGCCGCACGTCGCGGGGCGTGATCCAACGGCAATGAGCCAACAAGCCTGCCAGCGGGCCGAAGGCGGCTGCCGGCAGCAGCCGCAGCAACCACGAGGCGGCGTAGAGGAAGGCTCCCATGGCACGGTCGGACATCGGGCTGCCAGTCTAGATGGGCCGAACTCGGAGCCTCCGAGGCGTTGCGAGGCCGTACGGGCGACGGTGTACTATGCCCGCTCTTGAGCAATCAACCCGACCCGTCCGCCTACTGGCGAGCGAACCTGCGGCTGATGGCGGTCCTTCTCGCCGTCTGGTTCGTCTGTTCCTACGTCCTCGGGATCTTCCTGGTCGAGCCGCTGAACGGCGCCAGGGTAGGCGGCTTTCCGCTCGGCTTCTGGTTCGCGCACCAGGGATCGATCTACGTCTTCGTCGTCCTGATCCTCGTCTACGCCGCGGTCATGGACCGCCTGGACCGCCGTTACGGGGTCGACTGAGCCGGTCACGGTCCGGCTCTGACACCCGCCCACATCCGCGATGAGCGTCCAGGCCTGGACCTACCTGATCGTCGCCGCGACCTTCGCGCTCTACGTCGGCATCGCCTGGTGGAGCCGCGTCAGGACGACCTCCGGCTTCTACGTCGCCGGCCGCGGCGTACCAGCAGTCGCCAACGGCATGGCGACCGGCGCCGACTGGATGAGCGCCGCCTCCTTCATCTCGATGGCCGGCCTCATCTCCTTCATGGGCTACACAGGCACCATCTACCTGATGGGCTGGACCGGCGGTTACGTCCTGCTGGCGCTCCTGCTCGCCCCGTACCTCCGCAAGTACGGCAAGTTCACGACTTCCGAGTTCGTCGGCGACCGCTACTACTCGGACGCCGCCCGGCTCGTGGCGGCGGCCTGCACGATCTTCGTCTCCTTCACCTACATCGCCGGCCAGATGCGCGGCGTCGGCGTCGTCTTCTCGCGGTTCCTGGAGGTCGAGGTCCACTGGGGCGTGATCATCGGCGTCGTCATCGTCTTCTTCTATGCCGTGCTCGGAGGCATGAGGGGGATCACCTACACACAGGTTGCCCAGTACTGCGTTCTCATCGTCGCCTTCCTGATACCGGCCGCGGCCATCTCGTGGAAGATCACCGGGAATCCGATTCCGCAGTTCGGCTTCGGCGGCACGGTCCAGGAAGGCCAGCAGGCCGGCGTCTTCCTGCTCGAGGCGCTGGACGCGCTGCACCGGGAGCTCCGGCTGCCGGAGTACACGGCCGCCTTCGTGCCCGGCAAGAAGAGCATGATCGACGTCACCGCGATCACCCTGGCGCTGATGGTCGGCACGGCCGGACTCCCCCACGTCCTGGTCCGCTTCTACACGGTGCGCAGCGCTCGCGCCGCCCGCTGGAGCGCTCTCTGGGCGCTCGTGTTCATCGGCCTGCTCTACACCACCGCACCGGCCGTCGCCGCCTTCGCCCGCGTCAACCTCATCTCGACGCTGCACAACACGAGCTACAACGAAGTGCCGGAGTGGTTCAGGAGCTGGGAAACCACCGGCCTGATCTCGTTCGACGACCAGGACGGCGACGGCGTGATCGACATGACCGACGGCGTGGGCGAACTGACCGTCGACCGGGACATCATGGTCCTCGCCAACCCGGAGATCGCCGAACTGCCGGCCTGGGTGGTCGCCCTGGTCGCCGCCGGCGGACTCGCGGCGGCGCTGTCGACGGCGGCCGGGTTGCTGCTCGTCATCGCGTCGGCGATCTCCCACGACATCGGCAAGTCGATCCTGTGGAAGGACATGAGTTCGCGAAGGGAACTCCTGCTGGCGCGCGGCACCGCTTCCGTCGCGGTGATCGTCGCCGCCTACTTCGGCATCTCGCCGCCCGGCTTCGTCGCCCAGGTGGTCGCGTTCGCCTTCGGCCTCGCCGCGTCCAGCTTCTTCCCCGTCCTGGTGCTCGGCATCTTCACCCGCAGCACGACGAAGGAAGGGGCGATCACCGGCATGAGCAGCGGCATCCTGTTCACCGGCGCCTACATCGTCTACTTCCGCCTGATCCGCCCGGAAGCGACCGCGGAGGACTGGCTGTTCGGCATCAGCCCGGAGGGCATCGGCGCCGTCGGCATGCTGATCAACTTCTCCCTGGCCCTCATCGTCAGCCGGTTCACGAAGCCGCCGCCTGAAGAGGTGCAGCAGCTGGTCAGCGAGATCCGTCTGCCCCGCGAGCGGGCGGCGGACGGCTAGCCTGGGCCTTGAACGCGGTCAGCGTCCTCCTGCCGGCTGAAGCCTGTCGCCGCGTCGTCTCGGCCACTGGGATCGCCGCTTGATGCCGCGATTCTCCGGTTGCTGCTCAGACGAAGAGACGTATAGCATCAAGTCACTAAACACCATCTCGCGGCGCCCCGAACTGGAGTTGACGAACACAGATGCCCGTAGTTCAAGACAAGTACGCGGACAAGCACCGCCCGAGCAGGAGCTCGACGGCCGACCTCATCCCTGGCGGCGTCATCATTCGAGCGATCAACGACAATCTGAACGAGCACATAGAGGACACGGCCGAGAACTTCAAGCAGGTTCACTCGAAGCTGGACGGCCTCTCTGACGATGTCTCCACGCTCAAGGGCGATGTCTCCACGCTCAAGGGCGACGTCTCCACGTTGAAGGGCGACGTCTCCACGCTCAAGGCCGACGTGAAGGCCATCAGGGACTACATGGAGTCCGAGCGGAACGGCTCGGACCAGTAGCTCGACCCTTCCGACCGCGCACCACGAGGGCTATGGCCAGCAGACCGAACTGGCATGGAAGGCCCGCGCGCCTGTCCGGCGGTGGGTGGGGTGTCCGAATCCAGCATTTCCCCGCCACAAGCCCGCCGCGGCCCGGAGACACGGTGAGGGTCCAGGCGCGTCGAAGGAGGAACTGGACGGCGAGGATCACGGCCATCGAGGAAACGAGTCGGCTAAGTCTGGTGCGCACGACCGGCCCAGCGGAGGACGTTGCGCACCAGAGCTTCTTTGAGGCTGGGCCGCCAGAGCGTGCCGCCTCGGCTGAGGACGATCCGCTCGAAACCCTTCGGGAGACAGCCGAGACGTTGCGCGCGGCCGCGGCGGCTCTACGAGCGGCTCAACTGGACGGTGAAGACGCGTACCTCAGAATCCTCAACGCCCTCTACCATGCCGAGGACGATCAGGGCCGCAACCTTGTTGAGGCCCACCAGATCCTCAGTTTCTCGCTTCACGGCAGGAACGCGAGCACCCACGCCCTGCATGGAGCCGCCCAGGTCCTGGAAGCCGCAACCGACGCCTTGTTCGGGGCCAACAACCTGTTCGAG
>JAJDZH010000404.1 GCA_022824725.1 Thermoanaerobaculia bacterium | reverse complement strand
ACGGCACGAAGTCCGCGCCGCCCTTCTTCGCCAGTATGTTCGTGATCGCTGCCGTCAGCGTCGTCTTGCCGTGATCCACGTGACCGATCGTCCCCACGTTCACGTGCGGCTTCGTACGCTCGAACTTCTCCTTCGCCATGCCTCGATCTCCTCGCTATCTCGCTTGATCTCTCTGGGTCTCGTTGATTTCCCGCATTGGTTTCAGCCGGTCGCCCTGGCCACGACTTCCTCGCTCACGGTGCGCGGCGTCGGTTCGTAGGACTCGAACTGCATCGAGTAGTTCGCCCGGCCCTGGGTCGCCGAACGCAGGTCGGTCGCGTAGCCGAACATTTCCGCAAGGGGCACGCGGGCGTTGACGATCTGGGTCTTGCCGTGCATCTCCATGCCGAGCACCTTGCCCCGGCGCGAACTGATGTCCCCGATCACGTCGCCCATGTAGTCCTCGGGCGTCGTGATCTCGACCGCCATCACCGGCTCCAGCAGCACCGGACCGGCGTCCCTGGCGGCGTCGCGCCAGGCCATCGAGCCGGCGATCTTGAACGCGATCTCGGATGAATCAACCTCGTGGGAGCTGCCGTCGTAGACCTCGACGGCGACCCCCGTGACCGGATAACCGGCGAGCGGACCCGATCCGAGCGCCTCGGAGATGCCCCGTTCGATCGACCGGATGAACTCCCTGGGAATCACGCCGCCCTTGCTCACGTCCTCGAACTCCATCCCCTCGCCTTCTATCGGCCGCACCCGCAGCAAGCAGTGACCGTACTGGCCCCGGCCGCCGGACTGGCGCACGAAGCGCCCTTCGCCGGAAGACTCCAGGGTGATCGTCTCGCGATAGGCCACCTGGGGGCGGCCGACGTTCGCGCCGACGCGGAACTCCCGGATCAGCCGGTCCGTGATGATGTCCAGGTGGAGTTCGCCCATTCCCGAAATCAGCGTCTGGGCGGTGTCCGGATCCGTGTGGACCCGGAACGTCGGGTCCTCGCGCATCAGCTTCTCGAGCGCGAGACCGAGCTTCTCCTGGTCCGCCTTCGTCTTCGGCTCGATCGAGACGGACAGGACCGGCTCGGGAAAGTCCATCGCCTCGAGCACGATGGGCGCCGAGGGCTCGCAGATCGTGTCGCCCGTCGTCACGTTGCGGAGACCGACCGCGGCAACGATGTCGCCGCACCAGACCCGCTTGACCTCCTCGCGCTTGTTCGCGTGCATCTTGAGCAGCCGGCCCACGCGCTCCTTGCCGCCGCGGTTCGCGTTCAGCACGGATTGCCCCGTCTCGATCCGGCCGGAGTAGACGCGCAGGTAGGCGAGCTGGCCGACGAACGGGTCGGTCATGATCTTGAACACGAGGGCGCTGAACGGCGCGTCGTCCGACGGCGCGCGAACGGCGGACTCCTCGCCCTCGACGATCCCTTCGATCATCGGCACGTCGAGCGGCGACGGCAGGTAGTCGAGGACCGCGTCGAGCAGCGGCTGCACGCCCTTGTTGCGAAACGCCGAGCCGCAGAACACCGGCTGAAGGCTGTTGGACACCGTCGCCCGGCGCAGGGCCGCCCGCAGTTCGTCGGTCGTGACTTCGGCGCCGGAGAGGTACTTCTCGAGCAGCTCCTCGTCGGTCTCCGCCACCGCCTCGACCATCGCCTCGCGAGCCGTCAGCGCCAGGTCGGCGTACTCCTCGGGAATCCCGGTGACCGTGAACTGCGCTCCCAGGCTCTCGTCCTCGTAGACGTACGACGACATCTCGACCAGATCGATGACCCCGGCAAAGGCGTCCTCACGGCCAAGAGGCAACTGCAGAACGACGGGCGCAGCGCCGAGCCGCTCGCGCATCATCCGGACGCAGCGGTCGAAATCCGCGCCGACCCGGTCCATCTTGTTGACGAAAGCGATCCGCGGCACGCCGTAACGGTCCGCCTGCCGCCACACCGTCTCGCTCTGCGGCTCGACGCCGGCGACGGCATCGAACACCGCCACGGCGCCGTCGAGCACCCGCAGCGAACGCTCGACCTCGGCGGTGAAGTCGACGTGGCCGGGGGTGTCGATGATGTTGATCCGGTGGTCCTGCCAGGTGCAGCTCGTGGCGGCCGACGTGATCGTGATCCCGCGCTCCTGCTCCTGCTCCATCCAGTCCATCGTCGCGGTGCCTTCGTGCACCTCGCCGATCTTGTAGTTCACGCCGGTGTAGTAGAGGACGCGCTCGGTCGTGGTCGTCTTGCCCGCGTCGATGTGCGCCATGATCCCGATGTTCCGGGTCTTCTCCAAGGGGACGTTTCTGGATGTGGCGGTGGAGGCGGGCATGGCGTAGTGATCGAACGGTTCGCTCAGAGACAGGTTGACGGGCGGATTCGTGACGGGTCTCTAGGGGTTCAACGCGGGAGTCGCCGCCTTGCGGGAAGGCGGCGACGCAACGGGACGGGCAGTGGACAACCGGCGGCCGGAAACGCGATCAGGACCCGCACGGGGCGGGCCTCGCGCCGTTCGCTACCAGCGGTAGTGGGAGAAAGCCCTGTTCGCTTCTGCCATCCGGTGGGTGTCCTCTTTCCTCTTGATCGCAACTCCGCGGTTCTCGGCGGCGTCGAGCAGTTCGCCG
>JAJDZH010000136.1 GCA_022824725.1 Thermoanaerobaculia bacterium | reverse complement strand
CGGAACCAGCAGGCCGAGCAGGTCGCGCTGGAAGGTCGACGCCATGACGAGGAGGACGCTGTCGAGCGAGGACATGGCGGCGGAGACCAGGGCGAGGAACAGCAGCGCCTGGACGACCGGCGGGAAGATGGTCGGATCGCTGAGCATCATCGGGATGACCTGGTCGGTGTCGACGATGCCCTGGCCGACGACGAAGTGGGCGTAGAGCCCGAGCGGCGCCAGCAGGCTGAAGACGATCAGGAAGCTCAGGGTCGACACGACCAGGCCTCTCCTGGCGGCGCTCTCGGTCTCGAGGGCGTAGAAGCGAGAGAGCTGGCGTGGTTCCACGATCAGCTTGACGGTCGAAGCGAAGACTACGCCGATCAGCATCCCGAGCGGCTGCGCCGTGTTCCAGCGGGCGAGCGAGCCGTCGCCCACCTGCGCCAGGTCGGCGAGGCGGCCGATGCCTCCGGCGGCGCGGGTAATGAGGAAGAACATCAGCAACGCGGCCATCGTCATCAGCATGCCCTGGACGAAGTCGGTCCGCGCCACGGAGTGGAAGCCGCCGATCATCGTGTACAGGCAGACAATCAGGACGACGACGAAGAGCGACAGGCCGTAGCTCAGGTCGAGGAGTTCGACCAGCAGCGAGCCGATGCCCTTGAACACCGCGGTCATGTAGAGGAAGCTGGAGAAGATGACGATCACGGCGGCGGCGAAACGGGCCGGCCGGCTGTTGAAGCGGAAGCCGATGTAGTCGGGGATGGTCACCGAACCGAGCGTCTCGGTCACGCCGCGCAGCCGCGGCGCCAGCCACGCCCAGGCGACGAAGGAGAGGACGACCGCGGTCGGGATGATCAGCAGCCAGGCGATGCCGGAGGCGTAGGCCCTGCCGGCGAAACCGATGAAGCTGTTCGTGCTGGCGTAGGTGGCGAAGAAGGAGACGCCGAGGATGATGCCGCCGAGCGAGCGGCCGCCGACCAGGAAGTCGGCCAGGTCGCGGGTCCGTCGCTGGCCGATCAGGGCGTGGTGGACCAGAACGCCCGTGTAGAGGGCGAACAGGACGAGGATCAGGGCGTGTTCACGGAGCCACATGAGCGTTCTTCAGCCTCGATGCTCGAGTGGCGGAGTGCACCGCGGGCGGGACCGCCGGCTCACAGGCCCATCTGATCGAGGTACCAGCCGTCGAAGACCTGGATGCAGGCCTCGCTCTCTTCGTAGACGGTCGGGCGGTAGCCGCGGGAAGCGACGCCCAACTGGGTGCGAGCGCAGACGTCCCAGTCCTGGCTGTTGACGAGGTGCCAGAAGTCCACGGCGTCGCTCGGGTCGAAGTCCGGGGCGGCGGCGGCATCGGGGTCGAACAGCCACTCGCAGACGATGCGGGTGCGGTCCGCCGCGATCGGCCAGAGCGTGTGGGTCACTACGTAGTCCCGGTGCAGGCTGATCAGGAGGTTGGGGTACACGTGGTAGTACTGCACCGAGGTCCGGTCGGCGACTTCGATGGCGGGCAGGTCGGGCCGGTGGCTCCTTCCGGTCGCGGTCATCGTGTTGCAGCCGTCGTTCAGCGTCATCGGTCCGCCGACGAAGAAGCGCCCGGTCTCCAGGTTGCCTCCGTTGCGGTAGTCGGAGACCCGGTTCAACTCCGGGTGTACGACGGCGCAGTGGTAGCACTCGTTGTAGTTCTCGCAGAGGATCTTCCAGTTCGCCCGCGCCTCGTACTCGTGCCGGTCGCCCCGGACCAGCCGGTCGAGGGTGAACCGGGACAGGTCGGGCAGGTCGCCGGCGACCTCGGCGAGCGGCGGTCCGCCGGCCGCGAGCGACAGGTAGAAGAAGCCGTTCAGCGCGCCGATTCGCACCGGCACCAGGCCCGCGCTCTTCGCGTCGAAATCGTCGCCCATGTGCGGAGCGCCGACGAGCCGTCCGTCGAGCCCGTAGGTCCAGGCGTGGTAGGGGCACTGGAAGACCTTCGCCCGGCCCGCGCACTCGTCGACGACCCGTGAGCCCCGGTGGCGGCAGACGTTGAAGAAGGCGGCCAGGCCGTGCCGTGCCTCGGCCGCTGCACCGTTTCCGTTCGATCCGCCCGCAGCGTGGTCGGCATGGTCGCCCGCCGCGGTCCGCACCGCGATCACGGACTCGCCGCCGATCTCGCGAGTCACGAAGCTGCCCGGTTCGTCCAGCTCCTCGAGCCGTCCTCCGCACACCCACATGCGCGAGAAGATGCGTTCCATCTCCTCGTTGAAGACGGCGGGGTCGGTGTAAAGGCGGCCGTCCAGCGGCCGGGGAGCCTTGCGCGGAGTCACGAACCGATCCTAGCGCCGTTGGCTTGCCATCATCTCCGCCGTGTCGCGGCTGCTCATCGGCAGCCGCGCGCGTCCGCGGTAGGTGGCCGAGTCGTCCGTGCCGATCGACGCCATCCCACAATGTGCGATCATGCCCGCCATGCCGCGCCAGGCTCCGCAGGGAACGCAGGCCGTCCAGCGTGCATTGGCGCTGCTCCGTTCGTTCACGCCCGAAGCGCCGGAGCACCGGCTGTCGGAACTGGCGGCGGCTCACGGGCTTCATCCGTCGACGGCGCATCGCCTGCTCGGCGTCCTCGAGGCGGAGGGGCTGATCGGCCGCAGTCCGGAAAGCCAGGCCTACCGGTGGCTGCCAGGTGCGCCGGGCACGGGAGTTGCCCGGTCGTCACCGCGCCGCAACGGTCTGCGGCCGCTGGAGCCGTTGCGAACGCCGTTTCACCGCCGCACGTCGGCGCTGTGCGAGAGCGACGCCCGGCGCGACTGGTCGGGCTACACCTGCGTCGAATCCTACGAGCCGACGCCTGAACGCGAGTACTGGGCGGTGCGCAACGCGGCTGCTCTCATCGACGTGTCGCCGCTGTTCAAGTACGAGCTTGTCGGCCCGGACGCGGAGCGGCTGCTGGACCGGGTGATGACGCGGGACTTCTCGAAGTGCCGCACGGGCCGGGTGCTGTACACGTCCTGGTGCAACGAGGAGGGCCATCTGCTGCAGGACGGCAACGTGCAGTGTCTCTCGCGCGAGCGCTTCCTGGTGAGCGCCGCCGAGCCCTGCCTTCGCTGGTTCCAGGACTGCGGCTGGGGCATGGACGTCGACGTGCGGGACGTCTCGGAGGGGATCGGCGTGCTCGCGCTCCAGGGGCCGCGGGCGCGGGCGATCGCCGACGCGGCCACGACGGGCATCGACTTCGGCGCGATGCGCTACTTCGACCTCGCGGACGGTGAGATCGGCTCGGGCGCCGGAGGCGGCCCGGTTAGGGTGACCCGCACTGGCTACACGGGCGACCTGGGCTACGAGTTCTGGGTGGCAGCGGAGCACGCGGAGGCGCTGTGGGATGCTCTCGTCGACGCGGGCCGGGACCACGGGCTGCTGCCCGCGGGCCTCCTGGCGCTCGACATGGCGAGGACCGAGGCCGGTCTGGTCCTGATCGGCGTCGACTACGTGTCCGCGGTGGACGCGGAGATCGAGGTGCTGAAGGTCACGCCGGCCGAGGCGGGACTCGGGTTCACCGTGAAGCTCGACAAGAGGGCGGACTTCGTGGGCCGCCGTGCCCTGGAGCTGGAACGCGACCGCGGACCGGCGTGGGCAATGGTCGGCCTCGAGGTCGACTGGTTCGAGCTGGAGCGGCTGTGGTCCGAGATCGACCTTCGGCCGCAGGTCGTGGGGCAGCCGGCATCCCGGGAGCCGACGCCGGTGTTCGCCCCCGGCGGATGGCAGGTCGGTCAGTGCACGACGCGGTTCTTCTCGCCGCTGCTCAAGAAGTACATCGGCCTGGCCACGGTGCGCGTCGAGGCGGCCGACCCCGGCACCGAACTCGATGTCGAGGTCGCGGTCGGCTACGGCCGGCGCCGGGCGAGGGCCCGGGTCGTGGAGCGACCCTTCTTCAATCCGCCGCGCAAGACGGCGGTTGGTCCCGCACCCGGAGTCAACGGATGACGGTGGAGCCCGCGGCGGCCGACGGCATCGGCAGCGGCACGCCGTCGCGCGGCGGCGGTCGCTTCGATGCGATCGTCGTTGGCGCCGGTCACAACGGCCTGGTTGCCGCGGCCTACCTCGCCCGCGCCGGCCTCGACGTCGTGGTGCTGGAGTCTTCTCCCGAGATCGGCGGCGCCACCCGGAGCGAGGAGGCGTTCCCCGGCTTCCGGTTCAGCGTGTTCTCCTACCTCGTTTCGCTGTTGCGGCCGGAGGTCATCCACGAACTCGACCTGGTGCGCCACGGCCTGTTCCTGGTCCCCACCGCGAGCACTCTGAACCCGCTGCCGGGCGGCGACTGCCTGTTCCGCGAGGCGGATCCGCAGCGGACCTACCGGCATGTCGCCCGTCACTCGCGACGCGATGCCGAGGCGCTGTTCGAGTACAAGCTCGAGATGCGCCGCATGGGCCACCTGATGTACTGGTTGCAGCGGGCGGCGCCCGACGAACTGGCCGCGGTGATCGGCGATCGCGTCGCGGAGAGTGCGGAGCACCTGGATGTCGACGTGTCGGCGGAGGTCGCCGACATCGCGCGCCACTTCCTCGACCTCCCGGCGGCCCGGTTGCGCACTTTCGTGCAGATGTTGACGATGAGCTCCGCCGACTTCCTGGGCCAGTGGTTCGAGTCCGACTTGCTGAAGGCCGCGCTTTCGAGTTCCAGCATCATCGGCTCCATGCTGTCGCCCCGCACGCCGGGCTCGGCGTACGTGCTCCTGCACCACTACATGGGCGAGGTCGACGGGGCCTATCGGGAGTGGGGCTTCCAGAAGGGCGGCACCGGCGCGGTGGCGGCGACGATCGCCAAAGCGGCACGAAGCCACGGCGCCGAGATCCGGACGGACAGCCCCGTCGCGCGCGTCCTGGTCCGTGACGGCCGTGCGGCGGGCGTGGCGCTGGCGAACGGCGACGAACTCAGTGCCGGCGTCGTCATGTCGTCGGCGGCGCCACAGATCAGCCTCGGCCGCCTGCTCGATCCGGAGGACGTCCCGGGCGCCGCCGGCGCCGGGCTCGCCCTTCGGGCGGCGCGGTGGCAGAGCGGCGGTTGCGCCGGCAAGGTGAACCTGGCCATCTCCGGCCTGCCGCGGTTCGAGTGCATGCCGGAGCCCGGACCCCACCTCTCGGGCGGGATCACGATCGCCCCGGGTCTCGACTACATCGACCGCGCCTACGACGAAGCGAAGTACGGCGGCTTCTCCGAGCGGCCGTTCATCGACATGATCATCCCGTCCGTCCTCGATCCCGACATGGCGCCGCCGGGCAAGCATGTCCTGTCGTGCTTCGTGCAGTACGCGCCGTACGAACTGGCGGCCGGCGACTGGGATGACGGAAAGAGGGAGGCGTTCGGCGACGCCGTGGTGCGCACCCTCGCCGAGTACGCGCCCGGCATCGAGGACCAGATCCTGCACCGGCAGGTCCTCGTGCCGCCGGACATCGAGGCGATCGCCGGCATCCCGGGCGGCAACATCTTCCACGGCGAGTTGCGCTTGTCACAGCTCTTCCTGTTGCGTCCGGACCCGGCCGCCGCGGCCTTTCGGACGCCGTTGCCCGGCTACTACCTATGCGGCTCGTCGACGCAGTTCGGCGGCGGTATCTCCGGCGGTCCAGCCCGGCTGGCCGCGCTTCGGGTGCTGGACGATCTGCGCGGCGTCGAGTCGGCCGCCGTCGGCGGCGTGGAGACGCCTTGAGCGATCGGGTAGCCATCGTCGGCGGCGGCCACAACGGACTGGTCGCCGGGGCGCTCCTGGCGCGTTCGGGGCGCGACGTCGTCCTGCTCGAGGCGCGGCCGGAGCTCGGCGGGCTGGCGGCGACGCGGGAGCTCATCCCCGGCCACCGGGTCGATGCGGGCGGCAACGACCTGGGGATGTTCCGCCGTTCCGTCATGGAGGAGCTGGAGCTTGGCGCGCACGGGTTGGAGTTGATCGAGGCTCCGGCGGTAGCCGCGGTTCCGGCGACCGCCGATTCGAGCGCCGTCGTGCTCTGGCCTGAAGTGGCGCGTACGGTGGACGGGCTGGGCGAGGTCAACCGTCGGGACGCGGCTGCCTGGCCCGGCTTCGTGTTCGAGCTGGCCGAGCGCGCGGCGGCGCTTGAGCCGCTCCTTTCCAGGCCGCTGGAACTCGCCGACATGGGGCGCCTTCTCATCGCGCCGGAACTGCTGCGGGCGCTGTCCGCGCCGCTCGACGAGTCGCTGCGCGAGCGCTTCGAGAACCCGGCGCTGCTGGCCGCGCTTTGCGGAGTGGCGCTCCCGGCGACCGGCCTCGGGCCTCGGGCGAACGGGACCGGCTGGGCGTTGCTCTTCCACTGCGCGTTGGGTGGTTCCGACCGCCTGGCGCCGGTGGTGCGCGCTCGGGGCGGCGCCGGGGCCCTGGCCTCCGCCCTGGCCGCTTCGGCCGCGGCGTCAGGCGCCGAGATTCGGACCGGCGCCGTCGTCTCCCGGATTCTCGTGGACTCGGGCCGCGTCGCCGGCGTGCGGTTGGCGGATGGCGAGCGGATCGAAGCCGGGGCCGTCATCTCGACCGCGACGCCTTCCGTCACCTTCCTCGATCTGATTGGCCCGCCGCTCCTCGAGCCCCGCTTCGTGCGGCGGTTGCTCAACGTGAAGTACCGGGGCGCGGCCGCGAGACTGGCCCTGTCGCTGGACGGGTTGCCGGCTTTCCGCGGCCTGGAGCGGCCGGCGCTGACCGGCCGGATCGTGCTGGCGGAGCAACCGGACGACATCGAGCGGGCGGCCGACGCCGCGAAGTACCGCCGCCTGCCGGATCGCCCGTGGATCGAGGCGGCGCTGCCAACGGCGCTCGATCCGTCGCTGGCGCCCGCGGGGCGGCACCTGTTGCTGGCGACGGTCCACCATCTGCCGTTCGATGTCGAGGGCGGCTGGGACGCGGGCGGCCCGGAGCTGCTGGCGCGGGCGGCGGCCGAACTCGAGCGCTGGGCGCCCGGCATCGGCGGCCTGGTCCGGGAGCACGCGGTTCTGCTCCCCACGGACTACGAGGCGGAGTACGGCGCAACGGCCGGCGGGCTCCATCACGGCGAGATGAATCCGTCGCAGAGCCTGTGGCTCCGACCGACGGCGTCGGCCTGGGCGGGCGAGCCGCTGCCGGTCGACGGCCTGTGGCTGGGCGGCGCCGGCTGCCATCCCGGCGGCGGTCTGACCGGCTTGCCGGGAATGATCGCTGCGGTATCGCTGCTCAGAGGGTAACCTCGCGCGACTCGACCTGGAGATCATCGATGAAGAACTTCCTTCCCTTCGTGTTCGCCCTCGGCACGGCGCTGTGCTGGGGCCTCTACGGCCCGGTGCTCGGCAGGGCGCGCCTGGTGGACGAGACGATGTCGCCCTTCAAGCCTTACGTCGGGATCGGTATCGCCTACCTGGTCATCGCGATCGTCGGCGGCCTGATCGGCATGCGGGTCATGGGCGACAGCTTCGAACCCACGGGGCCGTCCGGCGTCTGGGGTCTCTACGCGGGCACTCTGGGAGCTCTCGGTGCGCTCTCGTTGACGCTGGCCATGTTCAGCGGCGGAGCGCGGATTCCCTACGCCGTCATGCCGGTCGTGTTCGGCGGCGCGGTCACCGTTACGGCGCTCTACACGCTGTACCGGGGTCGGGGCCAGCTCGAAGTGAGCCCCCTGCTCTGGGTGGGCATCGCCGGCATGCTGGTCTCGGTCGTCCTGATCACGACGAACACGCCTCATCCCGGGCCGCCGGGCGGGGGGCACGGCGAGTCCAGCGGGCACGCGGCCGCGGCGGAAGACGCCGGCGGCGAAAGCGGACCGGCGGGTTAGGTCGCGGTTTCGGGGCGCGGACGCTTCCGCGGGTCGGACGACCCGCGGAAGTGGGCTCGGAGCGGCTTGATCATGTGGACGCCGTAGCCGAGGAGGAAGAGTCCCGACGCAACCAGGTGCAGCGCAATCCAGACTTGCCTCCAGACGTCGCCGACGGCGGTTTGGATCAGGTAGCCGGAGACGATCATCGGGGCAGAGCCCAGCAGCAGGGACAGGCCGCTCCGGCGGCGGTCGCGAACGCCGCGGCTGTAGTGCCGCCAGACGTGATCGCGCCAGATCAGGCCGATCCCGAAGACGAGCAGCGGCGCCGTCCACAGGTGGAGGTGCTGGACGTGCGGCTGCCACGGATGGCCGACGATCGCGAGCTCGTCGGCAGGCGCCGTGAAGTAACGCATCCAGGCGTAGACGATGCCCGTGCCGCCGACCAGCAGCGTCGACGTGTGGAGGCTCCACGCGGTGACGCG
>JAJDZH010000376.1 GCA_022824725.1 Thermoanaerobaculia bacterium | reverse complement strand
AATGTAGTCGTCGATGGGCGCGAAGCCGCTCAGCACGGGGTGCGGCGTGGATTGCGCGGTTGCCGGAGCGCCCAGCAAGGCTGGAATCACGCAAAGGGCAGCAGCGATTCGGCGGCTCATCACGGCGGAGGATGCTAGCAGCCGGCCGCGTCGAAGGGGGCCGGGAGCGGCGGGACACGCCGCTTGCGGAACGGCGCTCGCTACCGCGATAATGGCCGGGCGTTGACGGCGAGTGACCTCGACGCGAAACACTGACCTGGAGCATGCTGGGGAGAGGGCCGGCCGGAGGTGGAGATGACGACCGTTGATCCCCCGGCAATCAATGACGACTGGGTAGCTTGGCGCGCCCGCGTCGACGAGCGACTACGCGGTATCGAGAGGCATGGCGCCACGAAAGAAGATCTCGCGAAACTCAAGGAGGCCCTTACCTGGCGGATCATCCTGGCGATGGGCGGCTTCGCGACGATCGTGACCGTGCTGGATCGGCTCCTCCCGTGAAGCCGCGCGTCCGCTAGTCGGGACTCTGGGGCGCTTCAGGCGACCCTGGAGCCGGCAGGCTCTTCGTCGAGCTGGCGCTGGAGCTGTCTCGCGCGTGATCTGGCCGAGGCGACCGTGCGTTCCTTGACGCCCTCGTAGCCTCGGATCGAGTCGGGGAGCTCGGCCAGCTCCGCGACGAGCGGCGCGGAGTTGGCGTCGAGCCGCTCGAGGGCCCCGTGCATCAAGCCGCGGTACCAGTCGAACAGGCCGCGCTCCAGGCGGCGGTGCCTGGTCGCTCCGAAGATGTCGAGCGCCGTGCCGCGAAGCCCGCGGGCCCCGTACAGCAGCCGGAACAGTGAGCGCGACCAGGCCCCCAGGCGGATCTTCCGCTTCCAGCCGAAGCGGCGCAGCGTCGGCGGGTGGAGCAGGACCTGGCGGCTGAGCGAGCCGTCGTAATCGCGGGAGACCTGGTCCCAGGTCGGGTCCTGGATCCACAGCCGGGCGACCTCGTACTCGTCCTTGACCGCCAGCAGCTTGAAGCCGTAGCGGGCCGCCGCTTCGCGTACGGCGGTGTGGCCCGGCAGCTTCGACTCCTCGGCGTCGGCGACCTCGCCGACGAAGCCGAGGTAACGCTCGGCGAAGCCGCCGCCGTAGAGCAGCAGGTCGGCGACGCGGTCGGGCAGAAGGCGGTCGAGCGACCCTCCCCGCGGCGCGGCGGCGAGGAGCCGGTCGAGTTCCGGCCTGGCCTTGGGCGCCCAGCGTTCGAGGCGCTCGCGGGCGGCGTCCACCGCCGCGGCCTCGGTCGGGGCCTCCGGCTCGGCGAGTCCGGCGGCGCGCCGGAACCGCTCCGGATCGGCGACGGACAGGCGGCCGTAGCGGAACGCCTGGATGTTGTCTTCGACGGCAACGCCGTTCGCCACCAGCGCCTGCTCGATGAAGCGAGCCTGGAGCGGCAGCAGGCCCTGCTGGTAGGCGGCGCCGACCAGGAAGATGTTGCCGGTGACGCTGTTGCCGAGCAGGCGCTCGGTGGCGGCCTCGGCGTCGACGAAGTAGCTGCGGTCGCTGTCGGTGAACAGGGCCAGCCGCTTGCGCAGCTCGTCGAGCGGGGGCATCCGGGCGGCGCTGTCCGTGATCACGGCCGCCGGGCTGATGCCGGCGGTGTTGCCGACCACGGCCGTCGTGTCCTGCGAGAACCGCTTCAGGTTGTCGGGCGCGATCGTCGCCAGCAGGTCGAAGGAGAGCGCCAGGTCGGCTTCGCCGTCGCCGAGCTTGTTGGCGCGGGGGATCGGCCCGCGGCTGAGCAGCAGGTTCGATACGACGGCGCCGCCTTTCTGGGCCAGACCGGTCTGGTCGAGGTGGACCGCGTACCTGCCCTCCATCAGGGCCGCGGTGACGAGGATCGCGTCGACGGTCACCACGCCGGTGCCGCCGATGCCCACGAGCAGCGCCCGGAAGGTGGCGTCGTCCGGCAGTTGACGGACGGGTTCCGGCGTCTCGTCCTCGGCGAGCGGCGCCGCGGCGGCGCGCCGGACCGGCTTCGTCCCATCGCCCAGTTCGACGGTCATGAAGGCGGGACAGTCACCCTCGATGCAGGAGTAGTCCAGGTTGCAGGACGACTGGTGAATCTGGGTCTTGCGGCCGTACTCGGTCTCCAGCGGCGCGACGGACAGGCAGTTCGACTTCGCCGCGCAGTCGCCGCAGCCTTCGCAGACCGCCGGGTTGATGTAGACCCGCTGCCTCGGCGTCTCCTGGATTCCGCGCTTGCGCTCGCGCCGTTTCTCGGCCGCGCACTGCTGGTCGTAGACCACGGCCGTCGGGCCCTTGATTGCCCGCAGTTCCTTGAGGACCTGGTCGTAGTCACGACGGTGCCGGATCTCGACCCCGCTGTCGTCCCGGTGGGGGAAGCGCTCCAGATCCTCCGTCACCAGGACGACCCGCTTCATGCCCTGGAGCTGAAGCTGCCTGGCGACGCCCATCGAACTGAGCAGCCCCACCGCGTCCTGACCTCCCGTCATGGCGACGGCGGAGTTGTAGAGGATGCGGAAGGTCATGTGGAGGTCGGCCGCGATGCAGGCCTCGATCGCCTTGCTGGCGGAGTGGGCGTAGGTGCCGTCGCCGACGTTCTGGAACACGTGCTCCTGCTCGGTGAACGGCGCCAGACCGATCCAGCAGGCGCCCTCGCCGCCCATCTGCGGCAGCCAGCTCACGCCCCTGTCCATCCACATCGCCATCGCGTGGCAGCCGATGCCGCCGCCCGCGACGTCCGAGCCCTCGGGGAGCTGGGTCGAGGTGTTGTGGGGGCAGCCGCTGCAGAAGTAGGGCATGCGCGGCAGCGCGGCCGGCAGCTTCGTGGCCAGCTCGGCGGACTCGGCGCCGGCCCGCAGGTGCGCCAGCTTCTCGGCCGGTACGGCGTCGGGCAGGCGCTGTTCCAGGTAGGCGCCGAGAATGCGCGCCATGTCGTGGCCTTCGAGTTCCCCGTGCATCGGGAACAGCGTCTCGCCGGCGGGCGTCTCCTTGCCGCCGACC
>JAJDZH010000467.1 GCA_022824725.1 Thermoanaerobaculia bacterium | reverse complement strand
GTCGAAGCGGGTTGGTGGGGACCGCTTCTCTTCGCCGGTCTGGTCGCCACGCTTGGCGTCCTCCTGCAGGGTCTGGTCCTCTTCGTCCTCGCGCTGACGCTGCCCGATGCGATCCTGGAACTGGTTAACCGGATGGAGCTTTTCGGCGAGCCGGCAGACGTTTCCGGCCTGGAAGGATCCCCCTTCCTCGAGCAGATTCTCCCGTTTATCGGTCTGCAGATCCTCCTGCTGTTCCTTCCGTTCGTCTTCCTCTTCAGCCTGCTGGGACCGCTCATCAGCGCCGCCTTCCTGCACCTGCTTCTGATCGTCACCCGCTCGCCAAGGCCCCAGGGCTTTCGGGGCACCTGGGTCGCCGCCTGCTACGCAGCGGGCGCCTTTCTGCTCAGCGCCGTCCCCGTTGTCGGCGACATCCTCGCCATCGTCGGAAGCGCAGGCCTGTTCGCGGTGGGTCTGCACGTACTCCAGAGGGTGAAGGCATCGAGAGCGGCCCTGCTCGCTGCGATTCTCCCTCTGTTGCTCTTCGCCGCCGCGGTCCTGCAAGTCGTGCTGGTTGCCGCCGCCGCGTGACCCGAAGGGCGCGCGTTCTGCCGCTTCCCGGTGTGGGCTTGTAGAGTCGGGCGCCGCACCGGGCCCGAGAAGGGCGCCGAACGAAGATCCGCCTGACCCCGCCATGATCGACCAGCTCGACGACATCGAAGCGCGGGTCTCCGCAGCGCTGGACGGCACCGCCGATCTGGAGCAACTCGAGGAGTGGCGCCGGGCGACGATCGGCCGCAAGGGCGAGGTGCAGCTCCTGACCCGGCGCATGGGCGAAATCGAACCGGCCGACCGGCCCGCGTTCGGCAAGCGGATCAACGAGATCAAGACGTCCCTTCAGGCCGCATTCGACGCGCGCCAGGAAGCGCTGAGGCGAGCCGCCGCGCAGGTGGACGACGACGCCGACCGGCTCGACGTCACGCTGCCCGGACGTCGCCCTTCGCTCGGCGGCCTGCACCCGTCGACCCTGGTCATGCGCCGCATCGAACGGATCTTCGGCGACATGGGCTTCCAGACCTACCGAAGCCCGGACGTGGTCACCGACCAGTTGAACTTCGGCGACCTGAACATGCCGCCCGACCACCCCGCGCGCGACATGCAGGACACCTTCTACACGACGGACCCGAGCGTCGTGCTGCGGACTCACACGAGCGGTGGCCAGATCCTGGCAATGCAGGAGCAGCACCCGGCGCCGGTTCGGGTCATCCTGCCGGGGATGTGCTACCGCAACGAGCAGATCACTTCCCGCAGCGAGATCCAGTTCCACCAGATAGAGGGGCTGGCCGTGGGTCCGGCGATCACCTTCGCCGACCTCAAGGGCACGCTCACCGAGTTCGCCCGGCGCCTGTTCGGCGAGGGCCGCGGCGCCCGCTTCCGGGCCAGCTACTTCCCGTTCACCGAACCGAGCGCCGAGATGGACATCGCCTGCTTCCTCTGCGACGGCGAAGGCTGCCAGTTGTGCAAGGAGACCGGCTGGCTCGAGATCCTTGGCTGCGGCATGGTCCACCCCACCGTGCTCAGGAACGGCGGCTACGACCCGGAGAAGTGGAGCGGCTTCGCCTTCGGCATGGGGCCCGAGCGGATCGCCATGCTGCGGCACGGCATCCGCGACATCCGCTACTTCTGGTCGAACGACCTGCGCTTCCTGCGTCAGTTCCAGCGGTTCGTCTAGTGCCTGTCTTCCAGTCAAGCGACCTGCGCCTCCCGCGTCGGTTCCGAGCATTGATCTGATGCGCGTTCCGCTCAACTGGCTCGGCGATTTCGTCGAGGTCGACGGCTCCCCGGACGAACTCGCCGAGCTGCTCACGAACGCCGGCCTGGAGGTCAAGGCGATCGAACGCTTCGGCTTCGCCGGCGCCGAACTGCCATGGCCCGCGGACCTCGTCATGGCGGCGAAGATCCTGCGCGTCGACCGCGTGCCCGACGCCGACCGCCTGGTGCTGGCGACGGTCGACTACGGGGCCGACTCCACCCGCCAGGTGATCACCGGAGCGCCGAACCTGTTCCCGTACCTGGGTCAGGACCTGGGCGACGCCGATCTCTGGGGCGCGCTGCTGCTCGCGGGCGCCAGCTACCGCAATCCCTACCGCGATCTGAAGATCACGCGGCTCAAGCCGAAGAAGCTGCGCGGCATCACCAGCGACGCGATGCTCTGTTCGGCGGTGGAGCTGGGCGTGGGCGAGGACCACGAGGGAATCATCCTGTTCGAGCCAGCCGATGAACTGCCGGCGCTTGAGCCCGGCCGGCCCCTGACAGAGGTGCTCGGCGACGCCGTGCTCGACATCGACGTCATCCCCAACATCGCCCGCTGCGCCTCGATCATGGGCGTCGCGCGGGAAGTCGCGGCGCTTACCGGCGCGGAGTTCCGGCCGCCCGCCGTCCCGCTGACGATGGACGGCCCGCCGATCGAGGGCCGGGTCGAAGTCACGACCGAGAACCCCGAACTCAACCCCCGCTTCGTCGCCCTGCTGATCGAGGGCATCGAGCAGGGCGCGTCCCCGTACTGGATGCAACACCGCCTTCAGCTCGCCGGCCAGCGGCCGATCAGCAACGTGGTCGACATCAGCAACTACGTGATGCTCGAGGTCGGCCAGCCGAACCACACCTTCGACTACGACCTGCTGCGGCAGCGGGCGGACAGGTACGCCGGAGACGGACCGGTGCGGATCGTTACCCGACTGGCGCGGGAGCACGAACGCCTGACGACGCTCGACGGCGCCGAGCGGGAACTGCGGACGAACCAGATCATGGTCACCGATCCGGCAGGCTCGCTGAGCGTCGGCGGAGTGATGGGCGGCCGGGACAGCGAGATCGGCCCGGAGACCCGCAACGTCCTGCTCGAAGCGGCGGCCTGGGAACGCCGCGGCATCCGGCGCACACAGCGCCAGCTCGGCGTTCACACCGAGGCGGGATTCCGCTTCAGCCGCGGCGTCCACCCGAGCCAGGCCCTGCTCGGCGCAAGGCGGGCCGCCGAACTGCTGCGGCTCCATGCCGGCGGCACGATTGCGCAGGGAATCATCGACCACTACCCGCAACAGGCGCCGCGCGTGACCGTCGACTTCGACCTCGGCTACCTGCGCCGTCTGAGCGGCCTCGACCTCGACGCCGCGGAGACGGCGGATCTGCTGCGGCGGCTCGAGTTCGGGGTCGACGCCGCGACGGATTCGGGCCCGCTCCGGGTCACCGTCCCGGACCACCGCCTCGACATCGAAGGCCAGCACGACCTGGTCGAAGAGGTCTGCCGCATCTACGGATACGACCGCATCCCCTCGACCGTGCTGAGCGACGTGCTGCCGCCCCAGCGCGGCAACCGCGAGCAGTCCTTCGAAGACCGCGTCAAGGACACCCTCGCCGACCTGGGACTCCAGGAGATCGTCAGCTACCGGCTGACGACGCCGGAGGCCGAGGCCAAGTTGCAGCTCGAGGAGGCCGAGCCGCCGCCCTACGTCCGGCTCGCCAATCCCTCGACCCAGGACCGGATCGTCATGCGCCGCAGCCTGCTCGCGTCCGTGCTGGAGGCGGCGGCGTCGAACGGCCGCTTCGAGGACCGGCTCGCCCTGTTCGAGGTGGGTCGCGTGTTTCCTGTCGAGGAAGGCGATTCGCTGCCCGAAGAGCGGGAACGAGCCGCCGTCGTACTCACCGGTCCTCGCCGGTCCAGCCACTGGCAAGCCGCCGAGAACCCGGACGACTGCTTCGACTTCTTCGACATGAAGGGCGTTGTCGAGACCGTCGTCGACCGGATCGGCCTCCAGGTCGAGTTCGCGCCGCCCGAGGGGGCCTCGGCGGCAACGCCCTTCCGCGCCGGCCGCTCAGCCACGGTCGTCCTCGCCGGCGGGGGCGAGCCGGTCGGCTTGCTCGGCGAGATGCACCCGACCGTCGCCGCGAACTTCGACCTCGAACCCGCGGCAGGAAGCCCGGTGCTCGCCGCCGAACTCGATCTGGACCGCATCCTCGAACGGATTCCGGAGTCCCTCCAGGTCGAACCCGTGCCCGTCTACCCCGAAGTACGGGAGGACCTGGCGCTCATCGTCGACGAGGCGACGCCGGCCGCGTCCGTGGAAGCCGCCCTGCTCAAGGCCGGCAAGCCCCTGTTGTGCGCCGTCGAGCTGTTCGACGTCTTCCGAGGCGAGGCGATCGGCGACGGCTCGAAGAGCCTCGCCTACCACCTTGCCTTCAGGGCGCCGAACCGCACCCTGCGCGACCGCGACACAAAGAAACTGCGCCGGCGGATCCTGGGCCAGGTCGAGAGGTCCGTCGGCGCCAGGCTACGGGAGTAAGAGGCGTCCCTCAAGCGGCGAGCCGCGACAGCAGCGCGACCACCGCTTGCTCCACGCGAAGAGCGCGTGGTCCCAGGCTGACCACCCGCGCACCAGCCGTCGTGAATCGATCGAGTTCCTCGTCCAGGAAGCCGCCCTCCGGGCCGACCAGCAGCGCGGTCGGATCATCGACGCCCAACGGACACGGTTCGGAGCCGGAGGCATCCGCAACCAGCACCTGCTCGTGATCCTGAACCAGGCCGGGCAGCGCGTCGGTCAGATCCCGCGACCCTCTCAGACACTCGATCTCCGGCAGCACCGTGTCCCGCGCCTGGGCCAGCCCCAGCATCAGGTGACGCCGCAGGGACTCCGGCCGCATCACGGAACTCCGCCAGTAGCTCTTCTCCACCCGCGCCGTGTGGACGAGCAGAATCCGCTTGACTCCCATGGCCGCCGCGGCCTGCAGAATGCGGCCCACGAACTTCGGCCGCGGCAGCGCCAGAACGAGCGTCACGGGTAGCGGCGGCGGGGGCTCCCGGTCGAGAGGCCCAGGCTCCAGGACGACCTGCTCGCGATTCAGTTCGACGATCCGTCCACGGCCGATGCCGCCGCCGAGCCGGCCGACCTCCAGTGTGTCGCCGACCTTCGCCCGCAGCACCTTCCGGACGTGCCGGAGGCGCTCGCCGCGGACGACGGCGCGCACACCGGATCCGGCCGCCGGATCGAAGTCCGAGTCCTCCAACAGAAGCAGATTCATGCTGCCAGCGGCCCGTGGCGGAGGTACGCGTCGCACCGAGAGCGGTCAGGCGCCCGTCCGGCAAGGCGCGACGAGGGAGTACATCGGGCCATGTTCGACCGAGGAGCAACGCTGCCGGACGGGATGCATGGCCGCTCGAATGCAGCGTGACCTCCGCCACGGGCTGCTACAGTCACCCGCTCAAACGACGCACGGAACTGCGCTCCAGACACCACTTGAAGAGGAGGACGGAACGGCAATGGCAGCAAAGAAGTTCCCGATCGAGGCCGGCCACATCATGATGTTCGCGCGCGCGGTCGGCGACCCGAACCCGATCTATCACGACGCCGATGCGGCGGCGGATACCGAGCCCGGCAACGTGATCGCGCCGCCGACCTTCTACCAGTCCTCGGCGCAGTACGACCCGGACTACTTTCTGCGACCGAAGATCGGCGAACCCTGGTTCGGCTCCGGCAAGAACCCCACCGGCGTGCCGCCCAAGCGGACCGGCGGCGACGGCGGCACGGGCCTGCACGCGGAGCAGCGCTTCGAGTACTTCCGCCACGTCAGTCCGGGCGAAACCCTGACGATCAAGACCCGCCCCGGAAAGACCTGGGAGCGGCAGGGCAAGCGCGGCGGCAACCTCACTTTCAGCGAGAACATCACCGAGTACTTCGACGAATCCGGCGAACTCGTCGTGCGCGCCACCGGCGTTGGCGTACGTACCGAGAAGGTCGTCGAGAGCGACTGAGGGGAGACAGCACATGGCACTTCAGGCAAGCAAGATCCAGGTCGGCGACACCCACACGCAGAAGCTGACCGACGACCTCTCCCGCACCCAGATCGTCCAGTACGCGGGCGCCTCGGGCGACTACAACCCGCTGCACTCGGACGAGATCTTCACGACGAAGGTGGCGAAGTACCCGACCGTCTTCGCCCACGGCATGCTGACGATGGGCATGACCGGCCGGATGGTGACCGACTACGTCGGCGACGGCCGGCTCACCGCCTACGGCGTTCGCTTCACGCGGCAGGTCTGGCCCGGCGACGCGCTGACCGCCACGGCCAAGGTCGACGCGGTCCGCGAAGAGGACGGCCAGAACCTGGTCGACCTGTCGGTCACGACGGTGAACCAGGACGGGGATGTCGTCGTGATGGGCAAAGCGACGGCGAAGATCGACCCGTAAACAGACACTCGCTGCGCCGGCGCCCCCGCCGGGTTGTATGGAACTGGCCGCCCAGATGGAGCCGGCCCTGGCGGCCGGCGCGTGTTTCTGGCCGCCTTCGGCGGCAGCGGGTCAGAAGACCCGCGCACCCAGCCGGAGACCAGCTCCGCCCACGTCGGCGCCGCGAAGCGGCGACCTTGTTGCGGCGCTACTCCAGGAAGCCCTGCGTCACCTGCCGCAAGGCATGGTCGGCCAGCACCAGGGCGATCATCGCCTCGCCCATCGGCACGAACCTCGGCAAAAGGCAGGGATCGTGCCTGCCCTTCGTAGCGATCGTGGTCGGCTCGCCGGCCCGGGTCACCGTGTCCTGCGGCTGCGGCAGGCTGCTCGTCGGCTTGACGGCGCAACGCAGCACGATCGGCTGCCCTGAGGAGATGCCGCCCAGCATGCCGCCGTGGCGGTTGCCACGGGTGGCCACGCGGCCTTCCCGCATCTCGAACGGATCGTTGTTCTCGCTGCCGCGAGCGCGGGCGACGCCAAACCCGGCCCCGTACTCGACGCCGAGCACCGCCGGCAGGCTGAACAGCGCCTTGCCCAGGTCCGCCTTCAGCTTGTCGAACACCGGCTCGCCCCAACCAGGCGGCACGCCCGTCGCGACGAGTTCCGAGATGCCGCCGACGGAATCCCGCTCCGCGCGCATCCGTTCGATCAGTTCCGCCATCCTCTCCGCGGCCTCCTCGTCCGGGCAGCGCACGGGGTTCGACTCGACCTGCTCCAGGGTCACCGCGGCCGGATCGTCGATCCGCCCCTCGATGTCGCCGATGCTCTTCACGTAGCCGACGATCTCGACACCCCAGCGCTCGCGCAGCAGCTTCTTCGCCACTGCCGCGGCCGCCACTCGCACCGACGTTTCGCGGGCGCTCGAGCGGCCGCCGCCCCGGTAGTCCCGGAAGCCGTACTTCGCGTCGAACGTGTAGTCGGCGTGGCCGGGACGGTACTTGTCCCTGATCTCGCTGTAGTCCCTGGGCCGATGGTCGCGGTTCTCGATCAGCAAGCCGATCGGCGTGCCGGTCGTCCTGCCCTCGAACACGCCGGAGAGGATGCGGCACTCGTCCGCTTCGTTCCGTTGTGTCGTCAGTCTCGACTGGCCCGGCCGGCGGCGGTCGAGGTCCGGCTGCAGGTCCGCTTCGGACAGTTCGAGACCGGGCGGAATGCCGTCGAGGATGCCGACGTAGCCCGGCCCGTGGCTCTCGCCGGCCGTGGTGAGCCGAAGAGCGGTTCCGAAGGTGTTCCCGGCCATGACAGGGGCACTCTGCCACAGCCGCGCCGCGGATCGTGGCGATGGGAGCGGCGCCGCCGCCCGCAACCCGGCGAACGGGCGTAGACTGGTGAGTCATGCAGATGTCGACCACAGCCGCGCAGGTCGAGTCGCCGCCCATCGACGCCGTCGGCGTCGAGGAACGGGTGGCGAGGCTCTGCTCGCGCTCCATCAAGAAGGACGCCAAGCTCCAGGCGCTCCACCTGACCCTGTCGATGATCGACCTGACGACCCTCGAGGGCGCCGACTCCGAGGGCAAGGTGCGGCAGCTCTGCGCCAAGGCGCTGCAGCTCCATGCGGCCTTGCCCGATCTGCCGCACGTGGCCGCGGTGTGCGTGTACCCCGCCCTGGTCGGCGTCGCCAAACGGGCGCTCGAGGGCAGCGGCATCAACGTCGCCTCCGTCGCCACGAGCTTCCCTGCCGGCCAGGCGCCACTGGAGATCAAGCTGCTCGAGGTGCAAAAGGCCGTCGAAGCCGGCGCCGACGAGGTCGACATGGTGATCTCCCGCGGCCGCTTCCTGGCCGGCGACTTCGCCTACACCGGAGACGAGATCGCCTCGGTCAAGGAGGCCTGCGGCGATGCCCACCTCAAGGTGATCCTCGAGACGGGCGAACTCGGCACCCTCGACGCGGTGCGCCGCGCCTCGGACCTGGCGATGCGATCCGGCGCCGACTTCATCAAGACCTCGACGGGCAAGATCAAGCCGGCCGCCACGATGCCGGTGGTCCTCGTCATGCTTGAGGCGATCCGCGACCACTACCTGCGTACCGGCGAGAAGATCGGCATGAAGCCGGCCGGCGGCATCTCGACGGCGAAGGACGCGATCCGGCACCTCGTCATGGTGCGCGAGACGCTGGGCCAGGACTGGCTCGATCCCGACCTGTACCGCTTCGGAGCGAGTTCGCTGGCCAACGACGTCCTGCGCCAGATCGTGAAGCAACGCAGCGGCATCTACCAGTCGTTCGACGACTTTTCGCTCTAGGAGGTCACGGCGAGAACCATGACGGACTCCACTCCATCGGCCGGAACAGCGGCCCCGAAGCTCCGCCTCGGCGGCGACGACGGCTGGGGCTACGCGCCGGCGCCCGAGTCGACCGACCACGTCGAGTTGCGCGACCGCTACGGCCTGTTCATCGACGGCGAGTTCACGGACGCGGCCGACGGCCGCACCTTCGAGACGGCGAACCCGGCCACCGAGGAGAAGATCGCCGACGTCGCCCTGGCCGACGACGGCGACGTCGACCGCGCCGTGACGGCCGCGCGGCGCGCCTACGAGGAAGTCTGGTCGAAGCTGGCGCCCAGGGAACGCGGCAAGTACGTCTACCGGATCGCCCGCGTGCTCCAGGAACGGGGCCGCGAACTCGCGATCACCGAGTCGCTCGACGGCGGCAAACCGATCCGCGAGTCGCGGGACGTCGACATTCCGCTGGCGGCGGCGCACTTCTTCTACTACGCCGGCTGGGCCGACAAGCTGGACTACGCCTTCCCCGGCCGCGGCGCCAGGTCGCTCGGCGTCGCGGGACAGGTCATCCCCTGGAACTTTCCGCTGCTCATGGCCGCCTGGAAGATCGCCCCGGCGATCGCCGCAGGCAACACGGTCGTCCTCAAGCCGGCCGAGACGACGCCGCTCACGGCGCTCAAGCTGGCCGAGATCGTCCGCGAAGCAGGCGTGCCGCCGGGCGTCGTCAACATCGTCACCGGCGCCGGCGAGACGGGCGCCTCGGTCGTCCAGCACGAAGGCGTCGACAAGGTCGCCTTCACCGGCTCCACCGAGGTCGGCAAGCTGATCCGCCGCGCCCTCGCCGGCAGCGGCAAGCACTACACCCTGGAGCTCGGCGGCAAGGCCGCGAACCTGGTGTTCGAGGATGCGGCCGTCGACCAGGCGGTCGAGGGCATCGTCAACGGCATCTTCTTCAACCAGGGCCACGTCTGCTGCGCCGGCTCCCGGCTGCTCGTGCAGGAATCCGTCGCGGCCGAGGTGATC
>JAJDZH010000088.1 GCA_022824725.1 Thermoanaerobaculia bacterium | reverse complement strand
CCTCACTCGAAGTTGATGAGGTAGTGCCGGAAGTTCTCGGGCCCGACCTCGTCCAGCATCTGCAGGAACAGCACGAGCGGCTCGATGTCGGCGTCCGTGATGTTGATCTCGCCGAACAGCGGGTCGACGCCTTCCTGTTCGCTGTCGGCGGCTTCGGCCAACGCCATGTGCGCCCGGATCGCGTCTTCGAGCGTGGCGGCGCTGCCGTCGTGGAGGTACGGATCCGTGCGGGCGAGGTTCCGCAGCGGCGGCGTCTTGAAGTCGCCGGCGCCGGTGCCGTGGAGGGCGTAGTCGCTGAAGGTCGGCGGCACGTGGCAGCGGACGCAGTTGCCGACCGATTCCACGTCGAAGGCCCGGAAGAAGGTCTTGAAGCCCTCGTAGGCTGTCTCGGTGAACCCCTCCGGTCGCCGGATCAGGTTGCGACCCTCCTGGTTGAAGATCCGGCTCTCGATGCTCGCCGCGTAGTTCAGCATGTCCTCGCCGTCGTTCGGCTCCTTGCGGAAGCGGTTCTGTTCGGCGAAGGCATCCCAGCGCGCGGTCATCGTGTAGCTCAGCGTGCGGGTGTAGTCGGCCAGGGCGCGGGCGGCGGCGGCGGCTACCTCGGGCCGCGGCAGGGACTCGAGGTCCAGGCCGTAGACCTCCTGGAACTGGTCGAGATAGGGCACGCCCGAGATCGCGTTGTGGCCCTCGTTGAGCAGGACGTACGCCGCGTTGTCCATCCCCTCGGCACGGTCCTCGTCGTTCCAGCCGTACTGCTTGCCCACCAGCTTGTCGAGGATCATGTCCTCCATCGAGTCGTAGGCGCCGTCCCAGCCGAACACCTCGGCGCGGGCGGCGTCGGCCAGGGTCTGCGCGTTCCGCTCGGTCGTCTCGCGGTTCGCGGTCAGGCTGGTCGGCGTGTGGTCGGCGTAGTAGCGCTCCGGCTTGCCGGGCACCGACTCGCCGATGGCGTGGCACACGGAACAGGCGATCGCGAAGCCCGTTCCCTGGTTGTTGAACAGCAGTTCGGCGAACAGGTCGTTACCGAGTTGATCGAGTGCTTCCGATGTCTCCGGCTCGTCTTGGGCGATTGCCGTTCCGACCTGTGTCGCGAGGACGGCCGCGGCGAGCGCCGCCACGCCTTTTCGCCAGTGGTTGCCAAGTGAGCGTGTTTGCATGCTGATTCTCCAGACGTCTTCGCGCGTTTCGTTCCCCTTGGGGGGCAGGCCCGAGAATAGACGAATGTCGACCGCCGTTGCGACCGGGGCGGGGAGGGGCCGGACAGGGAATCCTCAATGGAAGTGTATGATCCCCACGGTGTCCTGACGAGCGTCACCCGAATCGTCGCAGACTCGTGTCTGGCCTCAGCTCCACTCCATCAGCTTTCTCGGGAGTGCCCCGGCAGCTTGCTCGGGTGACCGGATCGTACGGGCCTTGGCATGCCGGCTGAGTCGAATTCCATCGCGCATGCGAACACCATGGCGCCGCTCGGCGTGTGGGTTCGCCTGCTGCGGGAGAACGGAGTACCTCCGGCCTGCTGGGGCAAGCTCCTGCGGATCCTGGTTCCCACCACGCTGGCCGTGCCGCTCCGCCTGTTCGAACGTCTGCGGTTCGGCGGGGCGGTCGCCCGCACCCGGATCGACAAGCCGCCCGTCTTCGTGATCGGCGCCGCCCGCAGCGGCACGACCCATCTGCACAACCTGCTGTCGATGGACCCTCAGTACGGCTCGATTTCTACCCTCCACGCCGCCGTGCCTACGTTCTTCTTCACCGCGGGAGACCGGCTGAAGCCGCTGATGACGAGATTCGCTCCCGCCCGGAGGCCGATGGACAACATGCAGGTGTCGATGGATCTCCCGCAGGAAGAGGATCTGGCCGTCGCCAACTCGAGCCGGTTCTCCAGCATCTACGCCATTTCGTTCCCGCGGCGCGGCCAGACTTACTACGACCGCTACAGCTTCATGCAGGGCCTCTCGGACCGCGAGCTGAGGCAGTGGGAGCGCGTCTACACGCACGTCCTGCGCCAGGCGACTCGCGCGTGCGGAGGTCGTCGTCTGGTGCTCAAGAGTCCGGCCAACACCGGGCGCATTCCACACCTCTTGCGCATGTTCCCCGGTGCGCGGTTCGTCCACATCGTGCGCAACCCCTTCCTGACGTATGTCTCGCTGAGGCACACGTTCCGCTCGCTCGTGCCGAGCCACCATCTGCAGTCGTTCACCGACGAGACCCTGGGCGATCTGGCGATGTACATCTATCGCGAGACCATGCGGACGTACCATGCGGATCGGGAGCTGATTCCTCGCGGGCGACTGACGGAGGTGCGCTTCGAGGAGCTGGAGCGCGATGCGCTGCCGGTGCTGGAAGGCATCTACGCGGAGCTTGATCTGCCCGGGTGGGAGACGGCAGAGGCGCACGTCCGGCAGTACCTCGAGGGCATCTCCGGCTACAGCAAGAACCGGCACGCGATGGCGGCGGACGACATCGCCCGCGTAGAGCGGGAATGCGCCTTCGTGCTGGAGACCTGGGGATACGGTCCGCCCGATGCTCCGGGGATGGCCCCGGGGATCTAGCGCGTGCTTCGCCTCGCGGAGGAGATTCTCCTGCTTGCTCTCGACGAGGAGCAGGGGGATCTGGCGGCCGCCTACTCGCCCCGGCGCCTGGATGTCGTGGTTGCGGCCGCGGTGCTGATGGACCTCGCTCTTGAGGGTCGGATCGACACCGATCCGGAACAGCTCGTTCTGGCTGATCCCGCCCCCACGGGCGACGATCTCCTGGATCCGATCCTGGCCGAGATCGTCGCGGGGCCGACCGGCCGCGACGCCGATTTCTGGCTCGAGCGCGCGGCAAGGTCCGGCGGCGCGATCAGGGACCGCATCATCTCGCGTCTTGTCGAACAGGGCGTTCTCGAGACGAGAGCCGGCGGCATCTTTCTCTCGCGAATCGTCTCGCGGTCTCGCCGCTATCCGACCCGCGACGGCCGGCCGGTGGGCGAAGTGCGCCTGCGGCTCCTGCGCGAACTGTTCAGCGACGAGATTCCTGATCCTCGCGACGGGCTGCTCATCTGCCTGAGCGATGCCGCCGGCCTTCTCGATCGACTGATCACGGCGGACGAGAAGGCCGAACTGGAGGACCGGATCGATCTGATCCGCAGGCTGGAGCTGCTCGGCCGCTCCATGTTCGCCGCGGTGAAGCAGATGCGGGAGCGGGAAGCGGCGGTGGCCGCTCGGCCAGACAGGGAGATTCCCGAGGCGGACGGATTGCCGCTGCTCGGAAACGCCCTGAGCCTGATCGGCGACCCGAACCCGTTCCTGGCCAGACAGCACCAGAAGCTGGGCCCGATCTTCCGCATACGGGCAGCGCATCGCAGTTTCGTCGTGCTCGCCGGCCCCGAGGCCGGCCAGTTCCTCAACCGACAGAGCAGAGCGCACTTTCGGTCCATCGACGCCTGGAGGTTCGTCGGCTGGCGTCTCGGTACGACGAAGTTGCTGGCCGCCCTCGACGGTCCCGTCCACGTCGGAATGCGAAAGCTCGTCGCGCCCGGCTTTTCGGTGCAACGGATCAGGGAGCGTTTGCGTGACTTCCTGTTCGTCACGCGCCTGGAGTCGGACACCTGGGCCGACCAGGGGACCATTCGGGCCCTGTCCGCCGTTCAGCGCGTGACCGCCCGTCAAGCCGTAGTGTCCTTCACCGGAATCTCGTCCAGCGACTGGTTCGACGACCCGCGCGCCATCGCGGATCTCGATGCGCTGTTCGAGGCGGCGGTGACCTCCAACCTGGTCGGGCCGCTCCCGAGGCTCTGGCTGAAGCGTCGGGCCGCCGCGCGCGGTCGGCGGCGGATGGTGGCTCTCTACGAAGAGATCGTGGCCGCCCGGGAAGCGGAGGAGGACCGTCCCGGCCCAAGAGATTACGTGGACGACCTGCTGGCCATGCACCGGACGGACCCCCAGTTGATCACTGAGGAGGACCTCCCGTTCCACGTCGCCTCGGGCGTCTTCGCCAACCTGCACACTTCCGCGGTCGTCGTCGTCCTCGCGCTGTACGAGGCGTTGAAGCGCCCCGAGCTTCTTCAGCGGATGACAGCGGAGGCCGATGCGCTGTTCGCCAGCGGGACGCCGGAGGTTCCGACCCTGGCGCAGATCGATGTCACCCACCGCTTCCTGATGGAAACTCTGCGCGTGCATCCGATCACGACCGGGATCCTGCGGCGGGTGGCCAACTCGTTCTCGTTCGCGGGCTACTCGGTTCCCGCTGGAACGGACGTTCTGGTCGCGGTCGCGGCGACCCACCGCCTGCAGGAGCACTTTCGCGAGCCGGAACGCTTCGACATCGAACGTTTCGCACCCGACCGGGCGGAGCACCGGGCTCCCGGCGTCTACGCTCCCTTCGGCGCCGGGACCCATGGCTGCCTGGGCAAGGGCTTCGCGGAGATGCAGATGGCCCTGACCCTGGCTGTCCTGCTCCACGACCTGGAACTGGAACCGGCGTCTCCGGGCCGCGGACTGAAGCTCACCTACCGGCCCGGAACCCGTCCGTCCGATTCGCTTCGGTTTCGCGTGCGCCGCCGGAACCGAGAGGCGAGGGCTTCGGGTGGCTGACCATCCCCGCGACGGATGAACGCGTCGTACGCGGTGCCGTGGTCCGACCTCGACACGGTCTTCTTCGACGCCGGCAACACGTTCCTGTCGATGGACTTCGACCGCGTCGCCAAGGTTGGGGCGGAGCTGGGACTCGTTTGCACCGGAGACCAACTGGAGCGGGCGGAGGCGCTGGCGCGACCGACGATCTCGGCGGCTCTCGCCGAGGGTAGGTCGACCGAGGGCGTTGCCGCCTTCCGTCTCTATCTGGAGGCGATGGTGGACCGTCTTCCGCCCGCCGTTCGCGGCGGAATCGAGCCCGGATCGGTCGCGCGCTCGCTGGCGAACCGGCTGTTTGCGCCCGGCCGGAACGATCTGCTCTGGAATCGCCGGCTTCCGGGCAGGCGCGCGGCGCTCGACGGCATCCGCGCCCTCGGCTATCGCATGGTCGTGGTCAGCAACTCCGACGGCACCATGCAGCAGACGGTTTCCCGGCTGGGGCTCGCGGATCTCTTCGACGGCCTCGTGGACTCGACGGTGGTGGGTTCCGAGAAGCCGGATCCGCGGATCTTCGAGATCGCCCTGGAACTGGCCGATGCGCGGCCGGAACGGACCGTTCACGTTGGCGATCTGTACGCGGCGGATGTCGTCGGCGCCAGGAGAGCCGGCGTCCATGCCGTGCTGCTCGACCCGTGGAACGACTGGCCCGAGATGGACTGCCCGAAGGTGGCCGATCTGGACGAGCTGGCCGCCCTGCTGCCGGGGCCGCCGGGGCGCGCGTGAAGCCCGCGGAGGTTCGCCGGCGCCGCACGCGGCTACCGAACGAGGGCAGTTGGGTCGTCTACGTGGTGGCGCGCTACTGAGCGCCGCGGGGTCCGGCCAGGCGCTGCCAGTCCTCGTCGCGGACGTCGTTGGCCAGGGTCAGGCCGCCGTCGGAGCCGACGAAGACCGGGTCCTTGACCACGCGAACGCGTCCGCCGCCCAGTTCGCCGAGCGAACCTTGCAGCGCCGCGCCAAGGCCCCGGATCAGCCCGGAGCCGCCGGTCAGGATCACGTTGTTGCGCACCCGGCCCTGGTACTCCGGTTCGACCCGTGCGATCAGGTCGAGCATCGTCTCGCGCAGCGGCTCCAGGAGACTCTCGCAGGCCGTGCGCATCGGTTCGGTGATGTCGATCCGGGTCGGTCTGCCGTTGACGGGCGCGTCGACCACGACCGGGCCGCCTCCGCCTACGAACGAGTACTTCTCCTTCCACGCGCGCGCCATGTGGATCGACACCGACGCATCGGGGAAGCGTTCCTCGATGCGCGCGTGGAGGTGATGGTCGACGGCGTCGCCCGCGACGTTCAGGGTGCGCTGATCGCCCTCGGTCGGAAAGCGGCCCATGAGGATGCACAGGTCGGTCGTGCCCGCGCCGACGTCGACGACCATCGTGTGGACCAGGGCGTCCAGACCGTAGGCGACGGCGAACGGTTCGGAGACGATCATCGTGCTGGCGACCTGGCCGTCGAGGATGCGCCGCAGGTTCTGGCGGTTCACCCGGAGCGTTTCGGCCGGCACGCCGACCACGGCGTGGATCGCCGGCCTCGGATTCCGCCCCTCGGGGATGGCCAGGTCGAGCAGCCGGCGGACGATCTCGCGCACGGCCTGCTCGTCGCGGGCGGACCCTTCCTTGATCAGGCCCCGCTCGAGCGGCCGGCGCAGCTCAAGCATCGGTCGTTTCTCGAGGGCCTCGATGCCCACGAGCACCTCGCGCCGGAGGACCTTTCGGGCGACCATGTCCCGCGGCCAGCCCACGTAGCTTCGCACCATGTGGCGTTCGCCGTTCGCGGCGGAGATCGAACTGCGCGACGTGCCCAGGTCGATGCCCACCTTGAGCACCGGCGGTTCGCGAGTGACGGCGGTCTGCGTGGTCATCCTCAGGCCTCAGGCGCCCGAGAGCTTAGCTTTGGGCAGCAGAGACTCGGCAAAGCTCTCGATGCCCGCGCCCAGGGCTTCGGCGATCGACTGGAGGTAGCTCTCGTCCCGTAGCCGCTTGACCTCGTCGGCATCGGAGAGGCAGGAGACCTCGGCCAGGACCGCCGGCATCTCCGCGCCGATCAGGACGACGAAAGGCGCGGACTTGACGCCGCGATTCCGGAGGTCGGGGTTCCTGGCCCGCAGGCGTCCGAAGAGCGAGCGCTGAATCGCGGTCGCCAGCGCCCGGCTGTCGTCCTGCCGGGCCTGGGCGTACACGCCGTCGAGGAGCCGGCGGAGGTCGCCGAGGGAGTAGCCCTGGGCCTCGGAGTTCTCGCGCTCGGCAAGCGCGGCAAGTTCGGGGTCGTCGGTGGGGCCGAGGTAGAAAGTCTCGACGCCGCAGGTTCTGTTCGCCGGCAACCAGTTCACGTGAATCGAAACGAACACGTCGGCGCCCGCGCGGTTGGCGATCAGGGTGCGCTGGTCGAGGGCGACGTTCATGTCGGCCTCCCGGGTCATCGCGACGCGATAACGGTCGTCCAGCAGGTTGCGCAGCCGGTAGGCGATGTCGAGGGCGAGCGCCTTCTCGGTCAGACCGGCGGCAGCCGTGCCGGGCGAGGAGCCGCCGTGGCCGGGGTCGAGCACGATTCGCTCCACGGGCAGCGGGAAGACGCTTGGGTCGACGGCCTCCGGGGGACCGCTGAAGCGGACCTCGGGCGCCTGGAGACCGCCATCCACTTCCACTTCGGGCGGAGGGCCCGGTTCCGGGCGGTTCAGCTCCAGGTAGCCGAGGGCGGCAATGGCCGCGGCGGGAAGCAGCAGAAGCAGGCTCCATGGCGAGACCCTGCGGCGTTGGCGGACGCTACGGGCGCCCGGGAGCTCGCGCGGTTTGAGCGCTCGGCGGTCGAGGGCCTCGTTGTCGCGGACCGCGGCCTCGACCAGAGCGCGTTTGAAGTCCCGGTCGGACATGAATCGACGCTACATGATCGGTCGCCACGGGCTGCCAGGCAGGTTCAAGTAGTCTCGCGACCTGGTGTTTGCGATGAGCGTCCGCCGATTCTTCAGGGCCGGGTCTGGCCGGAGCCGGGCCTGGCGAGTTCTGGTTCTCGCGGGCGGCATTCTCGTGCTGCTGGGTTGCAGCGGGGTTCGGAAGCCGGAACTCGAGGCGCCGGCGCCGGCCGGCTACGGCGACGATGCGCCTACTCCGGATCCAGGGACCGGGACGATGGCCGAGACGGGGCACCTCGATGAGGAGTGGTGGACGGCGTTCGGCGATCCCCTGCTGTCCCGCCTGGTTGTCGAAGGGCTCGAGCACAACTCCAGCCTCCGCGCCGCCGCCCTGAACGTCGACGTCGCGCTCGCCCAGGCTCGGATGGACGGCGCGGCGCGCAACCCCGAGCTGGAGGCGGCGCTCGACCCCGGCCGGCGCAAGCAGAACACGGCGCAGAGCGGCCTCACCGAGGCGATCCCGATTCCCATTCCCGGCTTCGAGCCAGGCGGCGTGCGGAGCTTCGCCTTCACTTCCTACGGTCTGGCGCTCAACGTCCGCTGGGAGGTCGACCTGTGGGACCGGCTCGGCGCGCTGACCGCCGCCTCTCTGGCCGAGGCGGCCGCGACCGGAGCGGACTTCGACGGCGCCCGGCTTTCGATCGCCGGCCAGCTTGCGAAGGTGTACTTCGGCCTCGTCGAGGCCGTGCAGCAGGTGGAGCTCGCCGAGCGCACTCTCGCCAGCCGGGAGCGGACGCGAGACCGGGTCGAGGCCCGTTACCGCCGGGGCGTCGCCGTGGCCCTCGAGGTGCGGCAGGCGCGGACCCAGGTCGCGACCGTGGAGGCCCAATTGTCGGCCCAGCGTCAGACGCTCGACGGATTGCGGCGGCAGATGGAGGTCCTGCTCGGCCGCTATCCCTCCGGTGAGGTCGAGGCGGCCGCGGGGTTGCCCGAGCTTCCACCCCTGCCGGAAACCGGGGTGCCGGCCGCCCTGCTGGCGCGGCGCCCGGATCTGAGGGCGGCGGAGTACCGGGCGGTCGCGGCCTCGGAGCGGCTCCGCGCCGCCCACAGGGCGCTCTATCCGAGCTTCACGCTGAACGGATCGGCGGGCACGTCGAGCGGCGAACTCCGGGACCTGCTGGACGGAGACTTCTCGGTCTGGAGTCTCGCCGCCGGCCTTCTCCAGCCCGTGCTGTCCGGGGGCCGTCTCCGCGCCGGTCGCGACCTGGTGGAGGCGGGGCTGGACGCCGCGGAAGCCCAGTGGCTGCAGACGGCGCTCCAGGCTTTCGGTGAAGTGGAGTCGGGCCTCGCGGCCGAACGGATGCTCGACGAACGAACGGCGGCGCTCGAGCGCGCCGCGACGGAGAGCCGGGAGGCTGAACGCCTGGCGGAAGGCCGCTATCGGGAAGGACTCGTCGGCTATCTGCAGGTGCTCGACAGCCAGCGGACGTCGTTTCAGTCGGAGAGCCAGTTGCTCGCGGCCAGACGCCAGCAGTTGGAGTCGCGGACGGACCTGATCCTGGCGCTGGGCGGCGGCGTCTACGCGGAACCGGCCGGGTCGGCCGCGGGCGGCGGAGCCTGATCGATGCTGGCTGACACTCCGGTGCTGAAGTGGTCCCTCCCGGTCGCGATCCTCGCGGTGGGCGCCCTGGTGGTCGTCGGCCTCGTTTCGTCGAGGTCCGAACTGGAGACGGCGCCGAGGGAGATCGCACCGCCGCCGGTTCGGGTGCTGACCTTGACGCCGACCGACGTCGACCTGGGCGTCCGCTCACAGGGGTCGGTCGTTCCGGTGACCGAGGCGGACCTGGTCTCGGAAGTCGCGGGCACGATCGTCTGGACGGCGGAGAGCTTCGAGGTCGGCGGCTTCTTCGATGCCGGCGAGGTCCTGCTGCGGCTCGACCGGCGCGACTACGAACTGGCGCTGGCGAGCGCCCGCGCCTCGCTGGCGCAGGCGGGAACGGGGCTGGCCCGGGAGCAGGCCGAGGCCGAGATCGCCCGCGAAGAGTGGGAGGAACTGGGAGAGGACGGTGAGCCGGGCCCCCTGGTGCTTCGGCAGCCCCAGTTGGCCGAGGCGAGGGCTCAGGTGGAGGCGGCGCTCGCCAACATGAGGCGCGCCGAACTGGACCTCCAGCGGACCGCGATCCGGGCGCCCTTTGCCGGCAGGCTGCGCGCCAAGAGCGTCGACCGCGGCGAGTTCGTGAACCGCGGCGTGCCGCTGGCCACGATCTACGCGGTCGACGCCGCCGAGGTCGTCCTGCCGGTGCCCGATTCGGAGCTTGCCTTCCTCGACCTGCCGCTCGACGGCGAGCTGGGTGACTCCGGGCCCCGGGTGCTGTTGCGGGCGCGGTTCGCCGGCGGCCGCCACGAGTGGGAGGGCCGGATCGTCCGCGTCGGCGGCGAGATCGACCGGGCGACCCGGATGGTGAACCTGATCGCGCGGGTGGATGATCCCTACAGGTCGTCCGGGGACCGTCCGCCGCTATCGGTCGGCCTGTTCGTGGACGCGGAGGTGGTCGGTCGATCGGTGGAATCCGTGTTCCAGGCGCCGCGCGGGGTGCTGGTGGGAGCCGACCGGGTGTGGCTGGTGGAGGACGGCAGACTGGTCCTGCGTCGCGTCGGGATCCTGCGCGCGGACCCGGAGGTCGTCATCGTCTCGGATGGTCTGTCGGCAGGAGACCGGATCAGCCTGACGATTCTCGAGAGCGCGGTGGACGGGATGCGGGTAACGCCGCAGCCGGAACCGGCGCCCGTGGCGACCGACGGGAACGCGCCATGAGCGGAGTGATTGGCTGGTTCGCCCGCAACGGCGTGGCGGCGAACCTCCTGATGGTGTTCATCGTGGTCTGGGGACTGCTTGCCCTGAACGGGATGCCGATCGAGGTCTTTCCGAGTATCGAGATGCAGACGATCACCGTGAACGTGCCCTACCTCGGCGCCGCGCCCGAGGAGGTCGAGCAGGGCGTGTGCCTGCGGATCGAGGAAGCGGTGCAGGACCTCGAGGGCGTGACCACCGTACGGTCCACATCCGCCGAGGGCGCCGGCGTCGTCGTCATCGAACTGGACGCGGACGCGGAACCGCGAGCCGTGCTGGATCAGGTCAAGTCGCGCGTCGATGCGATCGCGACCTTTCCGGAAGAGACCGAGGAGCCGATCATCCAGACGGCGCTGATCCGGCGCAGGGCGATCACGGTGGCCGTGTACGGCGACATCGGGGAACGGGCGCTCAAGGCGTTCACGGCGGAGATCCGCGACGGATTGTCGGCGCTTCCCGACGTTTCGCAGGTGGAGCTTGACGGGGTTCGCCCCGACGAGATTTCGATCGAAGTTTCCGAGGCCGCGCTTCGGCAGTACGGTCTGACGTTCGACGAGGTCGTTCAGGCGGTGCGGCGATCGTCGATCGACCTGCCGGGCGGAGCGGTTCGCGCGCGTGGCGGCGAGATCCTGCTGCGCACGATGGGTCAGGCGTACCGAGGCTCGGAGTACGGTGCTGTCGTGCTGCGGGCGCGGCCGGACGGCAGCCGCCTGCTTCTCCGGGACGTGGCGGAGGTGACCGACGGCTTCGCCGAGACGGAGGTGACTTCGCGGTTCGACGGCCAGCCGGTCGCACTGGTGCAGGTCTATCGGGTGGGTGACCAGAGCGCGCTGCGGCTTGCGCGCCAGGTCAAGGAGTTCGTTGCGGAACGCGAACCGTCGCTGCCCCCGGGCCTTCAGATGACGACCTGGCTGGACGACACGGTGCCGCTCGAGGACCGGATGCGGGTTCTGCTGGAGAGCGGCCGCCTGGGGCTGCTCCTCGTGTTCCTGGTGCTCGCGCTGTTTCTGAAGTTTCGGCTCGCGCTCTGGGTGTCCGTTGGCATCGCCGTGTCCTTCATCGGTGCGCTCGGCGTGCTGAGGATGCTCGACGTCTCGATCAACGTGATGTCCCTGTTCGCGTTCCTGCTCGTGCTCGGGATCGTGGTTGACGACGCGATCGTCGTCGGCGAGAACATCTATCGTCATTTCGAGATGGGCAAGTCCGGCCTGCGTGCCGCGGTCGATGGCGCACGCCAGGTGGCGACACCGGTCACCTTCTCGATTCTCACGACTGTGGCCGCTTTCTCGCCGTTGATCAACTCGGTCGAGGGGCCGTCCGGGGCGGTGGCGAGGATCATTCCGATCGTCGTCGTCGGCTGTCTCGGGTTCTCCCTGATCGAGTCGATGCTGGTGCTGCCGAACCACCTGTCGCACCTGTCGCACCGGCGCGAAGACCGCGAGCGGCGCGGGGTCTCCCTGGGCTGGTACCGGTTCCAGGGCTTCTTCGCCGATGGGATGCAGTGGGTAATCGACCGCGGCTACCGGCCGCTGATCGAGCGGGCGATCGAGTGGCGATACTCGACGCTGGCCATCGCCCTGGCCGTCCTTGCGATTACCGCGGCCTACATCGTCTCGGGACGCATCGGGTTCGAGTTCTTCGAGGACGTCGACGGCGACAATGCGGTCGTCCTCCTGACCATGCCCCAGGGGACCTCGGCGGATGTAACCCTTGGCGCTCTGCGGCGCATCGAGGAAGCGGCCTTCGAGGTCGAGGCGGATCTCGAGGCCGAAGGCCACGGAGGGGTCTTCCGCCACGTGATGGCGACGGTCGGCGCCCAACCCTATGCGGCGCTTCAGCGGGCGAGCGGGCCGGCGGCGGGTTACGAGGTGGCGGTGGCGACGCCGCACGAGGGCGAGGTCAACATCGAATTGGTCCCCGGCCTGGAGCGGCCGATTCCCACGGCGGAGGTGGTCCGGCGGTGGCGCGAGAAGGTGGGGAGCGTGCCCGACGCGGTCCGGGTCGAGTTCACGTCCAGCCTGATCAGCTTCGGGGCTCCCGTGGATGTTCAGCTCACGGGCGCCAGCCTGGGCGACCTGCGGGCGGCGGCCGAGGAGATCAGGGAGCGGCTCGCGGATTATCCGGGGGTGTTCGACATCTCGGACTCCTTCCGCGCCGGCAAGCGGGAGATTCGGCTGGAGCTCGATCCGCGTGCCGACGCGCTGGGCCTGAGTCTGGAGGATATGGGACGCCAGGTGAGGCAGGGTTTCTACGGCGCCGAGGCGCAGCGGATCCAGCGGGGACGCGACGACGTGCGGGTCATGGTGCGTTACCCGGCCGACGAGCGCGAGACGCTGGCGTCGCTCGAGGACATGCGGATCCGTACGCCGGCGGGAGCGGAGGTGCCGTTCTCCTTCGCGGGCCGCGCCGAGTTCGGCCGAGGCTTTGCAACGATCGAGCGAATCGACCGGCGGCGCGCCATCAATGTCGTCGCGGACGTCGACACGGCGGTCATTACGCCGAACGAAGTCGTTTCCGATCTGGAAGCGAATGTGCTGCCTGAGATTCTGGAGCGTTATCCGGGACTGACCTACTCGCTCGCGGGCGAACAGGAAGAGCAGGTGCGGGCGTTCGAGGGTCTCTTCCGCGCTCTTGCGTTGGCGCTGATCGGCATATACGCCCTGCTGGCGATTCCGTTCCGCTCCTACCTGCAGCCGCTCATCGTGATGAGCGCGATTCCCTTCGGCCTGATCGGCGCCGTGGTCGGCCACCGCCTCGCGGGTTTCAACCTGACAATGCTCTCGATGCTCGGACTGATCGCGCTGACCGGAGTCGTCGTCAACGACTCCCTGGTCATGGTCGACTTCATCAACCGGCGGCTCCGGATCGGCATGCCGGTTCACCAGGCGATCCACGATGCCGGCGCCGCCCGTTTCCGGCCGATCGTCCTGACCTCGCTGACTACGTTCGTGGGGCTGCTGCCCCTGCTGCTCGAACGGAGCTTCCAGGCCCAGTTCCTGATCCCGATGGCGGTGTCGCTCGCTTTCGGGGTCCTCTTCGCGACCGCGATCACGCTGCTGCTCGTGCCGGCGCTCTACGCCATCCTGAACGACTTGCGTTCCCAGCTCGCCATCCACGGCGCGAAGCCCCCCGCGGCCCCGCCCG
>JAJDZH010000164.1 GCA_022824725.1 Thermoanaerobaculia bacterium | reverse complement strand
CCGAGAGGCGAAGAAACGGCCAGGGCCAGCGCCATCAACGCCCATCGGCCGATGGTCGGCCTGCAAGCCGGTCGCTTCGCAGCCTGTCGACGGAACAAGCAATCCATGCCCACTGCTCCTTCCCTGCCTCAGGGCGACTTGTCCAGTCGAGCCTCCGCGGCGGCGAGCAGGACCGCAGACCCATTGGCACTTGTCTCATAGTAGCTGACGAAGCGCTGCCTCCTCAGGTCGGCTCGAAGCGATCGAGCGCGAGCCCCGGGACGCACTTGTAGTGGCGCTCGTTCCCGGTCAGCAGCACGGCTCCCGACTCGACGGCTGAGGCCGCGATCAGGGCGTCCGCCAGACGCATGCCGTCGGAGAGCGCGCGATTCTCCAGGTAGACGGTCGCCCGCTGGCCGATGTTCTCCGTCAGGGGCAGGATTCGCCACCCGTTCCGTTGCATCGTCAGTCGTAGCAGCCGGAGTTCCTCCTTGCTTCGAAGCCTGCCTCGAAGAACAAGGACGGCCTTCGGCCGGCATCTCGAAGCCGCCTTCGGCGGCAGCGGGTCAGAAGACCCGCGCACCCAGCGGGCTCAGGCGAGCGACTGCAGCAGGCGGCGGCAGGAGGCGGCGAGGTTCTTCGGATCGAGGGCGGAAACGACCGCTACCGCGTCGGCGCCGGCTTCGATGACCCGCGGGGCGCGGGCCGCGTCGATGCCGCCGATGCCGATCAGGGGCTTCGAGGTGACCTCGCGGGCTTCGGCGACGCCGGCGAGGCCGACGACCGGGTCCGGGCGTTCCTTCGTCGTCGTCCCGAACACCGGGCCGATCGCCACCGCGTCGACCGCCGGGTCGGCTTCGGCATCGGCGGCCTGCTCGCGGCTGTGGGTGGAGTAACCGATCGGGCAGTCGGGAGGAAGCGACAGCCGCGCCGCGGCGGGCGGCAGGTCGTCCTGGCCGAGATGAAGACCTCCGCGGAAACCGGTGCGCGGACCGCTCGCCAGGAGCGCAGCCGCGATCGCGGCGTTGTCGTTGATCCACAGCAGCGGCGCGTCGCCTTCGCCGTCGACGGACTGCGCCTCCTCGAATGCGCGTCCAGTCGCCTCGGCCAGGCGCCACGCGGCGAGGTCCGGCACTCCCTTGGCGCGAAGCTGGATCCAGCGAACGCCGCAGTCCAGCAGGGTGCGAACCGTGCCGGTCACGGCCGTCGCTTCGGAGCCGAAGAAGCCCGTATCGACGATCGCGTAGAGGCGGTTCGAAGGCGGGCGGAGCGGCCCCCCGGACCGGCCAGAAGGCCGGCGCACCGGCACTTCGCCCGCGTTCCCGGGAACCCGACCCTCGCTCACTCCTCCTCCAGCCGACCGAGGAATCCGGTGTCCAGTTCGGCCTCCGCGAACGGCCGCGACTCGACGATCCTGCGCATGAGCGGCAGCGTCGTGCGGATGCCCTCGACCTCGAACTCCCGTAGCGCCCGGGCCATCCGCGAAATGGCCTCGGCGCGGTCCTCGCCGAAGGCGACCACCTTGGCGAGCAACGAGTCGTAGTGCGGCGGCATCTCGCCCCCTTCGAAGCCGTGGCTGTCCACCCGGACGCCCGGGCCCGCGGGCGGCCGGAAGCGGCGCAGCGTGCCGGGCGATGGCGCGAAGGTCTCCGGATCCTCGGCGTTGATCCGGCACTCGATCGCGTGGCCCGAGGTCTCGATGCCGTCCGGAAGCCCCAGGGGCTCGCCGGCCGCGGCGACGATCTGGAGCTTGACCAGGTCGACGCCGGTCACCGCCTCGGTGACCGGATGCTCGACCTGGATGCGGGTGTTCATCTCCAGGAAGTAGAAGCGGTCGCCATCGACCAGGAACTCGACCGTTCCCGCGTTCGAGTAGCCGACCTGCCTGGCAAGGCGCAGCGCCGCCTCGGCCAGCGACCGGCGGAGCTCGGAGCTGATCGAGGGCGCCGGCGCTTCCTCCAGCAGTTTCTGGTGCCGGCGCTGAATCGAGCAGTCGCGTTCGCCGAACTGCAAGGCGCGGCCGAAGGAATCGCCGAAGACCTGCACTTCGATGTGGCGCGGCCGCAGGGCGAGGCGCTCCAGCAGGAGCTCGCCGCTGCCGAAGGCGGCCCGGGCCTCGCTCGCGGCGGCGTCCAGAGCCGCATCCAGACCGGCCCGGTCGCGAATCGCCCTCATGCCGCGGCCGCCGCCTCCCGCCGCGGCCTTCAGCATCAGCGGGAAGCCCGTGTCACTGGCCAGCGCCACCGTCTCCTCGACCGATGCCGGCACCGGGCCGCCCGGCAACACCGGCACCTCGGCCGCGATCGCGGCATCGCGCGCCCTCCGCTTGTCGCCCAGGGTGCGGATCGCGGAGGGCGACGGTCCGATCCAGGTCAGGCCGCAACGGCCGACGGCGTCGGCGAAATCCGCGTTCTCGGCCAGGAAGCCGTACCCCGGATGAACCGCCTCGGCGCCGGTGATGCTCGCCGCGGCCAGCAGGTTCTGCTGGTGCAGGTAGCTGGCCGCCGGCGCCGGCGGACCGACACAGACAGCCGCGTCCGCCAGGCGCACATGCAGGGATTCCCGGTCGACGGTGCTGAAGACCGCGACCGTTTCGATGCCGAGATCGCGGCAGGCGCGAATGACCCGGACCGCGATCTCGCCGCGGTT
>JAJDZH010000385.1 GCA_022824725.1 Thermoanaerobaculia bacterium | reverse complement strand
GGCCCTCGCCGAGATCATGTGCGGGAAGGGCGCCCTGCTGTCTCAGTTGATCGCCAGCATCCGGCCATTGGGCGCGCAGAAGCTGCCGCTGCACGCGGACCAGAACTGGCTGCCGGCGCCGTTCCCGGTGCACAACCAGCTTCTGACCCTGTGCTGGGCGTGCGACGAGTTCACCGAGGCCGGCGGTTGCACCAAGGTGATCCCGGGGACTCACCGCCTGCGGCGTCATCCGAGCGAGGAAGAAGTCGCCACCGAGCCGGGCGCGGTTCCGACGGAGTGCCCGGCCGGTTCGGTCGTCGCGTGGGACGGTTCGGTCTGGCACGGCAACTACCCGCGTGCGATTCCTGGAGAGCGGGTCGTCCTGCACATCACGTTCTCCCGCCTCGCGCTGCGCCCGGTCGAGGACTACGGGCACCTCGACGAGGAGTGGCTGGAGGGCAAGCCCTATCCGCTGCGGGTCATGCTGGGCCGCGAGGACTTCCTGGGCAGCACGACGGTCGCTCGCGGCCACGCCGACTACACGCACCTGGTGCGCACCTTCAACTGGGCGAAGACGTAGCGGCGGCTATCCGCCCTCGCCGGCTCTACGGCTGGATCAGGTAGGTGAACTTCACCGCGATCTGGCGGCGGGTGCTCTGCCGGTAGCGCAGATCCTCGGCCATCCAGTTCTCGTTGTAGACGACGAACAGGTCGGAGCCCGGTTTGTAGATCCAGTGCAGGCGGATGTTCGTCCCGAGATCGCCGGAGTGGTCGTTGTACTGGATGATCGTGTTCAGCCGCAGGTTCGGGGTGAACGTGAAGTTCACGAGCTGGCTGTAGAGGCCGACGTCGAAAGCGCCCTGGGGCAGCTCGACGTCGTTGTAGACCCAGCGGGTCTCCGTCTGCAGGTTCTTCGAGAGCCGCAGCGTGAACGAAACGCGGCCCGAGTTCTGCGTGCCGTTGTAGAAGTCGCCGACGCTGATGCGGCCGCGCAGGCCGAAGAGACGGCTCTGGTTGGTGAACGAGGCGGCTTCGACGGTGGCGAACTCGTAGCGCCCCGGCGGGATCACGACTCCGGGCGACACCTCGAAGGGCTCGACCAGGTTCTCCGTTTCGTGGACGTATCCCATCCGCCAGCGGTCTTCGGTCGTCATCCTCATGCCGATGGGGGAGATCTCGATCCGTTGGGACTCCAGGTCGCCGCCGTCGAGCGTCTCGTAGTAGTCGACCAGAACCTCGGTGAACCAGGAGCGAACGAGACCGCGTTCGATCCTCGGCAGCCACTGGAACTGCGGGTTGAGGTGGCGGACGTTCCGGCGCAGAAGAAAGCCGGCTTTCGGGTCGAAGTCTTCCTCGATCTCCTGGGCGTCGAGGAAGACGGTGAGGGATCGGCCCTGGTAGTCGAAGTTCAGTCCGTAGGCGGACTCGCCGGCGTCGGGGGAGGCGGCCTCGTGGCTCTCCTCCTCGCTGATGCCGCTGTTGCTCCAGAACCCGCCGAAGATCAGCTTCGACGTTGGCTTGTAGACGAAGTCGACGCCGGCGACGCGGTTCGCGAGTTCTCCGTCCGGCGCCGCTTCGGTGAGCACGGCGCCGACCGACGACCGCTCGCCGACGTTCCGCTTCAGCCGCGCGACCGTGAAAGCGCTCGGCGACAACGCGTCATCGTCCCGCTCGAGGCCGGCCGTTGCGACGCGGAGCACGCCGATGTCCCAGCCGCCCATTCGCCCGGTGAGGCGGGCGCCCCAGTCGATCGGCACCTGCCGCCCGGCGTCGAGGCCGACGCGCCTCGAGAAGAACGCCTTGAGCACCGGCGGCTCGTAGAACCGGCGGTGGGGCGGACCGAAGTCGAAAATTCCCGCGTTCTCGAGGAAGAAGTCGCGCTTCTCCGGAAAGTAGAGCGAGAACCGGGTGAGGTTCGTTTGCAGCTCATCGACCTCGACTTCGGCGAAGTCCGTGTTCCAGGTCAGGTCGAGCGCCAGGGATCGGGTCACGCCCCACTTCAGGTCGAGACCGTAGTCGCCGTCCGTGGCCGGGTCGACATCGAGGCGGGGATCTTCGCTGACGTCGCCGATCACGTACGGCTTGATCTGAAGCTGTGCCGACTGGCTGAGTCCGGTCAACCCGGTCAGTTCTCCGGCCATGGACACGCGGTGCACCGGCTGGACCTCGGAGCCGACCTGTCCCAGCACGCCGACTTCGCGCGGTAGACCGGACCAGTGGGTCATCTCGCGCTTGTGGGCGATGTATCGCTGGACGTTGAACCCCCAGGCGGGAGCGGCCGGATCAAAACGGAGCGTCGAGATCGGGATCGCGATCTCGGTCGTCCAACCCTGCGCGGTCTTGCGGGACGCGACGGACCAGATGCCGTCCCACTCAAGGTTCAGGTCGCGGCCTTCGTCCGTGACCAGGGTGTCGGTCCGGGCGCCGTTCAGGTTCGTCTCGAAGGCGTACGCGTTGCGTCGGTCGTGGAAGGTGTCGAGCAGCAGCATGATCGAGTCGTCCTGGTAGATGCGGCTGTCGCGCTCCATCTCCTTGGCGATGATCGCGTCGGGGTTCGCGTCGAAGGCGGTGATGCCGAAGAAGATCGCGCTGTCCGTGAACACGACGCGGACTTCCGTCTGCTCGGTCGCCGGCACGCCGTCGAGCGGCTCGTGCTGCATGAAGTCCGTGCCGACCTCGGACTGGCTCCAGGCCCGGTCGCTCAGG
>JAJDZH010000318.1 GCA_022824725.1 Thermoanaerobaculia bacterium | reverse complement strand
GAGGTCGTGATCGACCCGGCGGAAGCCGGCGGCGTCTACGCACACCTCGGCATCGTCGGCGTTTCGCCCGACGGGAAGCAGATGCTCTACAACGTGCGCATCGGCGGCGCGGACGAGACGACGGTCCGCCTGCGCGACCTGGAGCAGAACGTCGACCTCGACTTCGAGCTGCCGCGGGCGCTGAACGACCAGGCGTTCTTCGCGAAGGACGGGAGCGGCATCTACTACGCCGTCCGCGATCGCCACGAGGGTTCGCGGGTCCGCTTCCACCGGTTCGGCACCGACCGGGCCGAGGACGAACTCGTGTTCGGCGAAGGAATCGGTCCGCGCGCCTTCGTCCGCGCCGAGCAGCTCGACGAAGCGAGACTGCTCGTCGGCGTCCAGCACGGATGGGCCAGGAGCGACGTGTACCTCGTGGAGATCGGCACCTGGCAGGCGACGCCGATCGTGGAAGGCATGGAGGCCCGCTTCAACACCCACCACAACGACGGCCGGCTGTTCGTGCGCACGAACCTGGGCGCGCCGCTCAACCGGTTGATGGAGGTCGATCTCGACCGGCCGGCTGTTGCTGACTGGCGCGAGGTCGTGCCCGAAGCCGAGGACGTCCTCCAGGGCGTGTCCGTCCACTCTGGCAAGCTCTACCTGACCTACCTGCACCACGTCGCCAGCCGGATCCGCGTCTTCGAACTCGACGGCACCCCGGCCGGCGAGGTCGAGGTGCCCGAGCACCACAACGCCGGCATCCGAGGGGCCGGCGAGGGGAAGGCGCTGCTCTCGCTCGCCTCCTACCTGCAACCGCCTGTCACGTACCTGCTCGATCTTGAGACGGGCGAGCGCGAAGTCTTCCGGGAGCCCCAGGCGCCGTTCTCCGGCGACGGCTACGTCCTGAAGCAGGTGCGCTACACGTCGAAGGACGGCACCTCCGCGCCGATGTACATCGCCCACCGGGAGGACTTCGAGCCCGACGGCACGACGCCCGCCCTGCTCAACGGCTACGGCGGCTTCAACGTGTCGCTGACGCCGCGGTTCAACCCGCTGGCGGCGCTATGGCTCGAGGCCGGCGGCGTCTACGCCGTGGCGACGCTCCGGGGCGGCAGCGAGTACGGCGAGGAGTGGCACCAGGCCGGGATGCTCCACAACAAGCAGAACGTCTTCGACGACTTCATCTCCGCCGGTGAATGGCTCGTCGCCGAGGGCTACAGCGACCCGGACCGCCTGGCGATCCACGGCGCGAGCAACGGCGGCCTGCTGGTAGGCGCCTCCCTGACCCAGCGCCCCGACCTCTACCGCGCCGTGCTCTGCGGTTTCCCCGAGCTCGACCTGATCCGCTTCTACACCTTCACCGAGACGAACAACATGCCCGCCCTGCTCGAGTACGGCGACGGTGAGATCCCAGACCAGTTCGAGTCGCTCCGCGGCTTCTCCCCCTACCAGGCGATCCGCGACGGCGTTGCCTACCCCGCCGTCATGCTGACCCAGGGCGACCTGGACACCCGCGTGCCGCCGCTCCAGGCCCGCAAGGTGACAGCCCGGCTGCAGGCGGCGACGTCATCGGGACTGCCGGTCATCATGCGCTACCACCCATACGCGGGCCACGCCGCGAGTCGCGGCTTGCCCATGTCGGAGCGGGTCGCGTTCGTGGCGGCGGAAGCGACATTCCTGTTGACGCAGACGGGGTTGGGGGAGCCTGAGACTGACTCTTGAGTAAGGAGGGGGCCGACAACTTATGACAAACTTCGTCGGCGCTCACGGCGCGATGTCGATGTATGTCATATCCGCTCTTCCATCCTGAGTCCGGACGCCCGCCGGTCAGCACACTTGCCGAGCGGGAACTCGCCCTCGAGTTCCCGCAAGAGGACCGGTTCGTCGAGTTCAAGGAGGGGTTCGGTCAGCGTCGGCTCCAGGAAGCCGTAGTCGCCTTCTCGAACTCGGACGGCGGAGTGATCCTGATCGGTGTCCGTGACGACGGCTTGGTCAAGGGAGTAGTACCCAGCGGCAACCGCGAGGCGACGCTGCACCAGCTTGTTGCGAACCTTCACAACCCGGGGCGCTACAAGGTCCGCCACCTTACGGTGGAGAAACGGAACATCGTCGTGCTGACCATCCAGTGCCGGCACGAGGGATTCTCGCAAACTCCGGACGGCCGGGTCCTGGTAAGACGCGGCGCCTCGAACACGGCCCTCATGGGGCGCGAACTCTCCGAGTTTATGGCCCGGCGGACCCTCGTACACTTCGAGCGAACCGCAACGGCGATGCCCCTCCGCGCGGCGGATCAAGACCTGCTTCGCGAGTTGGCCACGGCGTGGGGCTGGTCTGGGGACGCAGTCGCCGAGCGGCTTCGAGAGGCGTCGCTCGTGACCAGGGAAGACGGCGAGGAGCGCCTGACCGTAGCCGGGGCGCTCTACCTGACCGAGCAGCCCCACCGCGTTCTCGGCAAGACGTTCGTCGAGATCTTCCGGTACCGCGACGACGGCCCGAGTTACGACCGACGCATTGAGGTCCAAGGGCCCCTGCCAACCCAGGTCCGCGAAACCACTCGACTCGTCCAGGCAGAACTCGGATTCGATCTCGTCGTGGTGGGCCTGATCAACCT
>JAJDZH010000187.1 GCA_022824725.1 Thermoanaerobaculia bacterium | reverse complement strand
TCCATTGCCGCGGCGGAAAAGTCGGGCGTCGTGTCCAGGTTCGACAGGAACCAGCCGCTCTGCGAATAGGACTGGGCGCTTCCGGAGCCGCCCTGCTGAAACGAACGAAACTCCTCGAAGAGAGTGACGAGATCCGCGTAGTCGGTGCTTGTGGCGGCCTCGGTCGCGCCGGCTTCGGTCTGATCGCTTCCCGGATCGTTCGACAGCAAGCGGTACAGGACAAAGCCAGCGAGTATGACCGCCAGTCCGACAACAAGACTGCGGGTACCGCGCATGGGAGTACAGGAGTCTATACCGGCGCATGGAGGATCGGTCGGCCTTCGGCCGGCGGGTTGTCCGCCTCCGGCGGAAGCGGGTCAGAAGACCCGCGCACCCAGTGGCGGAGGTGGCGGAAGCGGCCGCGGTTACTCGGCCAGCAACGATGCGCGGACGATCTCCCGGTCGTTGCGGTGCACGATGTGACCGTTCGCGTAGGCGGGGTGCACCCAGAGGAGCTTGCCGAGCTCCCGGCGGATGCGGACGCTGCGGGTGGTCGGTTCGAGCAGGCGGGTCCGGTCGATCTCGTGGTAACCGTCGCGGCTCAGGCGAGCGATCATCAGTTCGCCGCGGTCGTTGCTGATGAAGTAGCGGTCGCCGTTCCGGACCAGGAAGGCGGTGGCGATACGAGCGTCCTCGCTCGGCTCGAAGGTCGCCCAGACCTCCTCGCCGGTGGCGCGGTCGATGGCGCGCAACGCTCCCTGGCCACCGATGCCGTAGATCATGTCGCCGTCGAAGGCGGGTGTCGAGTTGAAGGCGTGCAGGCCGTCGAGGTTCTCCTTGCTGGTGCTCTTGCCCTTCCAGACGATCCTGGCTTCCGGCTTGGCCCCCGCGGCAGCGGCGACCTCGATCAACGTCGAGCCGTGCGACGCGGACGACACGAGGAGCTGGTTGCCGTCCTGGATCGGCGTTGCGATCGTCTGCCCGTACTCCACTTCGTAGGGGAACCGCCAGAACACCTCGCCGCCGTCCGGGTCGAGCCCCGCGATGCCCTTCGGGTGCCAGATGACGAGGTGCCGCCGGCCGCCAAGCTCGTAGATGACCGGCGGGTTGTAGCCCGGTTCGTTGCCTACCTCCATCGAGCGCCAGAGCTCGTCGCCGCTTCCCCGGTCGAACGCCACGACCATGGCGTCGGGTTCGCCGCCGACCAGGGTGATGATCTGCCGGCCGTCGACGAGCGGCGCGCCGACGAAACCCCACGCCTGAACCGGCGCTTCGTAGTCCGCCACCAGGTCGTGCCGCCAGAGCACGCGGCCGTCCTCGACCGAGAGCGCCGCCAGATAGCCGGCCGAGCCGAGCACGTAGACGCGGTCGCCGTCGACGGTCGGGGTTGCCCGCGGGCCGTTCGCGTAGGCGGGCATGAGCCCGGCCAGGTCCGTCTCCCAGGCGTGCTCCCAGAGCTGCTTGCCGGTCAGCTCGTCGAGCGCGATCAGGCGCTCGCGGCCACGGTTCCCGGGCAGCCGCTCGAAGTCGGTCGCGAACACGCGGCCGGCGGCGACAGCCGGGCCGCCGTAGCCCGGACCAATCGGCACGCGCCAGGCGAAGCGAAGGCCGCCTTCGGGGAAGCGCTCGAGGATGCCGTCTTCGTGCCAGACGCCGCGGCGTTCGTCGCCGCGCCACTGTGGCCAGTCGTCGCCGTGGAGGATGGGCGCGGCGACGGCGAGGACGAGGGCGAGGATGGTGGGACGCATTGGGACGAGCTTAGCGTTCCCTAGCGAGACTGCCTATGCTAGCCTGCGGGCGGTTCGTGGCTACGCCACCGAAGCGGCTCGCCACAGGGTTCAATCGACTAACATGGAGGTTCAGAGTGACGGAAGTACACCCAACTTTGTGTGCGAAGAGGCTAGGAGGTACCATGCGACTCTTCCTCCTAACTCCGGCGCTGCTGACTCTGTTTCTGCCAACTCTATCTGCACAACAGTACGACGTCCCACCAAGTAGCTACTACGAGCTAGGCCAAGATGCCAACGTGGAAGCGGCTGGCAGATTCATCGAGAGCTTGGGCGCCAAGGCCCCCGACATCGCCGAGACCTCACTTAGGATAGAGGACGTCTTCGTCCTGCCCAGCGGCAAGCTCTCCGTAACAATTCGCAACGAAGCATGGAAGCCTATCACTGCTTGGTCCATAGGCATTCTTGAAGGCTCTTCCGGAGCCCAAGCTCTGACCTCCGTCCACACAGTGGACAACTACTCCGGCGGGCTATACGACGGCGACTATTCTCCGCTCCAGCCCGGCCAGAATCGCGTAATCGAATACGACCTAGCGCGGCGAAAGGGCTTCCAGTGGGAAGATGACCCTTACCGCGTTCTCAGCGTAACAGTCAAAGCAGTCGCCTTCGATGGAGGCGACGTCGCAGGTTCCGACCTTAGGACCATGAGAACCGTCATCCGTCGCCGTCACGTTCGAGCGGTGGCGCTCGCGAGAATGGAGACCCGTCTACAAGCCGCTCTACGCACAGGCGCCGTGGAGCCGTTGCTTGCCGAGAGCATGCGAACTGCCGATGACTCCCGCGACACGACGTCGATGCCCAGAGGGCTCGCTGGCGTCTTGTGGACAGAGACTCAGACCCTCAACCGACAGTGGTTGTCGGCACTCCGCATGTCGGCGCCATTCAGCGGCGCTGGCCGGGAACTCGACGATGTCCTCGATACACTGAAGGCCAACCCAAACGCACTGCGTCTAGCGGCTGAAGCGACGCTGCCCTTTCTGAGAAGTGAACAGGATCTTCTTCACACCCACTTGCCCCCCGAACTACGAGAGTTGTTGCCGTGAAGCGTGTGTTGAAAAGCTCCTTTGGGGGAGCAGTTCTGGTTTTCTGTTTCGTGTCCACCCAATCGGAAATGGCCACGGCTCAGATACCCGGCTTCCCATGCGCGAGCCACAGAGTTCTAAGTACAGGCCAAGAGTCGGAAGCGTGTCCAAAGGAGCCACAGACTTTCACGACGACGTTTGAGATCAACTGCCACCCGATTTGTTACACGCCGATCACTTACGTCATTCAGTACACTTCAGAAGGAGCTTGCCTGAGAAACAGGCACTGCCCGCCGACGCCACCGATCATCTCTGACACATGGGGATTGGACGGGAAAGTAATCACCTACAGCAACGGCTTTTATCGCTGGAATTCCACTGTATGCCGCCAACAGAACGTGGTCGACTACGTGTTCTGCGCCAACTGCGACAGCACTTGGCGGGACTGCAGAGAAGACCCGTTGATGATCTCGACCAAGGACGCCAAGTACGAGCTGACGAGTGCTGAAGGCGGCGTGCTGTTCGATCTGGACGGGGACGGCAAGCTGGACAAGATACCGTGGCTTGCCGGCAGCGACGACGGGTTTCTCGTACTGGACCGGAACGGCAACGGAATCATCGACAACGGAGTGGAGCCATTCTCGCATTCATCGCCCCAAGTGCCGAGTGCTTCGCCTAATGGGTTCCTGGCTTTGGCCATGTTCGACAATCCGCTGAACGGCGGCGATGGCGACGAGAAGATCAACTCCGGCGACAAGATCTTCTCGTCGTTGAGGCTGTGGATGGATAGCAACCAAGATGCCGTGACGGACCCAGGCGAGTTGGTCGTGCTTTCCGACGTCGGGCTGATGGAGTTTGAGCTCAAGTACACGGACGAGAAGGCCCATGCGGACAAGCACGGCAACACGTTCCTGTACTCGGCCCCAACGTATTTCGCCGACGGACGCGTGATTGATGCCTGGGCTGTGTTCTTTGCCCCATGCGCTTCGTCCAAGAAGTAGGCGAAGCCCACGGCTGTTCCCTTAGCGTCTGGTTTGGAGTCCGCCTTCCAAAGGGCCGTGCCGGTCTGCAGGGAGTGTGTCAGACGTGGCAATTTGTCGCGACTGCCCCTTCGCTCTCGCCTGTTGCTGCCGTTGCTCGCCGCTGTCCTGATGCTGCCAGCGTGCGGCCAAGCGCCTCACGTCAGCGCCGACCTCGTCTACCGGCACAGCCTGGACTTCCCGTCGCCGCAGCGGCTGCGCCAGGGGTGGACCAGGGTCTGGGTCGGCAGGGAGCTGGAACGTGTGGACACGCTCATCCACCGCGTCGTCGTGATTCCCGAGTTCGCCGGCGACCTGATGGTCATGCCGGGTCGTCAACGCGAGCGCATGGTGGCGGCGATCGCCTGCCCGCCGTCGGACCACGGGGTCTGGGAGGAGCTGACGCGCGGCCAGGACATCGAGGTCGACCTGGAAACGGCGGACCGCGGCCACTTCACGACGGTGTCGTGCCGCGGCGGGCTCAGGTAACCGGCACTCGGCCGGAACCGGCCGCACACTGGGTGCGCCGGCGCCCCCGCCGGCTTCTGAGGAGAACGCGCCGCGAAGCGGCGACCGCTCTGGCCGCCAGAGGCGGCGCCGGTTCCTAGTCTTCCGGGCCGACCGGACCGCGGCGCCTCTTCGTCTCGCCGCGCCGGCGCTTGTCCTGAAGCCGCCTTTCCCTTGCGCCGGCAGAGGGCCGCGTAGGGCGGCGCGGCCGGGGCTCCTCACGAGCCTCTTCGATCATCGCTGCGAGCCGTGCGAGCGCCTCGGCCCGGTTGCGGGCCTGGGTGCGGTGGGTATCGGCGGAGACGACGATCTCACCGGCCACGGTGAGGCGCTTCCCGGCCAACGCCTCCAGGCGACGCCGCAAAGGCCCCTCGATACCGGCGGCGTCGAGGTCGAGGCGGCACTGTGCCGCGGTCGCCACCTTGTTCACGTTCTGGCCGCCGGGGCCGGAAGAGCGAACGAACTTGAAGGTCAGGGCTGACTCGGGGATGGCGAGGCCGCCGATGTCGATGGGAGCCATGGCCGTATCGTGGCAGATGCGGCGGTTCGGGCTCGCCGCTTCGCGGCATCGCCCGAATGCCGGCGAGGGCGCCGGCGTACCCAGTGGGTGCCCGCGGATGCCGGCCTGCGGCCGGCGCGTTCTTCATGCCGCCTGCGGCGGCGGCGGGTCAGAGGACCCGCGCACCCAGTGGTCAGTCTTCGGTGTACCGGATCTCCAGGCGGCGGATGATCAGGGCGGTCGCGGCCAGGACAACCGCGGCGAAGGCGAGCAGGCCGAGGACGGAGACGGCCGGCGGCGGCGGTTCGACGACCACGGCGAACGGGCCGTCCGAAAGGGGTACCGGGAGCAGACCCTTCAGGTAGTGGATCACGCTGAGCTTCTTGAGCGCCGGCGGCAGCAGGAAGTGCAGCATCTCCCAAACGTACAGGACGCCGGCCGGGATGATCGGGTTCCGGAACACCATGCCGACCAGCGTGAACAGCGAGCCGTAGCCGATGCACGCCAGCAGGGTCACCCCCAGGTAGGCCACCAGATGGCGGCCGCCCGGGCCGGCGGTCAGGTCCTCGATCGCTCCCGAGACGCCCACGGGCAGGTAGATCAGCGCGTAGCTGAACACGGTGCTGGCCATGAACAGCGCCGCCACCGCGGCGACCGCGGCCGCGTACTTCGCCGCCACGACGACTTCGCGGCGGAGCGGCGTCAGCAGCAGGTAGTGCAGGCTGCGCTCCAGGATCTCGCCCCGGAACAGGTTGAAGAAGACGTACAGGCAACCGAAGAACAGGATCGCGCCGAGGAAGACCGTCTCGAAGATCGTCTCGTAGACGATCCGGTTGCCGAAGCGTTCCAGCACCGTCTGGCCGCCGATCCGTACGGTGCCCACGAACAGAACGATGACCACCGGAACCGACGCCGCCAGGCCCAGGATCACCGCCCGGCGCGTCATCAGCAACCGGCGCAGTTCGAGCCGCACGAGTCCGCCGACCTGCCGGCCGAGCAGCGCCCAGTCAACGCCTCCGGAAGCGGCGGCCCGGGGGACCACGGTCACGACGGCTCCTCCTCTTCGACCATGAGGTAGCGGTACACGGCCTGCAGGTCGCTGTCGGCCGGCCCCACCGCTTCGACCTCCACACCGCCCTCGGCGACAAGCTCGGCGACGAGGCGCAGGAAGCGGTCCGCGTCGCGGGTGCGCAGGTGCAGGCCGCCGCCGTCGTCGTGAAGCTGGACCTCGGTCACGTGGTCGAGCTCGAAGGCGCGGCCGGCGAGCCACTGCGGACGGTCGCAGCGCACGAACACCTGCATCGGCTGTTCGCGAGCCTCCGCGACTTCCTCCCGCATTCCCGGGACCTCGCCCTCCGCCACGATGTACCCGTTCGAGATCAGGATGACGCGGTCCGAGAGCAGATCGACCTCGTGGAGGATGTGGCTCGAGATGAGCACGTGCTGGCCTTCGCGGGCCAGTTGGCGGAACAGTTCGATCGTCTCGGCGCGCACCATCGGGTCGAGACCGTTGAGCGGCTCGTCGAGCACCATGACCTGCGGACGGTGGGCGATCGCCTGCGCCAGCTTGATCCGCTGACGCATGCCTTTGCTGTAACCGGCGACCCGCCGGTGCGCGGAGTCGACGAGGCCGACCCGCTCCAGCGCCCGGGCGGTCAGGCGCTCCGCCTCGCCGCGGTCGAGACCGTGCAGCAGCAGGTAGGAAAAGACGAACTGCCAGCCGGTCACGCCCCGCGGGAAGGAGTCGTACTGGGTGCAGTAGCCGAAGCGGCGGAACAGGTCCTGCGGCCGGGAGGCCGAAACGCCGAGGACGCGGATCTCGCCCCGCGTCGGCCGCAGCAGCCCCGCGAGCAGGTTCATCAGCGTGCTCTTGCCGGAGCCGTTCGGGCCGACGAGGCTGGTGATGCCAGGTTCGATCTCCAGGTCGACCCGGTTGACGCCCAGCACGTCGCCGTAGAACTTCGAGACGTCGTGGATCACGATGTTGCGGTCGTCGCTCACTTGACGACCTCGAAGGCGCGCACGCGCCGGTACAGCAGGGCCGCCGACAGCGAGGCCAGCGCGGCCGCCGCGAGCCAGGCGGCCGCCTCCGGCATCTCGACCGACCCTTGGGTGCCGAACACGGAGGCGGAGAGCGCGTCCGTCACGTCGAAGGCCACCACCAGGCTGCCGAGCCAGGAGTCGTAGAACTCCTTGTAGAACGAGCCGAAGGCCGTGCCCGTGAGGATCGCGCCCATGAAGACGATCCGGGCCCAGGGCTTCCACTTCACCCAGGCCGCGATCGCCAGCATCGGCAGCGACATGCAGAGAAGCCAGACGACCGACACGACCACCATCGACGGCGCGACCCGCCAGTGCTCCAGCAGCCACTCGCGGCCGCCGAGCGACGCCTGGATTGCGAACAGGAGCAGCCCCGGCGCCCAGGTGATCGCCGACACCAGAACGCCGAGGACGACGAGCTTGCCGAGCACGTAGTCGGTCCGCGTCAGCGGCCGCGAGAGGTAGAGCGGCATCGCCCGGTTGCGGAGGTCCGCCGACACGAGCGACGGCCCGACCACGAGAACGATGATGAAGCCGAGGTACAACTGGGCGCGCAGGAACAGATTCTGGAAGAACCAGGTGTTGACCTGGACGAACTCGAGCAGGTCGGCCGAATCGAGGTTGATCAGGGCCAGCGCCTCCGCGTTGTAGCGCAGGTACATCGCGCCGAGCAGCACCAGCGGCCAGGCGAAGCAGAAAGCGAAGAAGGCGAGGAACAGCCGCGACGCGAAGACGTCGCGCAGGCCGTAGCGGCTGATGACGAGGAAACGGCTCCGCGCCGGCATCAGCGGACCGTCGTAGCCCTTGTAGCCGTGGTCATAGACGGCCATCGTCGCCCTCCATCGCCTTGAGGAAGATGTCCTCCAGCGAGGTGCGCTTGTAGTCCAGACGTCGAATCGTCACGTCCTGCTCGATCGCCGAGGCGTAGATGTGGCGCACACCGATGCCGGGCGGCAGAACGGCCTTGATCCGGCGGCGGTTGACCACCGCGACTTCGCAACCCAGCCCCTCGATCGCGCCGCGGAAGGCGCTGCCGGCGCCCTCCCGCTCGGCGGCCAGGTCCAGTTCGAGGAAACGACGGTTGGCGCGGCGTTCCTCGGCCAGGTTGCAGTAGGTGGCGATCCGCCCCCGGTTCAGGACGAGCACTTCCTCGCAGCACTCCTCCACGTCGCGCAGCAGGTGGGACGAGACGACGATCCGCGCCTTGCCCGAATCCCGGATCTCCCGGATCAACCGCAGCATCCGGAGGCGCGCCGGCGGGTCGAGACCGTTCGTCGGTTCGTCCAGGAACAGGAGGCTCGGCCCATGGGCGATCGCCTGCGCCAGCTTGAGCAACTGCTTCATCCCCAGCGAGTAGGTCTCCACGTTGCGGTAGCGCGCCTCGCCCAGACCGACGTAGAAGAAGACCTCGTGCGCGCGTTCCAGCGCGGCCTCCGGCGGCAGCCCGGAAACCTCCGCCATGAGCCGCACGAAGCGGACGCCGGAGATGCCGGCGATGAAGGCGTCCCGCTCCGGCATGTAGCCGACCCGGCGCCGGAGTTCCCGGCCCTGGGCGGCGATGTCCATGCCGAACAGGCGGGCGGTGCCGGCGGTCGGCCGGTAGAAGCCGAGCAGCGTGTTCAGCAACGTCGTCTTGCCGGCGCCGTTCGGCCCCAGAAGACCGATCGCTCGGCCCGAGAAAGCGCCGCGCAGATCGTCGAGCACCTGGTGCCGGCCGAAGCGAACCCCGAGACCGTCGAGGTCGATGACCGGCGGCGCCTCACTCATCAGGCGGCGGGCCTCAGGCCGCTGCCAATGGGTGCGCCGGCGCCCCCACCGGCTTCCGCCGCAGGCGCCCGAATCCCGGCGACCTGATCGTCCACTCCGGCCGCCGGCTCGGCCTCCGGTTCGGGCTCGACCGCCTCTTCCATCGCCTCCAGACCTTCCAGGAGAGCGGGCATGCCGAGCAGCGGCCCCAATCCGGCGAAGGCCAGCAGGCTCGGCCCGCTGGAGGTCACGACGATCTCGCTGCGGCCCGCGTACACCGTGTAGAGGGACGCCCCCTGGCTGGTGATGGACTCCTCGATCGCCCGAACCACGGCCTGCTGATCGTCGCCAGCGACATCGGTCGGCAGCAGGTCGAACAGTTCGCTCGCCGTCTCGGCAAGCCGGTTGTAGACCATCGCGGAGAAGTCCGCGTAGCCGTTCTCGGGCAGAAGATCGAGGAACTGCTGGCTCGAGGTCAGCGAGGCGCCGCTGCCGCGATACCGGATCGCGGTGTCGATCGTTGCCACGCTGGACGCACTCACCATGTACCCATCAAAGTACGTGTAGAAGATCTCGGGAGTTTCCACCAGGCTCTCGAGCACTCCCTCGAGGGAGTCGCCGTCCTCGTCGTCGCCTGCGTCGGCCTCCCCGCCGTCGCCGTCCGCGTCGTCGATCTCGATCGAGAGACGGTAGACCGTGCGGCCGCCCGACTCCTGCTCGTCGAGCAGGATCGCCGCGCCCACGCCCTCGTCCGCCAGCCGGTCGTTCGCCTTATGGGCGAGGGCCTCGATCGAGGCCTGCAGGCCCTCCGCATCGTAGACGGACGCAACCGCCTTCCACGCCGGCGAGGGCAGGACGGGTCCGTCGATGCCGGCGGCGTACTCGCCACCCAGGTGCGCCAGGAAGTCCTCGCGAATCGACATGCCGAGTTCGCTCTCGATCTCGGCCGGCGGCCCGTCCATCTCCCCGCCCAGGCCGGCGAGGAACTCCAGGAACTCGTCGTAGATCGTCAGCGGATCCTCGATCACGCCGGCGGCGACAAAGGACGCGTCGGGAGAGAAGAAGTCGAGGGCGCCGTTGGTTCCCGGCTCGGACAGCCAGGAGACCATCCCGGACCGCTGGCCGTCGAAGCTCAGCGTCGCGGTGAGGTTCGCCCGGTCGCCGTCCTGGGTCCGCGAAGCGACCAGATCCTCGACGCGGTCGAGCCCGCTGAACGCGAAGCCGTTGGCGTCCGCGTCCTCGCTGTCGGTCAGTTCGGCAACGACGGCCGCCAGTTCGACCGCGGCCAGCAGCTCCGCGCCGGCGGCGTAGCGCTCCGCGAGCCGGCCGTGCAGCCGCGAGCCGACGAAGGGGTTGGTCGCGCCGTCCCGGTTCGCCGCCACGGTGCGAAGCGCGGCGAGCGAGGGCGAGGCCGCGGCGAGATCGTCGGCGATCCAGACCAGGAGCGCGCCGTCCGACTCGGCCGCCGCATCGAGATCCTCGACGATGACCGGCGTGCCCTCCTCGCCCATCGCATCGCCGAGTCCCTCCAGGTGTTCGTCGAGCGCCTCGCGCAGGGCCGCGGCGTCCGAGACTTCCGTAACGAGCAGGGGACGGGCCGTGTTGTCGGCGATGCCGCCGGAGAGCGCGATGACCGTCTCGGCGCCCATCGTGTCCCCGAGTTCGCCCAGCAACGCGATCACTTCGTCGATCGTCCCGACCGCGCCGGAGGCTTCGAACTCCGTCCACCACTCGGCGAACAGGTCGCTCGTGCCGACGCGCGAGCGCACGAGCTCGAACAGGTCGCTCAACGTCGCCGGCGCGTTCGGCATCGCCATATAGACCTTCGTGTCGGCCGGCATCAGGTCGAGCAGGCGGGTCGAGTGGCGCGCCGGCGTCGCCTCCATCAACTGGTTCAGTTCGCTGCGCAGCGACCTGAACTCCTCGAGCAGGGCGAGGTAGCGATCCGCGTCCTGGCTCCAGCCGACTTCCTCCTGCAGCGTCATCGCCACCAGTGTCGGACGGCTGCGGAACTGATCGCCGGCAAGCAGGCTGTGGCGCTCGCGCCCCTTCTCGACCTCGACCTCGCCCTCGATCACCGAGACGCGCGACCCCTTGACGCCGTGCGTGACGGCGAAGATCGTGCCCTTGACCGCCACCAGCATCTCCTCGGTCGACACGATCAGCGAACCGTTCTCCTGCCGGGCGGCCTGGACGATCACGCTGCCGCGGTCGACTCTCACGCGATGGCCGCTGCGCCGGGCGTCGACGCGGAACGTCGTGAGGCCCGCGGCCTCGACCCGGGAGCCATCGGCGAGTTCGAGCACCGCGCGGCTGCCGGCGCCGGTGCGGACCGCAACACCGCCGTCGACCGCGTCGCCGGGGCCGAGCGGAACGAGGTCCGCCGCGCGGTCGTCGCCGGCCACGAACATCCGGCCGTCGACACTCTGAACCTGCACGATGCCGTCCTGGGGCGGCAGGAGCACGCGCTGGCTGATCCACACGCCCGCCACGGCCACGCCGACCATTGCCGCGGCGGCCGCGTAGTAGCGGCCCACCCGCGCCGGCGCCGCCGGCCCGGCAACGTCGGCCACCGCGCGGCCCGCACGCACCGCCTGCAGGTGCTTGCGGCAGGGAATGCACTCGCGAGTGTGGTCCTCCACCAGGAGGCGCTGCGCCTCCGGCAGCGTGCCGGCGACGAGGGCAGGCATCCGCGCCTGGTAGTCGGCGCAGGATGTCAGCGTCGCGTTCGCATCGACGCCGGCGTCGGGCGTATCCGTTCCGGCGGCATCGCCGGCGGCCGCCACCGCCAGCGCCTGCCGCACGCGTGCGGCCGCGGCGGCCTCGACATCGGCTGGCGGCCGCTCCGCGGCGATCGCCTGTGCGGTTTCGATCAGAGTCTGGTTCATCCGGTTGCGGTCGCTCATCGCAGCTCCCTCCGCTCTTCTTCCCGGTCCTTCCGGTCTTCCCGTCCGTCCTGTTCCGATCCCCCGGCTGTGGCGGCCGCGGCGTCCTCCTTGGCGAGCGCCG
>JAJDZH010000055.1 GCA_022824725.1 Thermoanaerobaculia bacterium | reverse complement strand
CTGATCGGCGTGATGGGAGGAGGCGTCGTGCTGGGTCAGATCACGGATGGGGCGGCGCCGGCGTGGCTCGGCAGTCTGCTCGTATCGGGAGTCGTGATCGGCTACGTGACGAGCGGAGGGCTTCGCGGCACGGCCTGGGTCAACACCTTCCAGACGGCGCTGTTCATGTTGCTCGGGGCGGTGACGGCGGTCCTGATCGTGACGAAGCTCGGCGGCGTCGGGCCGGCGCTGGACCGGGTCGCGGAGAGCCGGCCGGAACTGCTGGTACGCGGCGACGCCGTCCACCCGTTGCGGCTGCTCAGCTACACCCTGATCCCCTTGTCCGTGGGGACCTTTCCCCACATCTTCGCGCACTGGCTGTCCGCGAAGCGGGCGTCGACCTTCAAGGCGCCGGTCGTTCTCTATCCGATCTGCATCGTCGCGGTGTGGATACCCAGCGTCCTCCTCGGGCTCTTTGGCAACATCGACTTTCCGGGGCTTGAGGGCCCTGAGTCCAATGCCGTTCTGGTGCGGATGATCGGCTTCTACGCACCGGAACTGCTCGCCGGCCTGCTGGGCGCCGGTGTCTTCGCGGCGATCATGTCGTCGCTCGATTCCCAATCGCTGTCGCTTGGCGCCATGTTCACGCAGGACATTGTCCGGCACTACCGCTGGGGCGGCGATCTGAGCGAAGAGCGCCAGGTGCGGCTGGGTCGCCTGTTCGTCGTTGCCGTCGTGGCGGCCGTCTTCCTCGTCTCCCTGGTCGCCGAGCGGAGCATCTTCGCGCTCTCGGTGTGGTCGTTCACCGGATTCGCCTCCCTGCTGCCGGTCGTGGTGGCGGCGCTCTACTGGCGGCGGAGCACGGCGGCGGGCGCCGGGGCCGCCATCCTCACCGTGATCGCGCTCTGGACCTGGTTCTTCGTGCGCGGTATCGGCGACGCGGACTACAGCGTCGGCGGCACCGGGATCATGCCGGTCGCGGTCGTCTTCGCCGGCTCCACCCTGGCCATGATCGTCGGCTCCCTGCTGAGCAGGCCGCCCGCGGCCGAGCGGGTAGCGCCTTTTTTCCCGTGAGCGGCAGGTTCTCTTCGTGAACGATTCGGGCCAGCCGCTGCGCATCGCCTATCTGGCGGCCGGCGCCGGCGGGATGATCTGCGGGAGCTGCATTCACGACAACGCCCTCGTCCGCGAACTCCAGCACCGGGGGCACAACGCGCTGCTGCTGCCGATCTACACGCCGCTTCGCACCGACGAGGAGAACGTGAGCTACGGCCGGGTCTTCTACGGCGCCGTGAACATCTACCTGGAGCAGAAGCTGCCGATCTGGAGTCGAGCGCCGGCCGCGATTCGCCGCCTGCTCGACAACCCCGGGCTGCTGGCCCGGGTGACGCGTTCGGCTTCGGCGACCGACGCGCGCGAACTCGGGGAGCTCGCCCTGTCCATGGTGCGGGGCGAGGAGGGCCGTCAACTGGCGGAACTCCAGGGCCTGGCGAAGTGGCTCGCCGGCGAGTTCCGGCCGGACGTCGTCCACCTGACGAACTCGATGCTGGTGGGGATGGCCCACCGGCTGCGAGAGGCGCTCCCGGAGGCGTTGATCGTCTGCGGCCTCCAGGGCGAGGACATCTTCCTCGAAGACCTGGACGAGCCCCACAAGTCCCTGGTGGTAGATGAGATGCGGAAGCGGGTACGCGAGGTCGACGTGCTGGTGGCGCCGAACGACTACTACGCGGCGGCGATGGCCGAGCTGCTCGAGCTTCCCCTGGCCGGCATCGACGTCGCGCGCCTGGGAATCGAGCTCGAGGGGCACGACGGGCGCGACGCGGAGCCTCCGGAGTCGCCGTTGGTCATCGGCTACCTGGCCCGGATGTGCCCGGAGAAGGGCTTTCATCTCGCCGCCGAGGCGTTCAAGGCGCTGAGCGACCGTCTGGGCGTTGGCCGGGTCCGCTTTCGCGCCGCCGGCTACCTCGGCGGCCGTGACGGTGCGTACTTCGAGGAACAGCGCCGGCGGATCGCCGACTGGGGCCTCGAAGCGCATTTCGACTGGCTCGGCGAAGTCTCCCGGGAGGAGAAGATCGAGCTGCTGTGCAGCCTGCATGCGCTCGTGCTGCCGACCGTCTACCGCGAGGCCAAGGGCCTGCCGGCGCTCGAGGCGATGGCGAACGGCGTCCCCGTCCTGCTGCCCGACCATGGATCGTTTCCCGAGATGCTCGAGCGGACGGGCGGCGGCGTGCTGGTGCCGGCTGGCGATCCGGCGGCCCTGGCGGACGCCGTCGCACAGTTGGCTGGCGACGCCGAACGAAGGAGCCACCTCGGCCGTTCGGGGATGGACGGCGTGCGCCGTCACTACTCGGCCGGGCTGATGGCGGCGGACACGCTCGCCTCGTACCGGCGGGGACTGGCACGGCGCCGAAGCGGCGATGCCGGGCCGGCGGTAGCATCGGCCGGTCATGGCTGAGGCCCTTCGCTTCGAGCAGGTCGCGAAGTCCTACGGGACGGAAGCGGGCGCCGTCGAGGTCCTTCGCGGCATCTCGTTCTCTCTCGAGGCCGGGGAGGCGATGGCCGTCACCGGACCCTCCGGCAGCGGCAAGAGCACCCTGCTGCACCTCGCCGCGACGCTCGAGACGCCGACTTCGGGCAGCATCCGGATCGGCGGCGAGGCGGCCCACGATCTGCCCGAACGCGAACTGGCGGCGTTCCGTAGCCGGCGCGTCGGCCTGGTGTTCCAGGATCACTACCTGCTGCCGCAGTACACGATGCTGCAGAACGTGCTGTTGCCGACGGTTGCGGCCGGCAACGGCCAGGACGACGCGGAAGATCGGGCGCGGGCCCTGCTGGAGCGGGTCGGCCTCGGCGACCGTGTCGATCATCGGCCGGCGCAGGTGTCGGGCGGAGAACGCCAGCGGGCCGCGATCGTGCGGGCGGTGATCAACCGGCCGGGTCTGCTCCTCTGCGACGAGCCCACCGGCAACCTGGACGCGGATACGGCCGGGTCCGTGGCGGATCTGCTGCTCGAGCTTCACGCGGGTGAGGAGAGCGCGCTGATCGTGGTGACCCACAGCCTGGAGTTGGCGGCGAGGTTGCCGCGCCGGGTGGAGCTGCGGGCGGGTCTGATCCAGGATCGCCGGTCCGAGCCGGCGGGCGGAGGCTGAGGCGATGGGCTCCGCGCGTCCGGGCGGACCCCTGCCGAGTCTTCGTCACTACTGGCGGTCCAATGTCGCCGTCGTGCTGACCGCGGCGGTCGCGACCTCCGTACTGACCGGAGCGTTGATGGTTGGCGACTCGGTGCGGGGGAGCCTGCGCCAGCTCACCCTCGACCGGCTGGGCGGCATCGACTACGCCCTGCTCGGCGCCGGCTTCTTCCGTGAGCGCCTGCGGGACGAGCTGGCCGCCTACGGGCAGTTCTCGGCCCGCTATGCGCCGGTGTCGGCAGCCATCCTCATGCAGGGCAGCGTGGTCGAACCCGAGAGCGGCCGGCGTGCCGCCCGGGTCAACGTGCAGGGGATCGACGACGGGTTCGCCGCCTTCTTCCCGGGCAGCGAGGAGGCGCTCGACCTGTCCCGGCGCGAGGGCCAGCTCTTCGCGTCGCTGGCGGTCAATCGTTCGCTGGCCGAGGCGCTCGCCGTCGAGCCGGGCGATTCGGTCGTGCTCTATCTGGAGCGACCGAGCGAGGCGCCGCGGGCCAGCCTGATGGGGGAGAAGGACCCGGAGGACCAGTTGGAGAGCGTGCGGCTGAGCGTCGTCTCGGTGCTCGACGACGTTGGGGTGGGGAGCTTCGGGCTGGCGCCGCACCAGAGCCAACCGCTGGTCGCCTATGCGCGGCTGCGCGACCTGCAGCGGGAGCTGGATCGCCGCGGGCTGGCGAACGCGCTGCTCGTGGGGGAGCGCGCCGGGCCGGAAGACGGCGCCGAGGCCGGACCCGAGGCCGTGGCCCCGGACCTCGAGCGGTGGATCCGCTCCCAGGCCCGGGCAGAGGACTTCAGCCTCGAGTTCGTCGAGGCGGAGGACCACCTGCGGGTCGCCACGTCGCAGATCGTGTTCGGCGAGGAACTCGCCGCGGCGGTCGAGGTCCTGGCGGCGGACGCTGGCGTCGAGGCGCTCGGCGTCTCGACCTACCTCGCCAACCGCAGCGCGGCGGACAACGGCTCGGCGGCGCCGTACTCGACGATCGCCGCGCTCGACACCGGGAGAGCCGGGGAACTCGGCGTGCTGCGCCTCGCCGACGGTCGACCGGCGCCCGCGCTCGGGCCGGGCGAGGTGCTGGTCAACACGTTCCTGGCGGAAGACCTCGAGATCGGGGAGGGCGACCGGCTGGCGGTCGACTACTTCGTCGTCGGCGACCGCGAACAGTTGATCGAGCGCACGGTTCAGACCACCGTGGCGGGCGTGGTCGAGATGGCGGGCTGGGCAGCGGACCGGAACCTGACGCCGGATTTCCCCGGCGTCGCCGACGCCGACAACATGAGCGACTGGGACCCGACCTTTCCGGTCGATCTCAGCCGTATCCGGGACCGGGACGAGGCGTACTGGGACGAGTACCGCGGCACACCGAAGCTGTTCGTCGACCTGGACTACGGCGCCGAGCTCTGGTCCAGCCGCTTCGGCCTCCTGACCTCGTTGCGGTTGCTGCCGGAGGAAGGGAGCGATCCGGCTCGGCTCCGGATGGACCTCGAAGCGGAGGCGCCGGCCAGGATCGCTCTTCACGCGGCGGGCCTGGCGGTCGAGCCGGTCAAGGCGGCGGGGCTGCGCGGCGCTACCGGCGCCACGGATTTCGGAGGGCTGTTCATCGGTTTCAGCCTGTTCCTGATCGTCTCCGCGGCGCTGCTGGTGGGCCTGTTCTTCCGTCTGGGGACGGAGAGCCGCGCCAGCGAGATGGGCCTCCTGCTGGCCCTCGGCCACGGCACCAGGCGTGTGAGGCGGCGCTTCCTGCTGGAAGGCGCTCTACTCGGCGGCTCGGGCGTCCTGCTCGGCCTGAGCGGAGCGGTGCTCTACGCCGGGGCGATGATGGCCGCGCTCCGCACACTGTGGCGCTCGGCCGTGGGTTCGAGCCACCTGTACCTGCATGTGGAGCCGCTGACCCTGGTGCTGGGTGGGGCGGGTTCGCTGCTCGTCGTGTTCTTCGCGATCCGGGGCGCGGTTGGCCGGCTGGCGGCGGTCTCGCCCATCCGGCTGCTGCGGGGAGAGACCGCCGAACCGCCGGCGGCGGTTTCCGTGCCGGGCCGGAGGGCGCGCTGGACGAGGGGAATCGCCGGCGGTCTCGCGGTGGCCCTGCTGGCCGGGTCGGCGGCCGCCCCGGCGTCGGCGGCCGCTTACCTGTTCTTCTCGGGCGGCGCCTGCCTGCTGGTCGCCGGGCTCGCCGGCTTCACGCTGTGGCTCCGCCGCCGCCCCGAGGCGCCCCTTCGCGGTTGGTCCTGGCGGGCCGGGTCAAGCATGGCGGCCGCGAACGCTTCGCTCAACCCGGGCCGGAGCCTGCTCTGCGCTGCCCTGGTGGCGAGCGCGTCGTTCGTCATCGTGGCCGTGGGCGCCTATGGGCTCCGCTTCGGCGAGGAGACGCGGGACCTGGATTCGGGCGCCGGGGGATTCGACCTGGTCGCCGAGTCCGACGTCTCCATCCTCGCCGACCTGACCAGCGTGGAGGGCCGCTACGACCTGGGTTTCGGAAGGGAGGCGTCGGAACTCGTCGGCGGGAACGAGATCGTCGCTTTCCGGACGGTGCCCGGGGACGACATCAGTTGCCTGAACCTGTTCCAGCCGGAGCGGCCGCGGCTGCTCGGCGCGCCGCCGGAGTTCGTCGAGCGCGGGGGCTTCCGCTTCCAGTCGCTCGTCGACGGGGCGGGGGACAATCCGTGGGCGCTGCTGGAGGAGGACCTGGGTCCCGGGGTGGTGCCGGCGATCGGAGACTTCAACTCGGTCATGTGGATCCTGCACTCGGGGCTGGGCCAGGGCATCGAGATGGAAACCGAGCGGGGCGAGACGATCGAGCTGCGGCTGGTCGGGCTCCTGCGCAAGAGCGTGTTCCAGAGCGAACTCGTGATCTCCGAGGCGAACCTGGCCAGGCACTTCCCGAGCCGGACCGGAGCGTCGTACTTCCTGGTCCGGACGCCGGCGGGCGAACGGGACCGGACGATGCAGGAGCTCGAACGGACGCTCTCGGGCTTCGGCTTCGACGCCGTCCCCACCGCCCAGCGCCTCCAGGCGTACCAGGCGGTCGAGAACACCTACCTCGGCACCTTCCAGACCCTGGGCGGCCTCGGCCTGCTGCTCGGCACGCTGGGCCTTTCGGTGGTCCTGCTGCGCAACCTGCTGGAACGCCGCGGCGAACTGGCGACCATGCAGGCGATCGGATTCTGGCGGCGCGCCCTGGCGTGGCTGGTGGTGGCCGAGAACAGCCTGCTCCTGGCCGCGGGCGTCACCGTGGGCGCGGCCTCGGCGCTCGTCGCGGTGAGCCCGCACCTCCTGGGCGGGCACGCCCTGGTGCCGTGGGTCTCGCTCGGTCTCACCCTGCTGCTGGTGCTGGCGGCCGGTACGCTGGCCAGCCTTGCGGCGGTGCGGCGGGTCACCCGGGAGGACCTGCTCCCGGCGCTGCGCGGCGGCTGAAGCGCGGCAGAGCTTCCGGATGCCGGCGGGGGCGCCGGCGCACCCAGTCTCTGCCCTGCTCCCGTCAATCCACCTCCCACTTCCCCGCCTCCTCCATCGCCTTCCGGTACGCCGACAGGCAGTACCAGAAGAGCAACGCGCCCGCCGGCTTGAAGATCGCCTGCATCGTGGCGAGGGAGTAGTGGACCTTGCCGTCGTCCTGGAAGAGGAAGTCGGTGAACGCGGCCAGGGTGCTGGTGCCGAAGGCCATGCCGATGAAGCTGGTCAGGAAGATGTAGAAGGCGGTGGCCTGACCGCGCATCTGGTTGGGGGTGATCGGCTGGAAGGCCGCCGCCATGACGCCGAGGTAGGCGCCCGAGAAGATCATCGCCGGGACCAGCAGCAGGAGGGTCATCGTCGCGCTGCCGACGAGCGGCGCCGCGATCGAGGGCAACGTCGCGATCAGGGTCGTCGCCAGCAGGGTGCGCACGTAAGCGTCCTTGTAGCCGCGCGCCGCGAGGCGGTTGGCGATCCACGGCGCGACCATGATGCCGACGACTCCGGTGATGATCGAGATCGTGCCGTAGCTCGTCCCCGCCTCCCCCCGGCTCAGGCCGTAGTTGCGGACGAGGAACTCGGGGTACCAGGCGGAGGAGCCGTAGCCGGCCATCGCCAGCTTCGACGAACCGATGAACAGCGGCAGGTAGCAGCGCTTGCGCTGCCAGATGAACCTGACGAACTCGCGGACCGGCAGGCGCTCCCTGCCGCTCCGCGAGACGGCCAGCTCCTTGCGCCGCGGCTCGACCATCGTCAGCAGCAGGAGCGCCAGCAGCACGCCCGGCAGGCCGACCGTCACCAGCGTCGCCTGCCAGGGCTGGAGCGTGCCGATGAGCGGTATTTCCAGCGGACCGATGCGGGTGTAGTAGTCGATGAGAAGGCCGCCGATGACCAGGGCGAAGCCGCCGCCGACCCGCACCCCCGTCTTGTAGAAGGACATCGCGTAGCCGAAGTGCGCCGGCCGGTAGCTGTCGGTGATGATCGAGTAGGCGGGCGGCGCCAGACCGGCCTCGCCGGCGCCGACCGCCATCCGCGAAACGAAGAGCTGGGTCACGCTGTTCGCCAGACCGCCCGCCGCCGTCGCCAGGCTCCAGAAGGCGACGCTGGCGGCGACGATCAGCCTGCGCGAGTAGTGGTCGGCGAGCCGGCCCAGGGGAAAGCTGGCGAAGCTGTAGACGAGCGCGAACGCGGCCCCCGCCAGCAGGCTGTACTGGAAGTCGGTGATCCCGAACTGTTCGCGGATCAGACCGACCAGCAGCGAGAGGATGTTGCGGTCGAGAAACGACAGCACATAGGCCAGGAACAGGAGAACGACGCCGTAGTTCGCGGCGCCGAGGGACGGATAGTCGGTGGACTGTTCCGCCGTGCTGACATCGCCGGGGGCCCTGGTCTCGACTGTCACGACGGCAACTGGCTACGGCCGATGGTTCTTCAGGGCTGCGCGGCGTAGCGGCCGACGATCGGGCGGCCGGGGCTGACCCCCTCGACCGTCTCGCCGTCGCGCACGACGAACACGCCGTTCACCATCGTGTGGACGATGCCATCCGAGAACGAGAGTCCGCCTTCGAAGGTGGCCGTGTCGATCACCGTGTCCGGGTCGAAGACGACGATGTCCGCGTCGGCGCCGACCTGGATCCTCCCCTTGTTCCTCATCTGGTCGGACATCGTCGCCACCCGATCCGCCGGCAGCAGGCTCATCTTCCGGATGGCCGTCATCAGGTCGAGCGTGCCCCGTTCGCGCACGTAGCGCCCCAGGATCCGCGAGTAGGTCCCGGCCGTCCGAGGGTGAGCGCGCGGGGCGTACGGCATGCCGTCGGACGCGACGATCACCCAGTCGTTTGCAAGCGCCGTCTCGATCCACTCCTCCTTCATCACATGGAGGATCACGGTGCCCCCCTCGCGGCGGTACCGCTCGAAGGTCTGCTTCGTCAGCCTCTCCCCCGTGTCCTCCCACTGCACGTCGCCGTAGCCGATCCCGAGAAGGTCCTGCCAGCCCTCGTCGAAGATGGACGACTCGATGCTGGTCGAGCCGGCCGTGTAGGGGTAGGCCTCGGTCGACACGTCGAGGCCCGCCTTCCTCGCGCCGTCGATCAGGCCGAGCACCGTGTCGATCTCGCCGAGCGCCATGCTGTTGACGTGGACGATGTGCAGCGGCGCCCCGGTGCCGACCGCGTTGGCCAGGACTTCCTGCATCGCGTCGATCGACATGGAGCGAACGTGGGTATGGATGGTGGCCCGCTTCTCGCCGGCAAACCGGAACACCTCGAAGATCTCCCGGCGGGTGGCCCCGGGGTAGTACTGCGTGGCGAGCCCGATGCCCAGCGCGCCCTCCTCGAGCCCGCGCTGCAGATGCTCCAGCATGGCCGGGAAGC
>JAJDZH010000306.1 GCA_022824725.1 Thermoanaerobaculia bacterium | reverse complement strand
GCCGATCGGCGTGGCGCAGCCCAGAATCCAGGCCGCCTCGGCGTGGGCTCGAACATGGCTCTGCACGAACAGGGTCGTGCGTTCCGGATCGATGCCGCAGGCGAAGAGCATCGCGGTCAACTCGCGCGTGCCGGCGCGCAGTGTCTCCGGATCCTGGCGCACCGTGATCGCATGAAGATCGACGACGCAGATGAAGTTCTCGCGATCGTCCTGGCGGGCCGCCCAGTGCTTCACCGCTCCGAGGTAGTTCCCCAGATGCAGCACCCCGGACGGTTGGATGCCGGAGAAGACCCGGCGCCTGCGGGCCGCCGCGGTCACGCCGGAACGCCGGAACGCCTCGGCGCGGGCCGCAGCAGGGTCCAGCCGATGCAGACCCCGTAGTTCAGGACCAGACCCCAGACGCCGGCGCCCACGCCCCAGGGACTGCGGGTCGCCCAGACGTCGAAGGCGGCGCCGCACCAGATGACCAGGGTGAGAAGCGTGCCCAGCACCATGCCGGTCAGAACGGCCGAAGCAGGCATCCGTCGCCAGTACACGCCGAGCATGAAGACCGGCGAGAGCTGGACCATGAACTCGAGCTTCAGCTCGATCAGCACCCAGATCGAGCTTTCCGTCTCCAGCGACACCCAGGCCATCAGGATCAGGATCGCCATGATGCCCCAGGCGAACGTCTTGCCGACGATCAGCATCTCGCGGGCCGACGCCTCGCGGCGGAAGTAGCTCTTGTAGATGTCCTTCGTGAACATCGACCCGATCGAAAGGAGGGCCGAATCCGCAGTCGACATGATCGCCGCAACGACCGCCGCGAACACCATCACGATGAGCCAGTACATCACCGGCGAGCGGTCGATCAGACCGCCCAGGACGTAGATCGTGACCTTGTCGCTCTCGAGCTGCGAGAGCCCCGGAAACCGGCTCAGCGCGATGAAACCGATGAGGAAGGCGAGCAGGGTCGTGCCCAGGGGCATGAACGCCATCGCTCCAAGCGACCGCCGCAGACTGATCTCGTTCTTCGCCGCGAAGATCCGCTGGACCGCATGCGGGTACAGCGCGACGCCGAGACCGAGCATGAGGAGCGTGCTGACCCAGGTCCGCAGGCCGCGGGCGTCCGGCGCCTCGAGCCTCTCCGGCGCCGTGGCGCGAATCCCCTCCGACGCCGCCGCCAGCCCGCCGTCCGCGGTCACCAGCGTGTAGAGAATGACGGCGCAGCCGCAGAGCAGCAGCGTACCCTGCACCGCGTCGGTCCAGGCGACCGCCCGCATGCCTCCGAGCGACTCGTAGATCAGCATCACGCCGACCAGCAGCAGCACGCCCTGCATGAAGCTCATGCGGCCGCCGCTGATCGCCTCGACGCCGTGCCCCATCGCCACCAGTTGCTCCAGCACGTAGTTCGCCAGGCCCCAGCAGAGGAGCACGACGCACAGGACGCGCAGCGGATGGGAGCCGAAACGGTGGTACACGAAATCCGTCGGCGTGATGTAGCCGAATCGCCGGGCCAGCCGGAACAGACGCGGCGCGTAGATCATGAACACCGTGATGACGAGGACCATGAAGGTCACGCTGACGATGTAGGTCGCCCCCTGGACATACGACCGCCCGGCGAAGCCAAGCAGCGTGTTGCCGCTGTACTGGGTGGCGAACAGGGTCAGGAACAGGACCGCGAAGCCGAAGGTCGAGCCGCCGAGATAGAAGTCCCTGAGCGAGCGTTCCCGCTGCTTCAGACGGCCCAACAGACCGAGGCCGAGCATGACGACGAGGTAGCCACCGAGAACGGCCAGGGCTCCCGGGCCGAAGGTCACCTCGGGGACGGAGGTGTTCACGGGTCCTCCCGGGACACGGTCGACGACTCGGAGTCGCTCGCGGCGTCGCCGCCTTCATCGGCGCCGTCCCGCCACAGGCGCAACGAAGCGAAAGAGGTGATCACCGCCAGGACCAGGCCGCAGGCGATCGTGATCCAGGTCCACACCGGCAGCCCGCCGAGCAGCCGGCCGCCGACCGAGGCAGGCAGGTACCACGGCACGCTGACGGCGAGGATCAGAACGACCGCGGGCAGGAACCAGCGATGCCGCAGGGGTTCGTCGGCAGGACGAATCGCCTCCCAGAAGGCATCCTGGTCCCGCTCGTCTTCATAGTCCGAGAGACGTTTCGTGTTGGTCACCGAGCGCGCATTATGCCCCACCGGGAGCCGGCGACCGGCGTGCTAACGTCCACCGTTCCCGGTTCTGGCCGGCGCCCCCTGGTTATCGCCTCCGACCAGGCGCCTCGACGACGAGGGGGCCTGCACATGGTGAACGGTTCTCGACTGTGTCCTCCGACTCTCGCCGTGGCCGTCTATGCGGTCCTGGCCGTGGGGCTGGGAGCGTGCGGTGCGGCCGACCGCGGGACGAACGCTGAAGAACAACAGGACTTGAACCAGGCAAGCGAAGCAACGCCCGCCCCCGAATGGTCGCTCGCCATTCACGGAGGCGCGGGCAGCGCCCGTCGCGACACGACGGACGCCGACGACTACTACCAGGCCCTGCGCGACGTCCTGTCGCTGGGCAGCGAGCAGTTGGCGGCGGGCGAAGCGAGCCTCCGCGTGGTCGAGGAGGTGGTCGCGGCGCTGGAGGACGACGCCCGTTTCAACGCCGGCCGCGGCTCCGTGTTCACTTCCATCGGAACCCACGAACTCGACGCCGCGATCATGGACGGCCGTACCCTTGCCTGCGGCGCCGTGGCCGGCGTGAAGAACGTCCGCAATCCCGTGCGGCTGGCCCGGCGCGTCATGGAGGACACGCCCCACGTTCTCCTCAGCGGCCAGGGCGCCGACAACTTCGCGGTCAACGCCGGCGTGCGCCGGAACGTCCAGGCCTACTTCACGACCGAGTCGCAACTGGAGCGCTTTCGCGAGATCCGGAGCCAGCGAAGGGGCGGCAGTTCGGGAGGTGACGGAGCCCCGAGTCCCGAGGGCGACTACACCGGCAACGCGGGCGCGCAAGCCGGCCAGGGCGGCGCCTCCCACCTCGGCACGGTCGGCGCGGTGGCCATGGACCGCTACGGCAACCTGGCCGCGGCCACCTCGACCGGGGGCACGATGTACAAGCAGATCGGCCGCGTCGGCGACGTGCCCGTCATCGGCGCCGGCACCTACGCGAACAACGAGACGGCGGCCATCTCCTGCACCGGCCGGGGCGAGGAGTTCATCCGTCACACCGTGGCCTACGACGTCTCGGCGCTGATCGAGTACGCCGGCCTCTCCGTCGAAGAGGCTGTGCAAAAGGTCATCGGCGGGACGTTGAAGCCCGGCGACGGCGGCATCATCGCCATCGGCAGGAACGGCTCCATCGCAATGGAGTTCAATACGAACGCGATGTTCCGCGGCGCGGCCAACTCGCTCGGCCGGTTCGAGGTCGGGATCTGGGAGGACGTCCGCAGCGGCCGACCGTGAGCACCCGCTACGAACAGACGCTGCACCGGGCCCGAACCGACCCGGAAGGGTTCTGGGCCGAGGCCGCCGAGGCGATCTCCTGGCACCGGCGCTGGGACCGCGTACTGGACGACGCGAACCCGCCGTTCTACCGCTGGTTCGCCGGTGCCGAGGTCAACACCTGCTACAACGCGGTTGACCGGCATGTCGAGGACGGACGCGGTAGCCAGCCGGCCCTGATCCACGACAGTCCCGTCACCGGCACGAAACGGACGCTCTCGTACTCCGATCTGCGGGAGCAGACCGCGCGGCTCGCCGGCGTCTTGCGCAGCCTGGGCGTGGAGAACGGCGACCGGGTGCTGATCTACATGCCGATGGTGCCGGAAGCGGCCGTCGCCATGCTGGCCTGCGCCCGCATCGGCGCCGTCCACTCCGTCGTCTTCGGCGGCTTCGCCTCCAGGGAACTCGCGACCCGGATCGAGGACGCCAGGCCGAAGGTCGTCCTTGCTGCTTCCTGCGGCATCGAAACCGCCCGCATCGTCGAGTACAAACCTCTCCTCGACGAGGCGATCGCGATGTCCGCCCACAAGCCGACAGCGACCGTTCTGCTCCAGCGCCCCCAGCACCCCGCCGAACTCGGCTCGGGCGACCTCGACTGGCACGACGCGATGGCCGCGGCCGAACCGGCCGACTGCGTACCGGTCCAGGCCACGGACCCGCTCTACATCCTGTACACCTCCGGAACGACCGGCGTCCCCAAGGGAGTCGTCCGCGACAACGGCGGCCACCTGGTGGCCCTCGACTGGAGCATGGGCAACGTGTACGGCGTGTCGCCCGGCGAGGTCTACTGGGCCGCGTCGGACATCGGCTGGGTGGTCGGACACTCCTACATCGTCTATGCGCCGCTGATCCACGGCTGCACGACCGTGCTCTACGAGGGGAAGCCGGTCGGCACGCCGGACGCCAGCGCTTTCTGGCGGGTCATCTCCGAGCACGGCGTCTCGGCGCTGTTCACGGCGCCGACCGCGTTCCGCGCGATCAAGCGGGAGGACCCGCGGGGCGAACTGATCGACAAGTTCGATCTGAGCTGCCTGCGCACCCTGTTCCTGGCCGGCGAGCGCGCCGACCCGGACACCGTGCAGTGGGCCGAGGACAAGCTCGACGTGCCGGTCATCGACCACTGGTGGCAGACGGAAACCGGCTGGGCGATCGCCGCCAACTGCGTCGGTCTGGGCGCACTGCCGGTCAAGCACGGCTCGCCGACCAAGGTCGTGCCCGGGTACGACGTGCGGATCCTCGACCACGACGATGCCGGTACGCCCGGCTCGAGTCGGGAAATGCCGCCCGGCGAGAACGGCGCGATCGCGCTGCGCCTGCCGCTGCCGCCCGGCTGCCTGCCGACCCTGTGGCGGAACGACGAGGGCTACGTCGAGTCCTACCTCCGCGAGTACGACGGCTACTACCAGACCGGCGACGCCGGGCACCTCGACGAAGACGGCTACCTCTACATCATGAGCCGGACGGACGACCTGATCAACGTCGCCGGCCACCGCCTGTCCACCGGCGCCATGGAGGAGATTCTGGCTTCCCACCGCGACGTCGCCGAGTGCGCCGTCATCGGAGTCGCCGACTCGCTCAAGGGACAGGTGCCCCTGGGGCTGGCGGTGCTGTACGCGGGTTCGAGCCGCAGCGAAGCGGAGATCGTCCCGGAACTCGTGCAGAGCGTGCGTGACCAGCTTGGCCCGGTCGCCTCGTTCAAGGTCGCTGCCATCGTCGAACGCCTGCCGAAGACGAGGTCCGGCAAGGTGCTCCGGGGCACGATGCGGCGCATCGCCGACGGCGAGCCCTGGACGGTGCCGCCGACGATCGACGATCCCGCGATCCTCGACGAAATCGAACAGACCCTCACCGAGCTGGGCTACCCCCGCCCGACGACGGCCTGAAGGCGGTCCCGCGGCGCCGGGAGTCCGCAGAATCTGCGGAAAACTCTGCGGAAAGCAACCATCTTCATACCTTGTAAGTCCTTTGTTATCAGCAACTTACAGCCATTCCGCACCGGATACGGTGCGAGCCTTCGACTCACCGTAAGTTATTCATGAACAAGAGGTTAAGCCGGCCCGGCAACTGACCGGCATTGCCGGATGTTTCGAGTCGGCGGTACAGTGCCCGTCATGGACCCCACGCAGGCAACCCGAGAGGTCTTCTGGAACATCGAGTACACCTGGTTGGTGTACGTGCTGATGGTCCCCACCCTGGCGATCTTCGGCTGGGGTTTCTGGCTCAAGGTCCGGCGCTGGCGGTCAGGCCAGCCGGCGCTCCGCTTCGACCGGCCGGGCGAGCGGCTCCGGCTCTTCCTGAGAAACGCCGTAGGCCAGGGGCGCACGATCAAGAGGCGCTACGCGGGCCTCTTCCACACGCTCGTCTACACCGGCTTCATCGTCCTGTTCCTGGCC
>JAJDZH010000116.1 GCA_022824725.1 Thermoanaerobaculia bacterium | reverse complement strand
CTCACTTTCCTGGTCTGCCGCCGGACGGCGCCGATGACCTTCGAGCTGAGCCTGTCGCCGCTGATCGAGCAGCCCCGTAGCGGCGACCGGAACGCCGACGTCCAGGCTATCGTCCGAACCCTGAACGCGCGTCTGGAGGAGGCGATCCGCCGCGACCCGGACCAGTACCTCTGGGGTCACCGCCGCTGGCGCTAGCAGTCCGTGGCAGTAGAGTGGACGCGTGAGCGGACAACTTCGGCCGGGCTCCCTCCGCTGGCTTCCCTGCGCGTTGACCTGCTTCCTGCTCCCCGCCCTCGGCGGCGCTTCTTCCGCGGCGCCGGCGTCCGAACAGGAGGCCGAAGCCGGCGAGGCCGATCGGACCGCCACGGAAGGCGAGTTCGACGAGCAGATCGTCGTCATCGGTCTCGCTCCGCTCGACCATGTGGGCGAGTCGCCCGACCGGGTGCCCTGGACCGTCCACCGGGTGGCGGCGGAAGCGCTCGACCTGTCGGCGGTGTCCGGCGTCGGTGCGCTGCTGGAAGCCGAACTGCCGGGAGTAAGCCTGGCGCCGGCGCAGGGCAGCGCTTTGCAATCCGATGTGCTCTATCGGGGCTTCGGGGCGTCGCCGCTCCTGGGTGCGAACCAGGGCCTCTCCGTCTACGAGGACGGCGTGCGGGTGATCGAGGTCTTCGGCGACGTCGTGGCCTGGGACCTCGTGCCGACCTTCGCGGCGGAACAGGTGGAACTCCTGCCGGGCGCCAACCCGATGTTCGGTCTGAACACGCTCGGCGGGGCGCTCGCCCTGAACACGCGCAGCGGCTTCGACTCGGAACGGTTCGACCTGACGCTGGAGGCCGGTTCCTTCGGCCGCCGGGCGGGCGAGTTCGGCGCCGGCGGCGCATTCGGCCCCGATGACGAGTACGGCTGGTTCGTCGGCGGTCGCTCCTTCGAGGAGGACGGTTGGCGCGACTTCTCGCCCAGCTCGCTGCGGCAGGCGCTGGCGAAGGTCTCGCATCGCGGCGAGCGCGAGCGGATCGACTTTTCGGTTGGGGTCGCGGACAACGACCTCATCGGGAACGGCGTGACGCCGGTGGAACTGCTGGAGATCGACCGCGCCGAGGTCTTCACGCATCCGGACCGGACCTGGAACGAGCTGTTCTTTCCGCGGCTGCGAGTTGGCCGGATGATCGGATCGGGGCTTGAACTCGAAGCGCAGATCTACCTTCGCGCGAACGACGTCGCGACCTACAACGCGGACGCCTTCGAGGGCGACGACGACGATGACGACGATGACCACGGTGACGAAGACGACCACGGTGAAGAAGACGACCACGACGGCGATGACGATCACGACGAGTTCGACGCGGTCAACAACCGGAGCCGCACCGACCAGGAAGGCCTGGGCGCCTCGATCCAGATCTCCGGTCTGACGGGTTCGGGCCGTTGGCTCGCCGGCGCCTCGTGGGACGGCGGGCGCGCCGACTTCGCCTTCGAGACGGAACTCGCCTCGCTCACCGACTCGCGGACGACGATCGGCAGCGGCATGCTGCTTCCCGGTTCGGAAGTCGGACTGAGAGCCGACACCGGCCACGCCGGCCTGTGGGCGCTGCGCCACTGGACGACTGCCGGCGACCGGCTGACCTGGACCCTCCAGGCCCGCTACAACGACAGCCGGATCGAGCTCAACGATCAACTGGGCACGGCCCTCAATGGCGACCACGGTTTCTCGCGGCTCGTGCCTTCGGCGGGCTTCGTCTGGGAGGCGCGTGCGGAAGGTCGATCCTCGATGCTCCTGTTCGGCAACCTCTCGCAGTCGTCCCGGGTGCCGACTCCGGTCGAGCTCACCTGCGCGGACCCGGACGACCCGTGCCGGCTGCCGAACGCATTCGTCGCCGACCCGCCGCTCGACCAGGTGGTGACGACGAGCGCGGAGCTCGGCCTGCGCGGCAGCCGAGGTTCCGTGCGCTGGAGCGCGGCCCTCTTCCACAGCGACAGCGCGGACGACATCATCTTCATCTCGAGCGGCGCCGGCACCAGCGCCGGCTACTTTACGAACGTCGACGCGACCCGGCGGCAGGGGCTGGAGTTGTGGATGCGCGGCAGCCACGGTCGGCTGAACTGGGACGCTTCGTACACGCTGCTCGACGCGACCTTCCAGGACCGCCTGACCCTGTCGAGTCCGCCGCACCCGAACGCCTTTCACGGGGAGATCGAGGTCGAGCCGGGCGACTCTCTGCCCGGCGTGCCGCGGCGCCAGTTCCGGGCCGGCGCCGACCTGAGAATCGGCGGCCGGGCGGTGCTTGGCGCGCGGCTGCTCGGCGATTCGACCCGCTACCTGCGAGGCGACGAGGCGAACCTGCTGGAGCCGGTCGGATCCGCGTGGCGTGGCGATCTCTGGAGCCGCATCGAACTCACGCCCTCGCTCGACCTCGATCTGGAGGTATCGAACGTGACGGACCGCGAGTACGCGACGTTCGGCGCTCTGGGCGAGCCGGACGAGGTGCTCGGCGACGGCTTCGAGAACCCGCGCTTCCTGAGTCCGGCCGAGCCGCGAGCGTTCCGCGCGTCGCTGCGCTTTCGGCTCTGAAGGCGGCAGCCGGCGGCCCGGACTCTGCTGATAGTGTCCCGGCGGTGCGCGAGAAAGACGGTCGTTCGGTGACGGGCAGGGTGCTGGCCCTTGCCTTCATGCTGGGAGCATTCGCCGCACAGCCCGGAACGGCGGAAGAATGCCGCCCCGAGAGGAACGAAGGCGCGGTAGCGATCGAGTCCTGCGAGATCGACGGCACCGAGTTCCGCCTGCTGCGGGCCGAGACGGTCGTGCAGGGGTCGATTCCGTCGGCGATCGCCATGCTCGAGGACGCCGAAGCCTGTCCCGAGTGGCAGGGGATCTGCGAAGAGGAACGCGCGACGTCTCTGGAGGAGCCGCTTCAGTCCCTGCGCCACCGTGTTTCCGGCTCGGGACTCTCGAGGCGGGTCACGATTGTCCGTTCGGCCTGGCTGCGCATGAGCGACGGCCGGGTGATCAACGACATCGCCGGCGCGGATGATCTGACGCCCGATTTCGAGGGCAGGCGCGTGCTCTGCATGTACCTGAGGTGGATCCTGATCCCGGGCGACGAAGAGGGAACACTCAGGGTCGTCCAGGAGACGGTCAGCGACCCGCAGGTCCCCGGCGGTCTCGGACGGATGCTCGCCAACCGGGGCGCGATGAGCGCGATGATGGAGAGCTTCACGAACTTCGGTCCGCAGCTCGGCGACGCGAGGTACGCGAGCGGGCCCGACATTGCGTCCGTACCGCTCGTGGAAGAGGAGCTGCCGGACCTCGGAGACGAGTTCGTCGCCTGTCAGGCGGCGCGGCAGTAGCCATTCGCCGAGGTAGTTGCATGAGCCGTCGCCGGACCATGACCAGGGCGGCCCTGCTTGCGCTTGCCGCGCTATTCCTCTCGTCGGGGCTGTGGGCGCACGGAGTCGCCGACCAGGACGAGCTCTTCCTGACGAACAACGAGGGGCTCGCGGTCGGGCCCTACATGTACCTGGGCGCCAAGCACATGGTCACCGGGTACGACCATCTCGCGTTTCTCGCGGGGGTCATCTTCTTCCTCTACCGCTTCCGCGACGTCGCGCTCTACGTGACTCTGTTCGCGGTCGGCCACAGCGTCACCCTGCTGGTCGGCGTTCTCGGCGGCATTCACGCGAACCCGTTTCTGATCGACGCGATCGTCGGCCTGTCGGTGGCCTACAAGGCGTTCGAGAACCTGGGAGGGTTCCGTACGCTCGGGGTCAGGATCGACACGCGGTCGGCGGTACTCGTGTTCGGCCTCTTCCACGGCTTCGGCCTGGCGACCAAGCTGCAACCGGTGGAGATCTCGGGCAGCGGCCTCGTCGGGAACATCGTCTCCTTCAACGTCGGCGTCGAGCTGGGGCAGTTCGCGGCGCTGGCGATCATCCTCCTGAGCTTCAACCTGTGGCGCGCCAGCGGTCGCTTCCAGTCTCACGGCTACGCGGCCAACGCCGTGCTGATGGCGGTCGGCTTCCTGCTCGTGGCCCACCAGATGACGGGGTACTTCCTGGCATGACGGACTCAACTCCCGCTCCGGGCGGCGATCTCGGAACGCCGCCGCTTCGCAAACTGCTCAAGACCGTGACGATGACGCTCGCCGCCGCCGCGGTCGTCTTCGTCGTCGTCATCCTGCCCGCCGAGTACGGCATCGATCCGACCCGCATCGGCGGCCTGCTCGGCCTCGACCGGCTCCACGAAGCGGCCGGCACCGAGCCGATGGCGGAGGCGGAGGAAGGGCTCTCGGCCCAGATGAGCGGCACCCGCGAGCTGCGGGCCGAGACGGTCACGATCGAGATCGCCGCCAACGAACAGATGGAGTACAAGCTGCAGATGATCGAGGGCATGACGATCGTCTACTCCTGGCA
>JAJDZH010000227.1 GCA_022824725.1 Thermoanaerobaculia bacterium | reverse complement strand
CTCCCAGTCGATCAGGGTGCCGTAGCAGTCGAAGGTCAGGACCTTGTAGTCGATAAGTTGGCGCACGGTCGGCGGAGGTTACACGGGACTGCCCTGACTGACGTCGAGAATCGGACGTTTGGCGTAGTACGCTATCTGTATTACGATCTTGCGGTGATCCGGTCCTTCGCCGACAGCAAGACTCGGCGGCTGTTCGAGGAGGATCGGCGACGGGGTTTTCGTGGACTGGACTATGACCGTGCTCTGCTACTGCTGGACACGCTCGATGCGGCTCGTTCGCTCGATTCGCTGCGCGAACTTCGATCCGTTCGGCTGCATGCGCTCAGCGGGGGGCGCAAGCGCACCAGTTCGATGACGATCGCCGCTCGATGGCGAGTGACCTTCCGGTTCGTCAGCGGCGACGTAGCGGACGTTGCGATCGAGGCCTACCACAGGGGGTGACGATGAATAGACGGAGAAACCACCCGGGCCAGCTTTTGAGGGCGGAACTCGAAGCCCGACGAATGAGTGCGAACCAACTCGCTCTGGCCTTGCGGGTTCCGGCGAACCGGATCACGGCGATTCTCCGTGGGGAGCGAGCCGTCACCGCCGAGACGGCGGTTCGCCTCGGCCGTTACCTGGGAACGGGAGCGGCCCTGTGGATGAACCTCCAGACGGCCTACGACGTGTCGGTTGTCGAAGCCACGCAAGGCGCTGTGATCAGCCGCGAGGTACTGCCGGCTTCGCCGGCCTCGTCCGGCAGGCCGTTGGCCGGGGCCAATCACTAGCGAGGCTTCGCCTCAGACCGGCGAGCACGGTTTGAAGATGCCTCTGGAGCTGGGTGCGCCGGCGCCCTCGCCGGCTGCCGCCGCAGGCGGCCAGAAGAACGCGCCGCGAAGCGGCGACCTTACTCGTGGTGAAACTTGACTCAACTGTGAAGACGACACCTGGCCAAGAGATCCAGGGGCGGGCACGCCCGCAGAAGTCCAATGGCGTCAGGCGGCTTGGCGGTGTCCGCGAGCGTCGCGGTGGAGGGCGCGGACTCGTTCGGCCAGCTTGCTGATCTCGGCTCTCAGATCGTCGATGCTGCCTGACAGGTCGAGCGTCGCGATCTCGAGCTGTTTCCCGGCGTGGCGAACTCGATGCACAACGTCATTGGCTTCGCCTTCGGCGTAGATCAGGAGGCCTCCGGGCAGGTCGAGGGCGGTGGTGTAGGCGAGGAGCTGGTAGAGGTCGGCGTTGGGGACCTGCTCGTTCTTGACCCGCTTGTACTTCGCGTCGCCGACGAAGGTGCAGGTCGGGCCGTCCCACCAGGAGAGGTCGGGCTTGAGCCTGATCCGATCGGCCGTATCGAGGTGGATCGACGGCAGTCGACTGTCGGACCTGAAGGCACGATCGGAGAGGCCGAGCTCCTCGCGCAGCGCCCGCGTCACGAACTCCTGGAACACGACGTTCATGTCCATCAGGAAGCCGTTTGCCTGCACCCGGCCGCGCCCGGTCTCGATGGACGTGTGACGGAGAATCAACCGTGCCAGAGTCACGACTTCCCGGTAGTGCTCGTTCAGCCGGTCGAACTTGACCTCGGGGATCTCGGCCTGCGGGAACTCGGCGAGGCTCACGTTGTCGAGGGTGGCGGCAATCCAGCCCAGGTCGCGGCGCGACTGTGGCGAGCGGATGCGCAGTTTGCCGAGCCGAACCGCGGCGGCCTTGACGAGTTGGTTCGGCAGCACGTCATCCGTGAAGTCGTCGTAGCGGACCTCGACCGGGACCGGGATCCCGAACCTGTGGCGAATCTGGTCGGCGACGCGGATGCGTCCCCGGACGGTGTGCAGGGCTTCTTCCTCCGTGCGATAGCCGTGCAGCAGGCCGCGCCCGAAGGCGCGGCGCGCGGCTCGGGCGAGCGCCGGAACCAGGGTCTCGACGAGGGACTCCTGGCGCTCGAAGTCGAAGCGTTTCTCCCGGAAATCGACGGCGCCCATGGCGTGGGAGGCGAGGTAGAGCACACGGCCGATGGGCAGCTTTGGTCGGATGGAGATGGAGAGGTCGCCGATTTCAAGCGCGCCGATGGTGGAGCCCGGCCTGAGGTAGTACGCGTCGGTCGTCCCCGGAGCGGGTTCGATACTCGCGAGGAAGGGCTTCAGTTGATCGCGTTCCCGGACCGAGAGCGGCACTGGCTCTTCGGTTGGCGCCCACTCCCGGAGGTCAAGACTCCGCATCGCCGCCTGATTCGTCATCGTCGGCGTCGTCGAACTCCGGCGGCGATTCCTGACCGGGCGAGGCTGTTGCCGCATCCTCCGTGTCGGTTCCGCCGCGCAGCTTCTCCAGCTCGAACTCGGCAAGGCGGTCGGTTGCGCCGTAGAGGTGCTCTTCGACGTAGGGCAGAACGTTGTGTTCCCAGATCAGACGGACCTTCTCCTCGCTGAGGCCCTTCTTCATGAAGTAGGTCGGACCGATGGCCGCCTGCCTGTCGTCGAGCTTCGCGTTCGCCCGTTTCACCAGATCGACGACCCACGCCATGTCCTCTGCATTTCGTTTCAGCCACCGATCGAGCAGTCCCGCCACAGGAGGCTTATCGGGATGGAACTCGACGAAGTGAAATCGGCGGCGCAGCGCCAAGTCGACGAGGGCGATCGAGCGGTCGGCGGTGTTCATCGTGCCGATGATGTAGAGGTTCTCAGGAAGGCTGAACAACTCGTCCTCGGCCCGGGCGTACTGGAGCGTCATGTCCTCGTCGCGGTACTCCAGCAGGAAGTAGAGCTCTCCGAACACTTTGGCCAGGTTGCCGCGATTGATCTCGTCGATGATCAGGAAGTGCGGGGAGTCCGGCTGGTCCTTCGCTTTCTTGGCCGCCTGAACAAGAGGGCCGTCGCGCAGCGCGAAACCAGCCTGGCCCTCGTCGGTCAGGGTCGGCCGGTAGCCCTGAACGAAGTCCTCGTAGGCGTACGACGGGTGGAACTGGACGAGGGTGACGCGTTCGCCGGACTCGGCGAGGAACCGCGCCAGTTCGCGGGCGGCGTAGGTCTTCCCTGTACCGGGCGGCCCCTGGAGGATGACCTGCCGCTTGTCGTCGAGGAGTGTCGCGATCTCCTGCAGGTCGGCCTCGCTGTAGAGCAACTCGCGCGCCAGTTGCGAGAAGTCGGCTTTCGCCAGTGTCTTCCTTGGGGGCGGTTCGCGCGGTACTTCAGGCTCGTCGTCGCTTCTCACGTTGGCGGCTCCCCTGCCGGCGGCGACTGCGAACACCACCGACTGGGCCTCGAGGCGGTTCTTCGGCCTTTCGAGGCCGGTTTCACGGGCACGTTCGATGAGTTCGTCGAGCAGGCCCAGCGCGGCCTCGTAGCGCGAAGCCTCGTCGCCCTCGGGAGGCCGCGGATGTCCCGTTCGCTCGTAGGTCTGCTTGAACTCCGTCACCTTGTAAGGCGGGAACTGGCGGGCGCCGCACGCCATCAGGAGAAGGGCGATCCATCTCAGGCGCGTGCCCGTGCCGCCGGGGAGCGCTTTCCGGCCGCTGGGCAAGCTCCTCGGGATCATGGGTGTGAAGATCCGGATCCGATCGGGGATTGAGAGCCCCTCGTCCTCGGCCCAGATTGCCCGCAGAGCCTCCCGAGCTTCCCCAGGCTGTTCCTCGAACCAGTTGCGCAGACCGGTTTGGTCGAATGGCGATGTGAGGTTGTTGCTGATCGCCTTCACGACGATGTCGAGGCAGTTCTCGTCTCCCGCGAGAACGGCCCGGCGAGCTTCCTGAAGCTGACGCTCGAT
>JAJDZH010000175.1 GCA_022824725.1 Thermoanaerobaculia bacterium | reverse complement strand
CCGAGCAGTTCGACGCCACCTTCTCGAAGAGCGTCGACAACACGCATCCCGACACCCTGGTGCCCGAGCCTCGGCGCGGCATGGTGTTCCACGACACGAGCTCGGCCGACACGGTCGACCTGGCGGCGGGCTTCCTGGCGGGCTACCGCGCGCTCCTCAGTGACGGCGGCGCCTACCTGAGCACGGAGATCGACGTGTTGTTCCACAGCGGCGAGCCGGACGGCCAGCTCGCCGGCGTGGGCACGTCGCCGGAACGCAAGCAACTGGGCGAGAGCTGGCCGGGCGCCTGGTCCCTCGACAAGAGGCGCAGCTACGGCCTGACGCTGCGGCTCGGCCTCGAGCCGGAATCGCTCCAGTCCCGGGACATGAGCTTCTACCTGCTCGGCGGCGTGCGGCTCTTCAAGGCGCGCTTCAGCACGACCTTCGAGGGCTGCCTGACGGCTGAGCCGTGTTCGCCGTCAGAGTACGTCTCGGGGGCCGACGGCCGCGACCTGGATCCGATAGCCACCACCCTGGGCCTCGGCCTGGAGAAGCGGTTCGGCAGCGGCGAGTACGCCCGCCGGATCTCCCTCAGGTTCGAGGCGGCCTACAGCCGGTACGGCGACGAATCATGGATCGACGACTTCCCGGACCTCCGGGTCACCGTGCCGTTGACGGTGGAGGCGGAGGGAATCGGCGTCACCGTGAGCATGGTACGGCTGTTCGGCGCGGCGGACTGAGAGCCGTCCCTCAGGCGTACATCACCGCCGCCGCCTGCTCCCTGAGCGCGGTCGGGTTTCCCAGCATCTGCCGGTCGTAGCCGGCGCGCTTGTAGAAGATGTGCATGTCGCACTCGTGGGTGAAGCCGATGCCGCCGAAGACCTGTGTGGTCATCGTGACGGCCTGGCTCGCCACGTCCGTGGCGTGGGCCTTGAGCAGGGGGGCGAAGTGGTCGATCTCGTCCGAGCCCTCGTCCCAGGCGTCGGCGGTGTGCCAGAGCAGGGACTGGACCGGCTCGACTTCGGCGAGAACCTCGGCGCAGATGTGCTTGACGGCCTGGAAGGAGCCGATGATGCGCTCGAACTGCTTGCGCTCCTTGGCGTAGTCGACGGCGATGTGCAGCCCCTTCTGGGCGGCGCCGAGGGCGTCGGCGGCAAGGGCGATCCGGGCGCCGTGGACGGCACGCCTTGTGCCGTCGGCGCTGCCGCCGAGGCTTTCCGCGGCGTTCAGGTCGACGCCGGAGAAGGTGACCTCGGCGACCCGGCGGGTGTCGTCGACCGTCTCGAGGGGTTCCACCTCGATGTCCGGCGCGGTTGCGTCGAGCAGGTGCAGGCTGCCCCCTGATTCGAGCAGGAAGGCGTCGGACCAGGCGGCGTCGGGCACGTAGAGCACTGTTCCGTCGACGCGGCCGTTCCGGATCGGGGCATCGAGAATCGGCGTGATCAAGGTGCGCCCTTCGGCGATTGCTTCGAGCAGGCCGTTCCGCCGGTCGCCGTGGTCGGCGCCGGCGATCAGCAGCGGCGCCAGGACATAGGACGAGTGGAAGTTCACCGGCGCCGCGGCGCGGCCGATCTCCTGGGAGGCGATAGCCGCCTCCTGCATGCCGAGTCCCGAGCCGCCGAGGTCCATGTCGACCAGGAGGCCGGTGATCCCCTGGTCTCCGAGCTGTCCGTGGATCGCCTCGTCCTGCCCGGACTCGGAGTCCATCACGCGGCGGACCCGCTCGATGCCGACGTCCTGAGCCAGAAAGCGGGCGATCGAGTCTCGGAGCAGCTCCTGCGGCTGCGTCAGTCCAAAGTCCATGTTCGAGGACTCCCTTGTCTAGTGGCCCGCGAGTGCTAGGCCGCGGCCGGCTTCGGCTCCCGCGGCAGTCCCAGACCCCGCTCGCCGATGATGTTCTTCTGGATCTGGGCGGTGCCGCCGCCGATGATCAGGCCGAGGGCGTACATGTAGTTGCGCTGCCAGTTGCCGTAGTCGCGGACGTGCTTCGAGCCGCGCTTGAGCACCCCGCGCTCGGCCATCGCGTCGATCGCCAGGGCGCAGACGTCGTAGTTCAACTGGCAGTTGTTCAGCTTGACGATCAGGCCGCCGGCGCCGGAGTCCCGCTTCTTCAGCCGGTCGGTGAGGAGGCGCAACTGGTGGTACTTCATCGCCTGCACCCGGCCCTCCAGCTTGAGCAGACGGTCGCGGTAGACGGGCGAATCGATCAGACCGGTCTCGCGGAGGATGTCGACACAGCCGGTCAGGTAGTTCTCCGTCGCGTTCGAGCGGCCGAGCATGTTGCGCTCGAAGCGCAGGGTGTACGTGCCGACCTCCCAGCCCTGGCCGGGGCGGCCGATCACGTTCGTCGCGGGGACGCGCACGTCGGTGAAGAAGACCTCGTTGAAGGAGGCATCGCCGGTCATCGTCATCAACGGCCGCACGTCGAGGCCGGGCGTGTCCATCGACAGGACGAGGTAACTGATGCCGCCGTGCTTTCCGGCGTCCGCTTCGGTGCGGATCAGGGCGAACATCATGTCGGCTTCCCGGGCGCCGCTGGTCCAGATCTTCTGGCCGTTGATCACGTACTCGTCGCCGTCCAGCACCGCGGACGTGCGCAGCGACGCAAGGTCGGAGCCGGAGCCCGGTTCGCTGTACCCCTGGCACCAGACCATCTCGCCGCGGATCGTGGGCCGGATCAGTTCCTGCTTCTGGTCTTCGCGGCCGAAGTGAAGCAGGGTCGGGACGAACATGCTGATGCCCTGGTTCTCCATGCCGAGGGAGATGCCGGCGTTCTGGAATTCCTCCTCGATCACCAGGCTGGCGAGGGCATCGGGCTCGTGCCCGGCGCCGCCGTAGCGTTGCGGGATCTCGCGGCCGGCGTAGCCGGCAGCCACGAGCCGTTTCTGCCACTCGACGACGCGATTGCGGACCTCGGAGGCGTCACCGCCGAAGCCGGGTCCGGCGGGGACCGCGACGTCCTCGTTGACGGCGAAGAAGGAGCGAACCTCCTCGCGGAG
>JAJDZH010000245.1 GCA_022824725.1 Thermoanaerobaculia bacterium | reverse complement strand
CGCTACTCGCCCGCCGCCCGCTGGTACCTCTCGGTGATCTCGGTCATCGGCTACGTCCTGACCAAGATCTCGGTGACGATCTACGCGGGCGGCGTCGTCTTCGAGACCCTGATGGGCATCAACTTCTGGACCGGCGCCCTGGTGGTCGTCGTGATCACCGGGGTCTACACCGTCCTCGGCGGCCTCCGCGCCGTCGTCTACACCGACCTGCTGCAGGCAATCGTCCTGATCGTCGGCGCCTCCACCGTGACGATCCTCGGACTCGCCGAACTCGGCGGCTGGCGGGTCATGGTCGAGACCGCCGGTCCCGGCTTCTTCGACATGTGGAAGCCGATGTCCGACCCGGACTTCCCGTGGACCGGCATCGCCTTCGGCGCGCCGATCATCGCCGTCTGGTACTGGTGCACCGACCAGTTCATCGTGCAGCGAGCTCTGTCAGCCCGAGGCATCGACGACGCCCGGCGCGGCACGATCTTCGCCGGCTTCCTCAAGCAGTTGCCGCTCTTCCTGTTCGTCGTGCCCGGCGTGATCGCCTACTGCCTGGCCGAGTCCGGGAAGCTCGAACTCGCCTCCTCCGACCAGGCGCTGCCGGCCCTGGTCGTGGCCCTCCTGCCGGCGGGCTTTCGCGGACTCGTCGTCGCGGGACTGCTGGCGGCGCTGATGAGCAGCCTCTCCTCCGTCTTCAACTCCTGCTCGACCCTGATCACGATCGACATCTACAAGAAGCTCCACCCCGGCGTCTCGGAACGCCGCCTGGTCCTCGTCGGGCAGACGGCAACGATCGGCCTGGTGGGCCTGGGACTCCTCTGGATCCCGCTGATGCAGAACATCTCCGGCACGCTCTACCAGTACCTCCAGAGCGTCCAGGGCTACATCTCCCCGCCGATCACCGCGGTGTTCCTGCTGGGACTGTTCTGGAAGCGCCTCAACGCCCAGGGCGCGATCGCATCACTCGCGGTCGGATTCGTCCTGGGCATGGGCCGGCTCGTCGCGGAGCTCAACAAGGACGATCTTCACGGCTTCCTCTACACCTTCGCCGACATCAACTTCATGCATGTCGCGATCTTCCTGTTCCTGATCTGCGCCGCCGTCCTTGTGGCGGTCAGCCTCTGGTTCCCGCCGCCCTCCGAGCAGCGCGTCGCCGGCCTGACCTGGAGCCGGGCCGGCAACGCCGACCTCCTGGCCGAATCCGACCCGGCCAAGCGCCGGCTGGACCGGACGCTGTCGGTCGTCCTGGTGCTGATCGTCGCCGCGGTGATGGTCTACTTCTCCGGCTAGTAGCGCCTCGAGTCCAGCAGGGTCTCCATCATCCGGTGCGCCGTTTCGGCGCCGCTGTTCTGGTTCTGGCCCGTCACCAGACGACCGTCGACGACGACGCGGCTCGCGAGCATGTCGCGAAACCTGGTCTCGCTCTCGAACAGGGCCCCGGCGGCGCGCAGGTCACGCTCCGGGTGCATCGGCGTGAAGGTGATGCCGAGCTCCTCGATCTGCTTGTCCGAAACGGCCGAGACGCGACGCCCCCGAACCAGAGGTTCTCCGGCCGGAGTCATCGCCTGGAGCAGTCCCAGGGGACCGTGGCACACGCCGCCGACCACGGCTTCACGGGCGTACGCCTCGCTGACCTTCCTGCCCAGGTCGTCCGACTGGCCGAAGTCGTACGCCGCGCCCCAACCGCCGGCGAGAAAGACGATGTCGTAGGCGCTCGCGTCGACGTCGTCGATCGCCAGCGAGTCCTCGACCTTGGATCGAAACTCGGTGTCACGGAGGTAGCGTTTGTCCGCCGCGGTGGCGACCGGCCACCGAACGGACTGGCGCTCGACCGGGATCGCTCCGCCCTGGATGCTCGCCACGTCGACCACCATTCCGGCTTCCGTGAACGCGTAGTAGGGCACCGTCATCTCCGAGGCCCAGACGCCGGTCGCCTTGCCCGAGTCGCCCAGCGTGTCGTGGCTGGTCGTCACGATGAGAGCGCGTTTGCCGGCGAGATCGATCGCCGGAATCTCGTAGTGGGCGTGAAGGCCGAGGCCGACGAGCACTCTCGGCAATCCCAGCCAGACGGCGGCCGCCAGAACGACGACGGCCAGCCCGAGTCCGGTCCATAACCTGGTCTTCATGAAGGTCTCCTTTGCGCGGTCGGTGAAGTAGTTGATTGCAAGCTGTCGGGTCGGCGAATAGAAGGCCGGGACCTCGAGCACGCCCACGCGCTCCGCGTAAGCCTCGTAGTCCGCCAGCATCTCGGCGAACCGCTCCGGCTGCTCGGCGGCCAGGTCGCGGGTCTCGCCCGGGTCCTCCGCGAGGTTGAAGAGGCGCCAGTGGCCGTCGCCGACCGGAGCGCCGACGCGAACGAGCTTGTGGTCGCCCTTGAAGACGCCCTTGTGGCCCGCGGTCTCGAAGCCGACGGCGTCGCGCGGCGGATGGATCCGGGCTGAAGAATCGCGCAGAGCCGGAGCAAGGCTGCGACCATCGATGCGGTGCGCGCCGGACGGCGTGTCGTCCCCCGTTCCGGTGAGCTCGAGGATCGTCGGGACGAGATCCGTCACGAAGGAGAAAGCCGGAACAACTCCTCGCGCCTCGATGCCGGGCCCGGCGACGATCAACGGGACGCGAATCCCGCCCTCGCCGCCGTGGAACTTGTAGTACGCGAGCGGAGCGGCCGCCGCCCGCGCGAAGTCCGGACCGATGATCGCGTAGCTCCCCTTCTCGCCGAGCGTCTCGAGATCGCGGCGGTAGCCGACACGCTCCGCCCAGCGCGCGAACTGACCGCTCTGGGCCGGGTCGCCAGCCTCCGGGCCGTTGTCGGACAGCACGACGAAGACGGTGTTCTCCAGGAGCCCTTCCTCACCGAGGTACTCGACGAGTCGACCGAAGTGGTGGTCCATCGCTTCGAGCATCGCCGCGTTGACCGCCATGTTCTTCGCGGCGAACGCCTTCTCCTCCTGCGAGAGAGCATCCCAGTCCGCCTGTTCGGGGATGGTCGACGGCGCGGCGGTGGCGCTCTCTCCTCAGCGCGTCCCATCCTTCGTCGTAGACGCCTTCGTATCCCTCGATGAACTCCCGCGGCGCCTGAACCGGCAGGTGGACCGCCTGGAAGGC
>JAJDZH010000217.1 GCA_022824725.1 Thermoanaerobaculia bacterium | reverse complement strand
CTCCCAGGTGCGCCGCATTCCGCTCGACGACATCGACATCGTCGAGACCGCGAACATCCCCTATCTGCACCTGCCGCTACTGGCCAGGCGCTGCCGGCGGCGGCGCATCCCGCTGCTCGTCACCTGGCACGAGCACTGGGGCACGTACTGGCGCCAGCACCGGCCGCCGGGCCGGTTCGGCCCCGGCATGTGGCGCTTCTACGCCCTCTGCGAACGGCTGTCGCTTCGCTTCGGCACGAAGGCGGTCGCGGTCAGCAGGCTCACCGCCGATCGGGTCTCCCAGATCCGCGGCGAGACGGTCGACGTCGTCCCCAACGGCATCCCGTTCGAGAGAATCCGCGCCCTGGCGTCGGAATCGGACGCGAACGCTCCGCCCCTCGTCTACGCCGGCCGGCTCATCCCGGAGAAGCGGGTCGACCTGCTGATCGACGCCGTCGCAAGACTGGCGACCACCGAGACCGGCCGCAGGCTCGTCACGGAACGCGGCGCTCTGCTCCGGATCATCGGCGGCGGCCCGGCGGGGAGCGACCTCCGCGCGCAGATCGAGCGCGAGAATCTCGCCGCCATCGTCGACTTCGCCGGCCGCCTGCCCGAGAACGAGGATGTGTGGCGCGCCGTGGCCGGCGCCGACCTCGCGGTACAGCCCTCGGCTCGCGAGGGCTTCGGACTCTTCCCGCTGGAAGCGATGGCCGCCGGCGTGCCGGTGGTCCACTGCCGGTCCCCGAACAGCGCGGTGTCCGAACTCGTCCGCGACGGCCGGGAAGGATGGGCCTCCCCACCGGACGCCCATGAACTCGCCCGACTGCTCGAACGGCTGCTTGGCGCACCCGCGGAAGTCGCCGCCGCCTCCCGCGCGGCCCTGAAGCGCGCGGCCGGCTACGACTGGCGGCAGGTCGCGAACCGGGTCATCGAAACCGGAACCGAACTGGTCCGGCGCGCGCGCGCCTGACCGCTCCGGACAAACCGGGACTGCTGTAAGGTCTCCGCCGTTGTGGGGACCGTGCTGCAGGTCGAGGTGTCGCCGGGCGAACTGATCGACAAGATCACGATCCTCGAGATCAAGGCCGATCGGATCGCCGATCCGGACAAGCTGGCCAACGTCCACCGCGAACTCCGGAGCCTGACCGCGACCCGCGAGGAGGCGGTGGACACGTCGCCGGAACTCGACGAATTCACAGCGGAACTCCGCCGGATCAACGAGCGCCTCTGGGAAATCGAGGACGACATCCGCGACTGCGAGCGGAACAGCGACTTCGGCGAACGCTTCATCGAACTCGCGCGTGCGGTCTACCGCACGAACGACCGCCGCGCCGCCGCGAAACGGAGCATCAACGAGCTGCTGGGCTCCGAACTGGTCGAAGAGAAGGACTACGCCGACTACTGAGCGCCTACCGGCCTCGCTACCAGGTCCCTTCGTTCGGCATGGAGGCCCACGGTTCCTCGACCGCCAGGGAGCCGCCCGCCTGCAGGAGTTCGATCGAGATCCCGTCCGGAGACCGAATGAACGCCATGCGACCGTCCCGCGGCGGCCGGTTGATCACGACGCCCTGCTCCTGCAGCGAACGGCAGGTGCCGTAGATGTCCTCGACCTCGAAGGCGAGATGACCGAAGTTCCGGCCACCGGTGTAGTCCTCGGGATCCCAGTTGTACGTCAACTCAAGCAACGGCGCCGTCCGTTCGCGGGCGAGTTCGACGTCCGCGGGCGCCGCCAGGAAGACGAGCGTGAACCGTCCCTGCTCGCTGTCGAAACGACGCAGTTCGACCATCCCCAGCTTGCCGCAGTAGAAATCGAGCGCCTCTTCCAGGCTGTGGACCCGGACCATCGTGTGCAGGTACTTCATGCCTCGCCTCCCTGATCGCTGCCGGCGGCTGTGGCTTCGCCGCCCGGACGATCCGGTAGCTTACGCCCAGTGCTGATCAGAACCGTAGTTCAGCGAGTGATCGACTCGCCGATCACCCAGGTCGGACGCTGGAAGGAAGCAGCGGCCCCGGACCGCCCCCTCATCGACGTCTCCCAGGCGGCGCCGACCTATCCGCCCGCCCAGGAACTGCGCGACCACATCGCGTCCCAGGCCCAGAGTCCGGCCACAGCGACGTACACCGACCAGCAGGGGATCCTCCCACTCCGCGAGGGGCTCGCCCGCTCCCTGACGGTGGACTACGACGCCCCGGTCGCGGTCGAGAACGTCGCGGTCACCGCCGGCTGCAATCAGGCTTTCTGCCTGGCGATGATGGCGCTCACCGAACCGGGCGACGAGGTCCTGCTGCCCCTGCCCTCCTACTTCAACCACGACATGTGGCTACGTTCCCAGGACGTCGCCCCCGTGTACCTGGAGCCCGGCGCCGACATGCTCCCGGACCCGGCGGAGGCCGCGGCCGCCATCACCGACCGAACACGCGCCATCGTCCTGGTGACGCCGAACAATCCGACCGGCGCCGTCTACCCGCCGGGCCTCATCGAGAGCTTCTTCGAACTTGCCCGAAACCGAGGGCTGGCCCTCGTCGTCGACGAGACCTACCGCGAGTTCCGGGACGACTCCGAACCGCCGCACACGCTCTTCTCGCGTCCCGACTGGAGCGACACGCTGATCCACCTCTACAGCTTCTCCAAGGCCTACTGCATGGCCGGCTACCGGATCGGCTGCATGGCCACGAACCCCGAACTGCTCCGGGAAACGCTCAAGATCGCCGACTGCGTCGCTCTCTGCCCCTCCCACATCGGCCAATTGGCGGCGCAGTTCTGCCTTGACCACCTCGACGACTGGAAGCGCGAGTACCGCCGCACCGTGCGCGACCGCGTCGCCTACGCCGCCCGCCGCCTACGCGAAGCGAACACGGGCTTCGAAGTCGTCTCCTCCGGCGGCTATTTCGTCTACCTCCGCCACCCCTTCGACGACCGCACCTCAGTCGACGTCGGCCGCAGCCTCGCCCGCGACCACGGCATCCTCTGCCTCGCCGGCTCCATGTTCGGCCCCGGCCAGGACCGCTACCTCCGCCTCGCCTTCGCCAACGTCGACCTCCCCGCCATCGACGAGCTCGTCGAGCGGCTCGA
>JAJDZH010000041.1 GCA_022824725.1 Thermoanaerobaculia bacterium | reverse complement strand
GAGTCGGCCGCCGTGTAGCCGACCCACACGGCGACGACGTCGCGGTCCGGGTTGACGAGCAGCCAAGTGCCATTTCCCTGCCCCCTCCAAGACTCGATGCGATCGGACCTGAACTACCCCCTCACAGGGACTCTTACCACGGACTGCTAGCCTTCGCCGGCATGAGCACTCTTCCCCGCATCGTCGCCGGCGTCCTGGTCGCGCTGATCGCCGCAACCGCAACCGCGCACAGCCCGCCGCGGCCGAGCCCGTCCCGGAGTCTCGAACCGGCGACCGCGAACGCCAGCCCGTCGCGGGCGGACTGCAGCGGAACCTGCGTCGTTGACGTGGCCTTCTCCTACTACCCGGAGGCTTTGACCGTTCCTCACTTCCCGTCCGGCGATGGCGGCTTCGCGTGGCAGGTTCCCCGGACTCACAGCGAATTAGCTAGCGGCCTGCGGAAGACCTTTCCGATCGTCAACGGCATTTTCCAGGCCAGCGGTGTAGATGTGGTGTTCCGCATGACCGGGCTTGAGCCGTTCGGAAGCGGGCGGCCTGCGGCTGGAGCGGATCTTTGGTACGTCATCGACCCCGAGGGCTACAACCTAAACCGCGACTATGTCCCGGCCGGCTGGGCGACCCTGCCCATAAGGGAACCCGAAACGGGATCTCCGTCTTGGCACGCTCCCGGCTTCGACGGTGGGTTGGGCATAGTCCCCGTGATCCAAGTTCGACCCGGAACCTCCGTCGCGGGCGTTTTGTCGTATCTGGGCTACGGCGAGGTACTGGCCCACGAGTTCGGGCACAGCTTAGGTCTGAATCATGGACTATGGGACCCGAACCCGGACATTGCCGGCCTATCGGAATGGCCCGGCGGAAACGGGTACTTCGGTTCTCCGTTCCCGGACGGCGTGGGATCTGACGGCGAACCGCGGTTCGTTTGTGTCAAGTCGATAATGGCCGGCGGTTTCATATCCCATGAGAACCACAGGAAACACGGGTGTAGTGGGCACTATGGCGTTCCCCGTTTTTCGGCCCGCGGCGAGACCTACTACGCTCTGCCGATCGGCAACGCCGATGCCAACGCAACCGCTGTCATCAAGCGGAACCTGCCTTACTTGGTCGCGAGATCTCCCAGTGTGTCCAGGAACTGGGGTTGTACCCCCCACGATTGCATCGACAGCGACGGTCGGTTCGCAGTGTCCGTGCGCTTCCGCCATCCCAACGGCGCATACGGGCATGCGGAAATGAGTACCTTCCGGATCGCCGACTCCGCCGCTTTGTTCTACTTCTTCAGCCCGGACAACCCAGAGATGCTGCTGAAGGTCCTGAACGGCTGCTCCGTCAACGGTTACTGGTGGATCTTCGGATCGGCTGCAACTGACCTGCGCTATGACATCTTGGTGTGGGATCGGCGACGGGCGGGTTCAGGTCCTGAGGGCAGGGTTGAGTACGAACACGAAGGGGGCGTGATCGTCGGCGACAACGGTTTCTCCGGGGTCGGCGTCATCAACGACGTTCAAGCGTTTCGGTGTCTTTAGGGGCGCGCTGACGGGCGACCAGGCGGCACATTCTGGCGTCGACCAGGCCCAGGCGGGTCCCACTGGCGCTGCCGACAATCGCCGGGCCGATGATCGAGTCTCAGACCGTGGTTCTGGCGTCGAATCGTGGCGTCGCTGGCGGCCGTCGACACCCGGTGGGCGAGGGCCATCGCTTTCCCGCGCTGGGATGTCGGCAGGCCGCTCTCGTGCCTCTCGACTTGCCTCCCCGACTCAGGAGGCCGCTAGATCTCTTGAACGAGCGTCGTCTTCACAGTTGAGTCAAGTTTGCACCAGGAGCAAGGTCGCCGCTTCGCGGCGCGTTCTTCTGGCCGCCTGCGGCGGCAGCCGGCGAGGACGCCGGCGCACCCAGTTCCAGAGGCATCTTCAAACCGTGCTCGTCGGTCTGAGGCGAAGCCTCGCTAGCACTATCAACTGCTAGCCCCATGGACACGCAGGGCTCCCGCGAACGTCCGCCAGTGTTGCGCACGAAAGCCGAAAGCAGAGAAGAACGCAGCCTTGGCGCGTCCATCGGGATGGCGCTCCGACAACAGATAGTCCACCACCTTCGATTCGTCGACGATTGCCAGCGCGGCATCCGGCAGCTTCATGGATCGGGGCTCGGCTAGCCGTCGCCGGCATCCGGCTCCGGCCGCCGCTTCGGCTCCACGCCGGCCACGGCGATCAGCGACTCCACGCAGTCGCGCAGCGACTCGTCGAACGGCCGGAACGTGACACCCGTCGCCTCGCGCATCCGGTCGTTGCGCAACTCGACGCCGGCCCAGATGCTTCGCAGTTCCTGCTCCCGCTTCTGGATGTGTTCCGGGTGGATCTCGGTCATCGGGGGCGTGTCGTGGCGGAGTTCGGGGAGCAACCGGTCGATGCCGGCGTTGATCTCCTCGACCGGCAGCGCGTCCGCCGACCAGGCGATGTAGCGCTCGCCGTTCCTGACGCTGATGCTCTCGAGCAGCCGGATGTGGCACTCCGCGTCGTCGCGGACGTCGACCGTCATCCAGGGCCGGTACGCCTGGGTCTGCTCGCACTCCCCGCGCAGCATCAGCTCGATGTTGTGCTGCCAGGGCCCCTTCTCCTTCTGGTGCGCCGACAGGATCGGACCCACATTGTCGCCCGGACAGCAGGTGATCGCGTCCCAGCGGCCGCTCTTCTCCGCGGCCTCGGTGAACGCCTGCTGAGCGTAGATCTTGCTCATCGAGTAGCCGTGGCCGCGCTCCGGTGTCCGCTTCGGATTCGACTCGTCCGGATAGCGGTCCTCGTACAGGACGGGGCGCCGAACGAACTCGTAGATGTCGGCCTCCATGATCACCGCGGCGATGCTCGAAGTGACGACAACCCGCGTCACCGAGCCCGACTTCTCGATACTGGCTGCGATGTGGTCGCAGACGTTCTTCACGTAGTCGAAGTCGTTGTAATCGCTGACGTGCGCGATGTGCGCGACGCCGTGGCAGCCGGCGAAGATCTCGTCGAAGCAACCCGCCTCGTCCAGATTCGCCGAGTGGATCGTCAGCCGGCCGGAGGCGTACCCGGGCATCTCGCGCAGAAAGGTCGTCTTCCGCGGATCGTTCGCGTCGCGCACGCAGGCGCGCACGCGGTACCCCTTGTCAAGCAGCAGCCGTACCGTCCAGCCGCCGACGAAACCGGCGGCGCCGGTCACCGCGACCGTGCCGCCCTTCGGTATCGGAGCCATGCATCTTCTCCTTCGTCAGGTTCGCGCGACGATACCCGACGACGAACCTGCTAGCTTTGAAGGGTGCCATCCGCGCACCCGATCCCGGGCGCACGGACTGGTTCACGGGTGGCGCGGTTCGCGCCACCCGCGGTTGACCGAGCGGCCAGTGAACACCGAATCCGTCGACAAGGTCGAGTGCGGCGAACGCACCTACGAACTGCGCCGCCTGCGACCCGAAGACCGCGACGACATCGTGAGTCTCGCGAGCGCCCTTCCCGAGATCGACCTGCAGTTCCTGCGCTCCGACCTCACCGACCCGGACGTCGTCGAGGGCTGGATCCACGACGCCGACACCGGCAGCCGCTTCACGACCCTGGTCCACTACCAGGGCGAACTCGTGGGTTACGGCAGCCTGAACCTCCGTGGCCTGCAGTGGATGAGCCACCTCGGCGAAATCCGGGTGATCATCGCCGAGGCCCACCGCCGTTGCGGCCTCGGCCACGTCCTGACGGAGCGCGTGTTCGAAACAGCGAGGAAGATGGGACTGCTCAAGCTCGTCGCGCAGATGACGCGCGAGCAGATCGGCGCACGCCGGGTGTTCGAACGTCTCGGCTTCTCGCCAGAGGCCCTGCTCACCGACTGGGTGATCGACCGCTCCGGCCGCACGCGGGACATGATGATCATGTCCTACGACCTGGGCGCCGGGAAGCGGAGCCGCATCTGAGCCCTCGCCCCCGACGCCGCATTCGCGTCGTCTCCTGGAACGTGAACGGCCTCCGCGCCGCCGGACGCAAGGGCTTCCTCGACTGGCTGGCAGGCAGCCGGGCGCAGATCGTCGGTCTGCAGGAGACGAAGGCCCGCGCCGAGCAACTGGCGCCCGAACTCCGGCGTCCACCCCGCTGGCACACGGCCTTCTCGAGCGCGGAACGACCCGGCTACTCCGGCGTCGGCCTCTACTCGCGGCTGAAGCCGACCTGGGTGCGCACCTCTCTCGGCGAGCACCGCTTCGACGCCGAAGGCCGTCTTCAACTCGCACTCTTCGGGCAGTTGCTGGTCGCCAACGTCTACTTCCCCAAGGGCAGCGGCAGCAAGCGCGACAACAGCCGGGTGCCCTACAAGCTGGACTTCTACCGAGCCCTGTTCGACCAGCTCGACCAG
>JAJDZH010000009.1 GCA_022824725.1 Thermoanaerobaculia bacterium | reverse complement strand
TGCGGCGCTTCTTCCAGCGTCCGCGCCAGGTGCGGGCCTCGCTGAGGTTCCGCTTCTAGAAGCTGGACCGTTCAGAGCTTCGGGCCCTGCGCCCGGGGCTCAAGGAATCAAGGGAGAGGGCTTCGGCTCTCTCCCTTTTTCCTTCCCCCTTCTCTCGCCGTCCGGCGCGTCCACCGAACAACCGCCCTGATCAGCCCTCCGGCACCGGCGTGACGCTCCGGCTCACCCGAACGACCGCGGCTCGAAGTCCTCGGCGTTGAGGATGCTCGCGCTGTTGCCGGTGGCGCGGATGACGAACAGTCCCTGACGCTCGGCGTAGGCCGTGACGGAGTCGGCGCCCTCGAGATAGGCCACGGCGCCGTAGACGGTCCGCCCGCGGTACTCGGGGTACCACTCCAGGAACCGCGACAGCTTCTCCACGAAGTGGCCGACGGCCTCCGGGCGCAACGTCGTCTTGACCTCTACCGCGACCACCTGGCTGCCGTTGGTCGCCAGAATGTCGATCTCGAAGTGCTCTCCGTTCCGCCGCTTGCGGGCACGCTGGCCCGTCCCCTCGACCTCGACGCCCCGAGCCTGCAGCAGACGGATCAGGTCGCCCTCCACCAGGCTCTCCACCAGCTTGCCCCACTGAGTCGTGAACAGGTTCTCGGCCCGCTTGAGACGCCGGTCCGTTTCCTGCATCCGGCGGTCCGTCTCTTGCATCCGGCGGTCCGTCTCCTGCATCTGGCGGTCCGTTTCCAGCGTCTTCGCTCGCTGGCTATCTCGAATCTCGCGAATACTCCTCGTCAGCTCGACGAGTTGTTCCACCGTGACGGGAGCCTCCAGGCTTCCTTCATGTGAATGCGTAGCCACTGCCGTTACTCCCAGGTCGCGGCATCCGTGATGCCGAGGGGCTCAGTTGATGGAAGGCCGTCGCACGCGCCGGGGTTCAGAACCGGGGCACCCCGGAACGCTTCCTTGAGGCGTCGCCTCGTCATGGCGCTGTCCGACTCTACTGCCGTTCGTTGCATGGTCTCGATCTCCCGTGACGACCTGGAGCCGGACGCCGCTCCGGCCTCTACAGGATCCAGACGGATTCGACGCTGTTCTTCCTGTGCAGCCGCCCACGCCGGACGACCTGCGTCACGCCGGCCGGCCACCGCTTGCCGCGCCTTGACAGCCTCCTCACTCGTGTATAGTCCCCTTCTCGCATTCCCTACAACCTGATCCGAGGAGAAGCTCTATGAAGCGACTCGCAGTGGTCCTGATGTTGCTGGTCCCGTTCGGCGCGTTTGCCGATGCACCGGAGACCGCCACCGTCAGCGGCACGATCGTTGACCCGGGAGGCTCGGCGCTTCCAGGCGTCAGCGTCACCCTGTCCAGTGAGCGCGGCGACAAGTTCGCGATCACGAACGAGAACGGCCAGTTCCGGTTCGTCGGCGTCGTCCCGGGCGACTACAACCTGAAGGCGGAACTGCAAGGCCTGGGCGAAGCCGCGGCCGAATTACACGCCACGGCCGGCGACCGCCAGGACCTCGACCTGACGCTGCAGGCCGCCATCGAGGGCGAGGTGACCGTCACCGGCGAGACGCCCATGGTCGACAAGTTCAACGTCACCGCGGGCAGCACCGTGACGTCCGAGATCGGCGAGCAGACCGCCGGCACGACGCGGACCTACTACGGCGTCATCAACGCACTTCCCGGCGTCACGTCGGACGCGCGCAACGACGACATCCAGCAGACGCGGCCGTCGGTCAACGGCACGCACTTCGCGGATCAGGGCGTCTACATCGACGGTGTCGACACGACCTTCGCCAAGTTCGGCGGCAGCCGCGTCTTCCTCCCCACCACGGCGGTGACCGAGGTGTCGATGGAGGCCGGCGGCTCGTCCGCCGAGTACGGCCGCTACATCGGCTCTTCGACCAACGTCATCGTCAAGTCGGGCACGAACCGGTGGCATGTCGATGCCCTGTGGCAGCGTCAGGCGATCAACTGGGGCGCCGACTACCAGGATCAGCCCGCGCTGGCTGAACGCCGCACCCAGCCCTATCCCGTGGACTGGTTCAAGCGTTGCCACGGCGACGAGCGGGACGCAGGCCGTGGCCAGATCGCTCCCAGCCTCGTGCAGGAAGCCATCACGACCAACCGCGAAGCGTGTCTGCCCGGCTCCGATGAGTGGGCGGGCGCCTCGGACGGCTACGAGTTCTCGGCCGGCGGCCCGATCCAGCGCGACAAGTTCTGGTTCTTCCTGGGCGTCAGCGAGTTCGACGACGCCTACAACGAGCGCCTGCTCGGCGGCGACCCGTACGACATCAGCCTGTTCAACGATGCCCGCATCTTCAAGCTGAACCTGCAGCCGAGCGCGAACCATTCGTTCGCCGCCTCGGCGATCGACACGCCGGCGTTCCGGAACTACTTCAACGACCAGTCTTCCGACTACTGGACGCCGACGCCGCACGAGAACGACAGCGTGCTGTCGACGGTCAACTGGAACTACGCGATCTCCGGCAACTGGTACCTGGAAGCCAAGATCGCCTTCCAGGAGACGCAGGAGAACAAGTACCTCGCCTGC
>JAJDZH010000198.1 GCA_022824725.1 Thermoanaerobaculia bacterium | reverse complement strand
GACGAAGTCGAGCTTCCGGCCCCTGACCGCCGCCCGCTCCGCGTAACGCTCCAGCTCGACGCCCAGGGCGTCGAGGTAACGCCCGATCTGCTCGTGGTTCTTGTCGATGTAGACGCGGAAGTAGCAGAACTTGCAGCGCTTTCGGCAGAACGGGATATGGATGTAGAGGCCGAGCGAGGTGCCGGGGACGGGCGCCCGGTCGAGCGCCGCGGCCGCCTCGTTCACCGAGCCCTCGTTCCAGGCCGAGTACGGCGGATAGTTCGAGACGAAGACCGAACCGATGTCCGTCGCTTCGAGATCGAGCAGGCCGGTCGCCGGCTCAGGCCTGACCGGCTCGCGCCCGGCCACGCTCGGCCCGTCGCTCCGTGGCGCCGCTTCGTTCATCCCGCGCTCCCTTTACCCGAAGCAGTACAGGATGCCGTCCAGACTGCCGATGACCAGTCGCTCAGAGGCCACCGCCGGTGAGGCCATGATCGCCGAACCGGTATCGAACTCCCACACCGGTTCCCCGGTCGCCTTGTCCAGCGCGAGCAGCGGGCCGCGCTTGGAGCCCAGGAAGACCCGATCGCCCACGATCACCGGCGAGGAGTCGAGCCGCGCGCCGCTGTTCCACTCCCACTTCCGCTCGCCCGTCGCCGGGTCGAGGGCGTGGACGATCTTGTCGCGGCCGCCGATGACGACGATCTCGTCGTCCGCCGCGGCCGAGGCGTAGAACGGGAACTTCCGGATCTCGTGCTCGTAGGCCCAGGCGACCTGGCGTCTTTCGAGATTGATGCCCAGCACCTCGTTCTCGTAGGTGGCAACGTACGCCATGTCGCCGACCACCGCCGGGCTCGATCCCGCCTGCCCGCGAAGGTCGATCTTCTGAACCGTCTCACCCGTCTCGATGTCGATCAGCCACATGAAGCCGTCGCAGCCGGAGACGGTCGTCAGCCCGTCCGCCACGGCGGGTGTGCCGTGGACGTAGCCGTCCGTCTCCACCTGCCAGATCTTCTCGCCGCTCGCCCGGTCGAGGCAGTAGAGCGAGTTGTCGTAGGAGCCGACCAGCAAGCGGTCCTCGTGGAGAGAAACACCGGCGAATATCTCACCGAGCGTCTCGAACTTCCACTTCTGCTCGCCGCTGCCGGCGTCCAGGGCGTAGACGTAGCCATACTCGTCGCCGACGTAGACGACGTCGTCGAACACGGACACGGGCGCCTTGATCGGCGTGCCGGCGTCGAACCGCCAGAGCTCCCTGCCCTCCGCAAGGGTCAACGCGTACACACGGCCCTCGTAGTCGCCGAAGTAGACGACGCCGCCGACGATGGCCGCCGTGCCCTCGATCTCGCTCTCCGTGTCGAAGGTCCACAGCAGCTTCGGTTCGTCGGGCAGCGTCGTTCCGGCAACGCCGGTGCCGAGCAGGTTGCCCCGGAACACCGGCCAGGCGTCGGCGGACGGCCGGAACAGTGACGCGGCCGCCGTCGCCTGGTCTCCTCCGTCGCCGGCCGCGACCGCCGCTCCCAACAGGATCGGCAGGCTGAGCAGGCCGGTCAGTATCGCCACGAGAAGCAGGCGTGAGCTGGACGGCGGCCGGCAGACTGGACGGCGCACAGGGCTTCGAATCTCCGGCAACAACACGCTTCCTGTTTCCAGATCGGGGCGATCTACACTGGCGCCTGTCGCCTCAGAACGCCGCTCTGTAGAGTGCGAGCATATCGGAGGAAGAGGCCGATCTCGGGTTGAACTGAGCCGTCCATTGCTCCGCCGCCTGAGAAGAGAGAAGATCGAGATCCGCCTCGCGGACGCCCAGGTCCCGCAACCTGGCGGAGACGCAGGCACGTTCGCGAAGACCGGCCCAGAGCTTCGCCAGCCGCTCGCTGGCAACCCCGTTCTCCGCAGCGCCGCCAAACGCGAGCCGCGCCAGCCCTCCGTACCCGGCGCCATCGGCGGAGCCGTTGAACCGCACCACGTGATCGAGCATGACCGCCACGGCCACGCCGTGCGTGATCTCGTAGCGCGCGGTCAGGGGATTCGCCAGGCCGTGCGCCGCACCCAGCATGGACGCCTCGATCGCGGCGCCGGCGAAGTGAGCGCCGAGCAGCATCTCGCCCCAGAGTTCGGTCGTCCCTTCCCCGGTCCCGCCCCGTCCGGCCTTGCCGCCGTTCTCCGACTGCGCCTCGACGACCGCATCGAACCCCCGCAGCAGGCGCGCGAAACCCTCGGACGCGAACATCCGGGAGTACGGGTTGGCCGCCGTGCAGACGAAGCTCTCGACCGCGTGCGACAGCGCGTCCAGGCCGGTCGCCGCCATCACCTCGGGAGGGGCCGTGCGCACCAGCTCCGGGTCGAGCAGGGTCGCGGCGAAGCGGGCCTTCGAGTCGCCGCAGGCCATCTTGCGGTGGTCGTCCTCGCGCGAGATGACGGCAAAGGACTGGGACTCGCTGCCGGTGCCGGCGGTACAGGGTACGCCGACCGAAGGGAGCATCGGTTTCGAGGCCTTGCCGAACCCCCAGTAGTCCTCCATCCGGCCGCCGTTCGTGAAGACGAAGTTCGCGCCCTTGGCGCAGTCCATCGCCGAGCCGCCGCCCAGGCCGACCAGAAAGTCGGCCTCGTGGACCCGCGCCGCCGCGGCCGCGGCCGCCACGTGGCGCTCGCCCGGGTTCTCGCCGACACCGTAGAAGACGGCAAGGTCCAGACCGGCCTCCCGCAGGGAAACGGAGGCCCGGTGCACGTGGCCGGCGGCGGCGACACCCGGATCCGCGACCACCAGTACCCGCCGGCCGCCGAGTTCCCGCACGACCTCGCCGACGAGGTCGATGACGCCCGCGCCGTAGAGCACCCGCCCCGGCGCCGTGTCGATGCTCCACGAGTCGCCCGCTTCCAGCGGTCGCTGGCCTCGCTTGATCGCCACGACCCGGGGGAGCGCGAAGCGCTTACTTCGAGCCGATGGCGAACACGTCCGAGCGCGTCGCCACGTAGATTCTCCCGTCCTCCGCGACCGGCGTCGTGTACACCGCCGAGCCCATGTTCTGCTCGGCGATCACCTTCTCTTCCCGGCCGGCTTCGAGGACCACGATGTCGCCGTCCTCGTCTCCCAGGTAGACCTTGCCGTCGGCGACGAACGCCGAACCCCAGACCGCCGCGAAGGTGTCGTGCGTCCAGAGGTGCTCGCCGGTCTCGACATCCAGCACGTAGAGGAAGCCGCTCAGATCGGGGATGTAGAGCAGGCCGTCGGCGATCGCGGCGGTCGAGATCGTCCGGTTGAAGTCCTCGTCGCCAAAGTGCCAGAGGGCGGCGCTGCCGGTCGCGTCGCCTTCGACGTCGGCATCGATGGCGTACAAGTGGCCCGGGCCTTCACCGTGCTCGGGGTCCTGGCCGACGCCGAGGTAGAAGCGGTTGTTGTAGAAGACCGGCGTCGAGATGATGTTGTTGCGGGTGCCGGCGCCGCCGAGTTCCCAGATCGAGTCCTTCGGGTTCAGATCGAACTTCCACAGCAGGTTGCCGGTCGCCGGCTCGTAGGTGTAGAGCCAGCCGTCGCCGCCCGGGAAGGCGATCTGCGGCTGACCGTCGATCACGCCGTACGCCGGGTTCGACCACGAACCGTGCAGCACGGCGTCGCTGCTGTCGAGGCTCTCCCACACCAGCTCGCCGGTGTTCTTGTTCAGCGCGATGAACGCCGGGGAGGCCGGCGAGGGCAGGTTGATGTGCCCCTCGTCGACGCCGGCGCCGGTGACGGTGAACAGGAGGTCGCCGATGACCAGAGGCGAACCGGCAGCCAGGTTGTGCGGGAACACGTCGAGCTCGCCGATCATGTCGTACTCCCACACGAGGTCGGCGTCGAACTCCTCCTTGTACTGCTCGTCCGTCATGCCGTCGTTGACCCCGTCGCGGAAACCGTCCACGTCCGCGGCCACGACCGTCGCCCGGTTGGAAATGTAGTAGACCCGCTCGTCCTCGACGTACGGCGTCGAGCAGATGCCCTGCAACGGCCAGTCGTTGACCCGGCCGGCGCCGAGCTTGTCGTGCGTGGCTTGCCACAGCAGCTCGCCCGTCTCCTTGTCGAGCGCGATGAGCACGCCCTTGTCGCCCTCGATGCCGGGCCGGCGAAGCCCCTCGTTGTTCGTGCCGGCGTACACCCGGCCGCCGTGGATCACCGGGCCGGCGTAGGTCTGCGAACCGACCTTGGCCCGCCAGACGATGTTCTCGCCTGACCTGACGTCCCATTCCGTGGGCAGGTTCGTGGCGCCGGACACCATGTTCCGGGCCGGCGTGTTGCCGAACATCGCCGGCGGCTCGTTCGCGGCGGCGGCCGAAACGATGGCGGCGGAGGTCGCCAGGGCAAGGAGGGACTGGGAGATTCGGGTGTTCATGGCCTTCGGTCCGTGTGGGCTTGTCAACCGTCCGCGCCGCCGCCCGGGGCAGGGGCAACCAGCGCGTAGAGTGTTTCGCTGGTCGCCAGGTAGACGACCGAGCCATCCGTGGACGGCGAAGTGTACACCGCCCGCGGCATCGGGATTTCGGCCAGAACCTCCAGCGTCCGGCCATGCGTCAGCACCGCGACGTCGCCCTCCGTGTCGGCGGCGTAGACCTTGCCGTCGGCGACCAGGGGCGAGCTCCAGAATGGCGCCAGAGCGTCGTAGGTCCACAGCTTCTCGCCGCTCCCGGCGTCGAGCGCCAGGAGGAAGCCGTTCAGGTCCGCCGCATAGACGATGCCGCCGTCCACCGCCACCGTGGCGATCGCGCGGCCGAGATCCGGGCCCTCGAATCGCCACCGCACCCCGCTCCCGGTCACGTCTTCGCTCCCTGCCGCGTCGACGGCCCAGAGGACGCCGGCCCGGAGCGACGCCTCCGGGTCCCGGCCGGCCGCGATGTAGACGGTGCCGTCGTGCAGTACCGGCGTGGCCACGAAGACGTGCCGCGCCTCGCTTCGATCCAGCTCGTCTGCAGCGAGCGCCGAGTTGCCGTCGAACTGCCACAGGGCCCGCCCCGTCCCCGGCTCGAAGCCGTAGAGCCAGCCATCGCCACCCGGGAAGACGACCTGGTCCCGGCCGCCGGCGGAACCGTGGGACGGGCTCCCCCACTGCCCGTCGACGAGCGCCGCGCCGGGACTGCCGTCGCGCCACACCGGCCGGCCCGTCGCACGCTCCAACGCCGCGAAGCTCGGCGCTTCCGGCGCCGGCACCCGGCCGTCGTCGGTCACCCCATTGCTGGTCGACACGAACACCAGATCGCCCACGGCAAGCGGTGTCGACGCCGCCATGTGCTTCGGGAAGACCCCCCACTCGCCGACCATGTCGAACGACCAGTCGACGCCCCCGCCGAGGTTCGCCGCGACAACCTCACCCCGGTTCGAGACGTAGTACAGCCGTTCGCCGTCGAACGACGGCGTCGAGCACACACCCTGGAGTGGCCAGTCGTTCGCGTCTCCGACCTCGAGCTTCTCGTGCACGATCTGCCAGCGGAAACTCCCGTCGTGGCGGTCGAAGGCCATCACCACGCCGCGGTCGCCGGCAACCGCCGGATCGCGGGGCCGCTCGTTGTTCGTGCCGACGACGATCAGGTCGCCCGCGATCGTCGGACCGCCGTAGGTCACCGTGCCGAGCTCGGAGGACCAGAGAACGCCTTCTCCTGAAGCGGCGTCCCAGGTTGCCGGGAGGTTCCGCGCGGTCGCCACCCGGTTCCGCCCGGGGTTCGGGTCGTCGGCAGCGAGCGCACCGGCCCACACGAACGCGAACAGGGGAACGACGAGGAGAAACCTCAATGGCCTCAGCCCCGGAACCGCGCTCAGGCTTCCCGCAACTGCGGCTCGATGATGTCCAGCTCGACCGATGTCTCCACGACGGACTGGATCGTGTCCTCCACTGGCCGAAGGGTGGCGCCCAGCACCGACTCCGCCTTCTTGCTGTGGTTGAGCGCCGCCGGCGGTGGCGTACCGCCTTCAGGGACTTCCGGTTCGCCGACCACAAACGCCGGGAAGAGCTCCTGGATGATCCCGCGCACTTCCGTGCCGAGCTGGAGAGCGGAACGCCCGCCGCTGCCGTGCAGGAGGTAGCGGCTGCCGCCGTTCGACGCC
>JAJDZH010000089.1 GCA_022824725.1 Thermoanaerobaculia bacterium | reverse complement strand
CGGTCGAGCACGCAGTCGACCTCGAGGCCGTTTCGATCGCGCCAGAACCAGGCGTTCGGGGTCTGACCACGGTTCGCCCGGTGCTTCAGCAGTTCGCTTAGCACCCAGGTCTCGAACAGAGGTCCCCGCATGGAGTGGTGGACGAGCTCAGCCGGCTTGCGGATTCCCACCAGCCAGGCGGCGAGCCCCGGATCGAGGAAGTAGAGCTTGGGCGTCTTGACGAGGCGTTTGCCGAAGTTGTTGTAGTGGGGCCTGAGCTGCGTCACCAGGTAGCTCGTCTCCAGTACGGAGAGCCACTCGCGAGCCGTGATGCGGCTGATGCCGCAGTCGCTCGCCAGTGACGAGACGTTCAACAGTTGTCCGGTTCGGCTGGCGCAGAGCCGCAGGAACAGGTCGAAGGTGGTCAGGTTGCGAATGTCGATCAGCTCCCTGACGTCGCGTTCGACGTAGGTCGAAACGTAGCTGGCGTACCACCTTCCGGGGTTGAGAGATCGATCGTGGACGCGGGGGTAGAGACCGCGGATCAGGAGTTGCTCAACGGACTCGGGCGCGCGTTCGGCCGCCTGCAGCTCGCCGAGCGTGAGCGGCAGCAGCAGCACGTAGGCGGCGCGACCGGCGAGCGACTGGGTCACGCCGGAGCGCAGGCCGAAGTGCTGCGAACCGGTGAGGACGAACCTGCCCGGTCGAGGGTCGTCGTCCACCATGCCCTGCAGGTAAGAGAGCAGGTCGGGAACCCGTTGCACCTCGTCGAGAAGCGCGCCGTCGGGAAACTGGCCCAGGAATCCGCGGGGGTCGTCGAGCGCGAAGCGCCGCACGTCCGGATCTTCCAGGGAAGCGTAGGGGCGATCGGCGAATGCGGCCTTGCAGAGCGTCGTCTTGCCGGTCTGCCGCGGGCCCGTGACGACGACGACGGGATACTCCCGCGCAACGCCATGAAGAAGCGGCAGCGCCGAACGACGGATCATGAGCCGTACGCTAGAGGCGGCTTCGGTGAATTGTCAAGTTGACTATCCGATTGGCCTAGACGACGTGTGGGCCCACGGCCGGGACGAGCACATCCGGATCGACCACTTCCATGAGGGCCAGGAGTTCCTGTAGCGGCTGATCAAGGCGCTGGCGGGAGGTGGCTGAGGGCCCTGGCTCTAGGACCCGAGCGGCAGTTCCACGGCGGCGCCCCGGAGCATGATCGCGAAGACCCGGTAGCGCTCGCCAAAGGAGTCGGCGTCGGCTTCGCCCGGCACGGCGCCCCTGAAGCCGGCGCGCAGCAGAGCCGCACTTCCGAAGCGTTCGGCGATGTCGGGTCGTTCCCGATTGAGCCCGAGGTTGGTCAGGAAGTGGCTGTCTCGATAGATGACGATCTGGCGTGGCCGCTCGCCTCGCGCCGAGTCCACCGCCCAGCCTTCGATCTCGATCCGGTTTCCGGACACGAGGAGTCCCAACTCCCCGTGGTAGCCGTCACCGGGCGGACGGACGGCCAGACGGCGGCCGTCGGTCGTCGGGAGGATCTGGCGGTTGCCGGGCTCCCGTTCGAGAGGCAGGTAGGAGAATCGGAGGCGGCTGGCGACGCCGCGCCGCGACACCGCGTAGGCGAGGACGCCTTGGCTCTCGACGAGATCCCGATCCGCCGGCGTCCGAAACGCGAAGCCGCCGTTCTCGAAGGGCGGTCCGTAGAGGGCGGCGAGATCGGGCCGCCGGTGGACGCCGGGCTGGTGCACCGTCATCTCTCCGCCGATGAACAGGATGACCGCTTCGACGCCGCGAGGATGAGGCGGGTCGTCGCGGATGAAACCGCTGACCACGAAGTCGGCTGTGCCCGCGGTCGGCTCGGGTCCCGGTCGGTGAAGCACCGCGTCGAGCGCGCCATCGAACCCGCTGGGGGGCGGGGCGATGGGAATGCGTGTCGCCGCTCCGGATCCGCCTTCGCCAGACTGGTAGCGGAGCACGGCCTCGAGGTCACCGGCGGAGCTTCTGGTGACCTCGTACCGGTCTCGATCTCCTTCGCGCCGCGACGAGGAAGCGCGTTCGATCAATGAGTGGAGGCTCCACTCCTCGCCGTGGTCGAACTCCTCGACCCGTTCGTAACCGAGGTTCGACGGGAAGCCGGCGCCTTCGCGGGGGTCCCGGACTCCGTAGTTGTCCGCTCGCAGCAGCAGCAGGTCCGGCAGGAGGCGCTCTGTAGCGACACGGCGCGGAACGTCGTAGCGGAGGCCGGGCGTGACCAGACCGCCCCGGTCGACGATGTGCAGCCCGCTGACCCAGCCGACATGGCCGATCTCGCGAACGAGAACTGAGGTGCTCGGCTCGTAGTGCTCGTCGAGCCATCGGCCCATGTCTTCCAGTTGGGTTTGCCGGGCGGTCGGTTCAACGCGGTAGCCGATCTGCCGGGAGGTGTGGTGCAGGATGGGTAGCGCCAGCAGGACGATCGGGATCGCGACCGCAACGACGGCGGCAGCGGGGAAACGCCGCCCCAGTTCGACGCGTTCGGACCACAGCGCCGGCACGGTGCGTCCTACCAGACTTCCGATCCCGAGCAATCCGTCGTGAGTTCCAAGTGCGAGCAGGAACGCGGCCAGAATGGTCAACGTGTAGTAGTGCCACGTGTATCCCGGTAGCGAGCCGATCAGTGCATAACCGGCCAGGGCGGTCAATGGAAAGGCGATCAGCGGCCACAGAGCGGCCCGGCGACGAACGAGTCCGACAGCTCCGACAAGCAGAAGGGTCGCAAGAAGGGCGTAGCCGGCGTTCGTCTGGGCCAGCGACGGGCTGTACTCTGCAAGCAGAGTGGCTCCGGCTTCGACATAGGCCTCTCGAACCAGATCCAGGTAGTGCAGCGGCGTGGTGATGCTCTCGCCTTCCTTGGCTCCCAGCGTCATCGGCAGCGGGCTGCCGTAGTAGAAGGTGGCAAAGAGCAGCCAGGGGATCGCGACAAGCAGGGCGATAAGCGTCTCCCGCAGGGGGATCTGGCGCTGGCGTAGCCAGCCGTGGCAAATCAGCATCACAGCCAGGAGAGCCCCCTCCGGTCGCGTGAGGAAGAGCAAGCCGGACACGGCAGCGGCCGCGGTGGTGCGCTGACTCAGGTGAAGGTCGAGCGCCAGCAAAAAGAGCAGGGCGAAGAGATGGACCTCCATCCCGAGGTACAGGTAGTTGTAGATGCCCGGCGGATTGAACGTGACGAGGGCGACGACAAGGGGCGAAGCGGGCCCGGCCCCGATGCGGACGAGCAACTTCACCGCGATCGCAGCGGTAGCGAGCATGCAGAGCATTCCGAACGTGTTCTGCCACCCGGATGACAGGTCGCTTCCGCCGAGGACGAAGACACTGCTGAGCATCGTGTACAGGGGCGTCGTGAAGCCCATCACACGCTCTCCCGTGTTGTAGACCAGGCCGTTTCCTTCCGCCAGGTTGCGCGCGTAGCGGAGCACGATCAACTGGTCCTCGAACTGCAGTCGCAGGGCGAGGTTCGGGACCAGTCGGGCGGCAAACCAGGTGCTGAAGATCACGAAGCCAGCCCACGACGTCAGTTCGAGCAGGCGCCGTTGCGAATTCGGAAGCTCAGGAGATCGAGAGCCGCCTGATGCTCCGGGTTTGGTCATCTACGGCGCTACGAGTAGTTCGACCGCAACCCCTCTCGGCATGACCGCGAAGACGCGGTGCCGTTCGGCGAAGGTGGCGGGGTCGGGACCTCCTGGAACTCTGCCCCGAAAACCGGTGCGCAGCAGTCGCTGGTCGTCGTAGTGCTGGACAACGTCAGGGCGCCTGTTGGTCGCGGTCAGAGCGGAC
>JAJDZH010000393.1 GCA_022824725.1 Thermoanaerobaculia bacterium | reverse complement strand
ACTCCCGGTCCCGTCGTCATCATGATCGCTCGGCGCACCCGCGCCGGGAACTGCTGCCACCAGCATTCGGATCGACCCTGAGGAACCTACAGGGCCAAGGCGAGATCGGTCCGCGTGAAGTCCTCCCCCTTGCAGAGCAGCGGTTCCCCAAGCCGACGTGCGAGCGCGTAGGCGAAGCAGTCCCCGAAGTTGAGTCCGGCCGGGTGTCGTCCCTTGCCGAAGTTGGCGAAAGCCTGCCGCGCGATCCTGGCTTGAGCCAGATCGACCGCGACCACCTCCACGTCGGCCGCTTCGATCAACAGGTCGAGCAATCGGACGCCCTCCGCCCCCTGGCGCGACTCGATGACCATTGACGCCTCCACGAACGTTGCCGCCGATGTCCGGCACACGGGCGCCGCCTCGATCTTCTCTGCGAGCGAACCGCGTTCGGGCTCATCCTGAAGGATCGCGAGCATCGCCGAAGTGTCGATGACCATCAGCGAGGAAGCCCGTTCTCGTCGTAGCCGAGAATGTCGTCCGCAGAGCGGCCGTCGCGCACAGGTAGTCTCGCGCACCGGCGTCCGATCTCGTTGATCTCGTCGGCCAACGTCAGGCCGGTTCGTTGTCGCCGATACCGTTCCAAGTGCTTCCGAAGGGCGACGGTCACGGCCTCGGTCTTGGTTTGTCCCGTGAGTTGCGCCAACTCGGTGGCCAATCGCTCAGTCTCCGCGTTACGAATGTTGAGTGCCATGTCTACATGTATAGCACGGGAGCTACACGCACTCCCATCGAGGCAGGCTCGCGGCCAGACCGAGGCGTCAGAACCGGCGGCTAGCGCTAGCGGCGAAGCCGGGCTGCCTGGACGTCGAGCTCTTCGCGGAACTGAGGGGCCGCGATCCGGACCAGACGCCGGGCCCGCTCGAGGAGGTCGAGCCCGCGAACCTCGGCGACACCGTGCTCGGTGACGAAGAAGTCGGCGTCGGTGCGCAGTGCCGTGGTGGCGTGTTCGGGGGGCAGCGCCGGGACGATGCGGGAGAAGCGGCCGCCGCCGGCAGTCGCCTCGAGGGCGACGATCGAGCGTCCGCCGGCCGACATCCGGGCGCCCCGCATGAAGTCGACGGCGCCGCCGGTGCCGCTGATCTGGCGGCCGCGGACCATCTCGGAGTTGATCTGGCCGAAGAGGTCCACTTCGACCGCCGAGTTGAGGGCGACGAAGTTGTCCAGCCTGGCGATCACCCGCACATCGTGGGTGTAGTCGACCGTGCGCAGGTCGATCAGATCGCAGCGGCTCGCCCAGTCGTAGAGGGCGGGTGAACCGAGGACCATGGCGGCGACTAGTCGGCCGCTGTCGATCGTCTTGTGGGCACCCGTGACGGCCCCTGCTTCCACGAGGTCCTTCACGCCGTCTGACAGCAGGCCCGAGTGAAAGCCGAGGCCGCGGTGACCGTGCAGGGCGGCCAGCACCGCGCCCGGGATCGCGCCGACACCGGTCTCGATGCAGTCGCCGTCCTGGACCAGCTCCGCGACCAGTGCGCCGATCCGCTCGGCGATGGGGCCGCTCCGGCTGGCAAGCGTGGGCGGTTCGACCTCGGTCTCGACCACGTAGTCGAATCGGTTGACGTTGACCGTAGGGGCGCTTGGCAGGCGTGGCAGGGCGCGGTTCCACTCGGCGAGGAAAGGGATCTCCGAGCGCTTCAGCAGTGCCGGCAGGAAGCCGGCGCCGATTCCGACCGAGCAGTCGCCATTTCCGTCCGGCGGCGTGAACTGCGCGATCGCCAGGTCGAAGGGCGACGCCAGGAGATCGTCCCAGATGTGCCGATACTGCATCGGCACGAAGCGGACGGAGCCGGCCTCGAAGCCCGCGCGCATCTCCGGCGTGACGAAGAAGCTCCGCACCGTCGAGCCGGCCCAGGGCGCGAGGGTCGGCGAGGAGATGCCGGGAATGCGGGTGACCGTGAACTCCACGCCGGCCGTCGCCTCCGGTTGGGCATGAAGCGCCGCGGCGATCCCGCGAGGTTCGTTGCAGCCGCCCAGGACGGCGACCTTCATGCCGGGGCGGAGCAGCGCGCCGACCTGTTCGGGAGCGAGTCTCTTCAAGCTTCCATAGCGTCTTGCAGCCGAACTCGAGCTGTGCGCGTTCGCTCGATCCCTACGCCTTCGCGCTCGGCCGCGCCGACACGGCCTGGTGCCAGCGCAGGAGGTTCGGCGTCTCCTCGGTGACCTTGAACTTCGTCACACGGCCGAAGTCGATGCCGATCTGGGCCGTGATGTCGGCGATCGAGTACTCGTCGCCCGCCACGAACTCCCGGTCGGCAAGCTCCCGGTCCAACCATTCAAGGCGCTTGGTGGCGTGGCTGCGCTGACCCTCTCCGTAGTCCGCGTACTGGTCGATGCGGTCCGCGAAGTACGGGTGGGTGTTGCGGAAGACCTGCATGATCGGCAGGGCGATCTCGAGTTCCATCCGCCGCTGCCACATCTCGATGCGGGCCGCCTCTTCCGGGTCGCTGCCGCCCATCAGGGCGGGATCGGGCTGCAACTGCTCGAAGTAGCGGCAGATCGCTACCGATTCGGCGATGAAGGTGCCGTCGTCGAGTTCGAGCACCGGAACGCGGCCCATCGGGTTCTTCTGTCGGAAGGGCTCGCCCCGGTTCTCGGCCTTGCCCAGATCGACGGGTACGACGGGAACCTCGATGCCTTTCTCGGCCAGGAAGATCCGGACGCGGCGGCAGTTGGGGGCGGTGGCGGCTTCGTGTAGCTTCATGGCTCAGGACATCTCCTGGAGGTTGGCTGCTGATGGTCGAGGCACGGAAGACGATGGGCGCAGAGTCTAGGGGCTTGCGCCGCAGGAACGCAACGCCGCGAGCGGACGTCTCGTGATGGATCTCCTCGCCCAGCCGTCCTTCTGGGCGGCCCTGTTCTCGGTGACGCTGATCCAGATCGCGCTCGGCGCCGACAACCTGATCATCATCACGATCATCGCGAACAAGCTCCCCGAGGCGAGGCGCCAGCAGGCCATCAAGCTGGGCCTGCTGCTGGCGATGGCGCTCCGCATCGTGCTGCTCCTGCTCCTCAGCCTCGTGCTCGGGGCGGCCACGGCCGAACTCTGGAGCTTCGACGGCGCGTTCCTCGGAGTCGAGGTGGCCGGCAGCGTCGACGGCAAGTCCCTGGTGCTGGTGATCGGAGGCCTGTTCCTGATCTGGAAGGGCGTGAAGGAACTCCGCGTCAAGCTGAAGGCGGTCGAGCACGAAGTCGCGAAGGCGAACCGCTTCGCCGAGGTCGTCGCCTTGATCGTCGGCATGAACCTCATCTTCTCCGTCGACTCGATCCTCACCGTGGTCGGCATGACGGACATCTTCGCGGTGATGGTCGGCTCGGTGCTGATCTCCGTGGCGTTGATGCTGGTCTTCGCCGGCCCGATCTCGCGCTTCCTCAGTTCGAACCCCGAGTTCGAGATCCTCGGCCTGTTCGTCCTCCTGCTGATCGGCTTCGTGCTGATCCTCGAGGCGGGCCACAGCGCGCACATGGTCGTCAACGGCTCCCCCACTCCGTACATCCCGCAGTGGATCGTCATCTTCATCCTGCTGCTGATGTTCGCGCTCGACCT
>JAJDZH010000329.1 GCA_022824725.1 Thermoanaerobaculia bacterium | reverse complement strand
CTTCGCCGTTGCGCCGCCCGCCTCCCGCTCCGCATCGAGCAGCGAGGCGCCTCGTTCGATCCAGGTCCGACCGCGCACCCGGACGGCGAGCAGGGCGGCGAGCAGCGCCACATGGACGATGAAGCAGCTCCAGGCGCCGACCAGGCCCCAGTTCCGCGTGGCGAAGAAGACGAGCGGCACGAAGACGAGCCAGGCCACGCCTACGTTCACGACCATCGGGTAGGTCGTGTCGCCGGCGCCCCGCAACGCGCCGGAGTAGATGTTGAACGGCAGCTCGAAGACCAGACAGAGGGTGGCGATGAGAAAGAGCGGCCGGGCGTACGGCAGGAGCGCGGCGAGATCGCCCGCCTCCCGCGCGAACAACTGCATCAGCCACCCGGGGAAGCCGACGTAGATGACAGCCATGATCGCCATCGCCCCGTAACCCAGCCACATCACGCGCCGGACGACCAGGCGCACGTCGTCGAGCTGTCTGGCGCCCAGGCACTGGCCGACCAGCGTCGTGCAGCCGACGGCCAGCGCGACGGCGAGCATGAAGGAGACGGACCAGGCGTGAATCACGGCGTTCGTCGCCGCCATCTCCGCGTCGCCGAGGTTCGCCACGAGGGCCGTGAAGACGCTGATTCCGCCCATCTCCATGAACACCTGGACGCCGATCGGCAGGCTGACGCGGAGCATCTGGCCGAGCAGCGCCGCCTCCGGCGGCCGGGGGCGCGTCGCGCTGTAATCACGCCCGATCTTCGTCGCAAGCACGCCGGCCAGCAGGCCGACCGCGACGAGAAACTGGGCGACCACCGTGCCGACCGCGGTGCCCGCGGCGCCGAGTTCCGGGAAGCCCCAGACACCGAAGATGAGCAGGTAGTTCAGTCCGCAGTTCAGCGCCAGTTGAATCAGTCCCGCGAACATGGGCACTTCGGTGCGTCCAAGTCCGCGGTAGTAGTTCTCCGCGACGAGGAAGATCATCAGCCCCACCGCGGCCCCCAACCGCACCTCCGTGTAGTCCGTGGCGATCGCCTGGACCTCCGGCGACGCCCCCATCACCCGGAACGCCCAGCCGGAGAGCGGCGCCGCGAGCAGGACGGCGACGCCCGCGCCGGCGGCCAGGTAGAGACCCTGCCAGAAGGCGACGCCGACCCGGTCCTTCTTGCCGGCGCCGAAGAACTGGGCGACGAACGTGTTCACGCCCTGCAGCAGGCCGACGAAGAAGCCCAGCAGCCACCAGGAGATGATCGCGCCCAGGCCGACCCCGGCCAGGGCGACGACGCCCAGCCGACCGACCATCATCGCGTCGATCAGGCCCATCGCCGTGTGGGTCATCTGCGTGATGACGACCGGACCGGCCAGCGCGAGGATGCGCCGATAGGAGATGTCGATGTTCATGGCCTGGTTCGCGCAAAGAGGTGGGGTTGCTGGGAGGGGGCCGGGCGATCCTCGAAGGAGTTCAGGTTTCCGCGAGCAGGAGTTCGAACCGCGCCGCCATGCGCGGTCCCGCTCCTTCGTCTTCGTGCTTGAAGAAGACGTAGGTTTCGCGCCAGGGTTGCCTCCGGATTCTGTCGGCCCAGGAGCGAAGCGCCGCCTCGTCGTAGTCCTCGCGGCGGAGCCGAAGATAGCCGAAGTCCGTGGTCGCTTCCAGCGGCGCGTCGTGGTCGCCTCCCGCGTCGGCGACGCACAGGGCGGCGCCGGCCTTCTCGAGCAACGCGAACACGGCATCGTCGAACCAGCTCGCGTGCCTGAACTCGAACGCCGCCCGCAGCCCCGCCGGCAGGCGCTCGAGGAATGTCGCGAGTCGATCGTCGTCTCGCCTCAGGTACGGCGGCAACTGGAACAGGAACGGACCGAGCTGCTCACCCAGGAGCTTCGCGGTGTCGAAGAGATACTCGACCGAATCGTCGGCGTCCCTGAGCCGCTGGTGGTGAGTGATCCGGCGCGAGGCCTTCAGCACAAAACGGAAGCCCTCCGGAACCGAGTCACGCCAGCGCTCCAGCAGGTCGGCCTTCGGCATGCGGTAGAAGGTGTTGTTGATCTCCACCGCACCGAGCTTCCCGGCATAGAACGAGAGCATGTCCGGGCGCTTCGTCCCGGGCGGGTAGAAGTGGCCCTCCCAGGCGGGATACGAGAACCCGCTCGTGCCGGTGCGGACCCGCATCGCTGACAGTCTGCCGGGGGCAAGCCGCGACGGGCCGGGCCGCTAGGCGCCGTCGTCGAGGAACGGGCGCAGCTTCTGCGCCCAGTCCGGGTGCCGGAGCTTGCGCAGCGCCTTGGACTCGATCTGCCGAATGCGTTCGCGGGTGACGTTGAACGACTTCCCGACCTCCTCCAGGGTGTGCTCCGAGCCCTCGCCGACGCCGAAGCGCATCCGCAGCACGAGTTCCTCGCGGGGCGAGAGAGAACGCAGCACGTTGCCGGTCTGCTCGCGCAGGTTGGAGGAGATGACCTCGTCGATCGGCGACGGCGAGTTCTTGTCCTCGATGAAGTCGCCGAGGTGGGAATCCTCCTCTTCTCCGACCGGAGTCTCGAGCGACACGGGCGCCTGCGCGATCTTCATGATCTTGCGCACCTTGGAGGCGGGGAGGTCCATGTGCTCGCCGATCTCCTCAGCCGTGGGCTCGCGGCCAAGTTCCTGCACCAGCGACCGCGACGTGCGGGTCAGCTTGTTGATGTTCTCGATCATGTGAACCGGGATGCGGATCGTTCGCGACTGGTCGGCGATCGCCCGCGCCACCGCCTGGCGGATCCACCAGGTCGCGTAGGTCGAGAACTTGTAGCCGCGGCGATACTCGAACTTCTCGACCGCCTTCATCAGGCCGATGTTCCCCTCCTGGATCAGGTCCAGGAACTGGAGGCCCCGGTTCGTGTACTTCTTGGCGATCGAGACGACCAGGCGCAGGTTCGACATGATGAGCTGCTCCTTGGCGCGCTCGCTCAACACCTCGCCGCGCTTGACCTTGGCCACCATCGCCCGCAGCTCTCCCTGCTTGACGAAGTGGCGCAACTCGAGCTTCCGTACCTCTTCGCGGTACTTCTGGATGCGCCGCCGGTGCAGCGCCCTGAGTTCCTCGTTGTTCTCGCGCTCGAGCGCCACCTGGGCCCGGCTGATGTCGCGCTCGCTGCGCCGGAACCGATTGTCGATCAACTTGACCAGGTCGACCACCCGATTGCGGTCCGGCCCGGTGAAGCCCAGCTCCACGATCAGGGCGGAGGCCCGCTCCTCCAGGCGGTCGATGTCCCGCGCGATCTCCTGGAAGCGGTCGCCGCGGGGGCTGTAGCGCTTCTGCCGGCGCCGGGTGCGATCGAGTTCCTCTTCCAGCTCCTGCATCTTCTCGAACACGCCGACGCGCTTGGCGATCCGCTTGTGGCCGTTCTGATCCAGCAGGGAGATGGGATGTTCGATCTCCACCAACTGGGAAAGCGGCTTCGCGTTCTTGCGATCCGCGAGCTCGGTCATCGCCAGCAGCCGGGTCATCAGGTCGGCGTTCCGGGCCATCGCCTGGAAGATGAGCCATTCACCGTCCTCGAGCGCGCGCGCGATGTCGACCTCGCCGTCGCGGTCCAGCAGCGGGACGGTGCTCATCTCCCGCAGGTACATCCGCACCGGATCGCTGGTGTTCAGCGGCTCGGTGACCGTCGGCGTCGCGGGATCCTCGTCCCCCTTCTCGATCTCGAGCGTGACCGTCTCGTCGAGATTCGCCACGTACCAGCCCGGCCGCCGGATCACGCCGACCCGCAACTCGCGCAGGCGGTCGTAGAGTTCGTTGATCTCGGCCTCGACGCCGACCATGTCGGCCGGCATCATGTCGTTGATCTCGTCGTTGAGGAGATACGTCTTCGCCTTCCCCAACTCGAAGAGCTGGCGAATGGACGAGTACCTCGCCTCAAGGGGCTTGTTCACGTCCTTGACTGCGGCAACTGCCATCTTCGGTCTCCAGGTAAGGGCCAAGCAGAGGGAAACTCAGCGGCGGCGGTGTCGAGAGCCGTCCATGTCGATCTCAACCCGCACACTTCCCCGCGCGCCGAGAGAGTGCCTCAGCGAACCGGGATACGTTGAGCGCCGACAGGCGCACAAGTGTAGCAGTATGAAGACGATCAACCACCCCGTTGTGTTTCGCTCCGGGTTTGTCCGCTCTGGCCTTCCGGGCGCCTACGGGGCATCGCGTCCGTCCTTCTCCAACGTCGCGGCCTTCGCGGTTCTTCCCCGCTGCCGCAGCGCCTCGCGGAGCAGGTACTCGATCTGCCCGTTGACGCTCCGCAGTTCCGCCGCCGCGAGCCGCTGCAGTTCCTCGAACACGGCGAAGTCGAGGCGCAGGAGGAACGCCTTGCGGGGAGCGGCCGCCACCGTACAGCGTCCTTCCGCCTACGGGTAGAGCGTGCCGGTGTTCACGACCGGCTGGGTGTGGCGGTCGCTGCACAGCACGGCCAGCAGGTTGCTGACCATCGCGGCCTTGCGCTCGTCGTCAAGGTGCACGACGTCCTTCTCGCTCAGCATGTTCAGCGCCTGCTCCACCATGCCGACCGCGCCATCGACGATCTGAGCTCGCGCTGCGACCACTGCCGCGGCCTGCTGGCGCTGCAGCATCGCGGCAGCGATCTCCGCAGCGTAGGCCAGGTGGCTGATCCGGGCCTCGATCACCTCGACACCGGCGGTCGCCAGCCGCTCCTGGACCTCGCCGCGGAGACGCTCGGAGATCTCGGCGGTGTGGTGCGAAAGGGAAACTTCACCCTCGCTGTGCGCGTCATAGGGGTAGCCCGTCGCCATGTTGCGCAGCGCCGCCTCGCTCTGGACCTGCACGTAGTCCTCATAGTCGTCGACGTTGAAGAGGGCCTCGGCGCTGTCGGTGACGCGCCAGACGACGACCGCGCCGATCTCGATCGGGTTCCCGGCATTGTCGTTCACCTTCAGCTTGCCCGTCTCGAAGTTCCGGGTGCGTACGGACACGCGGCGTTTGCTCAGGAACGGGTTGGCCCAGCGAAGCCCCGTATCGTAGACGCTGCCCTGGTACGAACCGAAGAGCTGGAGGACCTTCGCCTCGTTCGGATGGACCATGAACAGCCCGAACATCAGGAAGATGAGAACGGGAATGCACAACGCGCAGAAGATCACGACGGGGATGACCTGCCAGATCCCGAAGACGGCGACCCCGGCAATGGCGAGAAGGATGAAAGGAGTGAGCAGGCACAGCATGCCAACGCCCGACGCGACCGAGAGACGCTTCTCCCGATGCTCTACCATCTGTTGTTCCATTTTTCTGGTGACTCCCTTGATCACGCGGCCGACGAGGCGACCGCTCTTGGTTTCGATATGGAAGTGATATCACACTTATATCGCAGTCGCCAACCGGTCGGCCGGCCGACCCTGTCTTGAAGGCAACCGGACAGGACGATCCCGAGGCGGTCCTGCGCATCGCAGGCCGCTTCCGCATCGAGGGCCGGGCAACCGCGGCGGTTGAGCTGCGCGCGGGCCACATCAACGACTCCTACGTCGTCTCCACCGCGAGCGGCAGCCGCTACCTGCTGCAGCGGATCAATGGCTACGTGTTCCCGAATCCGGCTCAGGTCATGGCGAACATCGTCCGGATCACGCGCCACCTCATGCGCAAGCTGGGCCCGGAGAGCGGCCGGCGACGGCTGACGCTGATTCCCACGGCGAACGGGGAGATGTGGTTCGAGACGGCGGCGCCGGACCGTCGAGCCGGCTGGTGGCGGATGTACGAGCTGATCGAGGACACGACGACCGTACTCCGGGCGTCGACGCAGGAGCAGGTCTTCCTCGCCGCACAGGCGTTCGGCCGGTTCGAGACGCAGTTCGTCGATCTCCCTTCACCGCCGCTGCACGAGACGATTCCCGGCTTCCACGACACGCTGAACCGCTTCGAGACGTTTGACCGGGCGCTGGCCACGGCAAGCGCCTCGGCTGCCGGCAACGCCAGGCGCCGGCAGGCCGTCGCCGAGATCCGGTCGGTCGCCTTCCACCGCGAACTGGCTGGCCGCCTGAGCGTCGGCGCGGCTCACAAGCTGCCGCGGCGGACCGTCCACAACGATTGCAAGATCAGCAACATCCTGTTCGACCGGGAAACCGGCGAAGCGCTCTGCGTCGTCGATC
>JAJDZH010000432.1 GCA_022824725.1 Thermoanaerobaculia bacterium | reverse complement strand
GCGTCCGTGTTGCCGTGGTCCCAGTTGCAGTCGAACAGGTTCGGGGCGTCCTTGGTGACGCCGGGGGTCGTCGAATGACAGTAGCCGGTGCAGACGGCCCGGAACATGCGCCGGCCGGCGGTGATCGCCGCGGGGTCTTCCAGGTAGGCGGCGACTGGTGACGAGGCGGCTGCCGCTTCGGCGGGGCCGGGAGGAGCCTCCGCCGCGGCCTCGGTGGGCGCTTCGGCCGGAGCGGCTCCGCCAACCGCCGGGGACTCGGTAGCCGCTGCGGTTGGAGCTTCTCTGGTTGCCTGCGCCAAGGGCTGCTCGGGCGCTGCCCCGCCGCCGGTGGCGCAAGCGGCGAGGACCAGCGGCGTGGCCACGGCGACGAGCGCCAGGAGGTGAACTGAGGCGGTACGCGGTTCGTTGCTGCTCGTGGACAAGGCGTTGCTCCTCAGGAGATCGGGTCGGTCAGGGCCCGCCGATGCCGAGCGCGCGGATCGTCTCCGGCGAGGACACGGTGGGGAAGGGTTCGAGGCGGAGGATGCCGTAGCGTTCGCCGAGACGCTCGAGAAGACCCTCTCGTTTGAGTTCCCCGAGCACACGGGCAAGTTCGTCGCCGAGCGGGTCGCCCGCCCGGACGGCGGCGTGTTCGTTGAAGCGCAGGCCGGGGGGCGGATCGAAGGCTCTGACCGGTTGCTTCTCCAGGCTTGCCAGCGCCGGCCCGAAGATGAGAGCCGCGGCAGCGCGGCCGCTGTCCACGGCGCTCGCAACCTCGGCCGCGGTCGGTTGCGAGGTCCAGTCGAGTCCCGCGGCTTCGGCGGCGAAGTGGGCCAGAGACTGCAGGCGCACCGCGACCTTGCGCTCGCCGACGAGGCCGGGCAGGTCGTTCCAGTCGAGGTCCTCCCTGCCGGGCAGGTAGATCTCGAAAGCAGCCGCGTAGTACGGCGGGCTCAGGTCCACGGCCGTCGCCAGCCGGCCGAGCGCCAGTTGTCCGGGGACCGAAGGCACGATGTCGCAATCGCCGTCGAGCAGTTCGTCGAACGGAAGGTCCGTGTCGTCGATCTCGGAGTAGGGCGGCGCGGTCGGCTGCCAGACCGGCGTGAAGGTGCGGCCCATGCGCTCCGCCGCCGCCTGGAAGAGGTCGTGGTCGAAGCCGCTGGCTTCGGCCCGGTGAGCGCGGGGAAGGTCGTCCTCCAGCAGGCAGACTCGGAGCTCGGCCGCCTGGAGGGAGGGCGCCGCCCACAGCAGTGCCGCGAGCGCAGCCAACCGGAGGCTCGCCCGGCTGGCTGGCGGCCCGGAAGCTCTCCCGGAGCCGTCGCGGCCGCCGCGGCCGGCTACGGCCTCCACTTTGCTGGACCCTTGCTCCACAGGTGAACGTTCTCCGCCGGTCCGCGGGCCGTCAGGGACCCGACGGAAGTTCGAACACGAGGAGCACGCTGCCCTCCGGCAGCGACGGCGCCGTGCCGACGACGGTCTGGACGACGCCTCCTCCGCCCGATCCCACGGCGAGGAAGGTCCGACCCTCGTACTGGTACGCGACCGGATGGCTGCGGATGCCGGACCCCGTGTTGTAGCGCCATACCTCTTCGCCCGTCTCGGCGTCGAAGCCGAGCAGGTGGCCGGAGGCGTTGCCGGTGACGACCAGGCCGCCCGCCGTGCTCAGCACGCCGGCGAGCATCGGCACCGGATCGCGGTACATCCACTTGGTCTCGCCGGTGCTGACGTCGATGGCGGCCAGGTGACCGTAGGAGTTGCCCTCGGCGGTGTCCACAGGGATCGGCTCGCCGCCCATGAAGGGGATGCCCTCGACGAAGACGACCGCGCCCTTGCGGAACATCATGCAGCTCTCGATCGTCGGCACGTAGGCGAGGCCGGTTTCCGGGCTGTAGGCGCCGGCGTAGGCCGCGTTGTTGCCGCCGGCAAGGCCGGGACAGACGCGTTGCGTCGGCTCGTCCGCCGGCAGCATCGCCGGGTCGACGACCGGCCGTCCGTTCTCGTCCAGGGTCGCCCAGTTCAACTGATGAACGTACTGACTCGCGTGCAGGAAACCGCCGTCGCGGCGGTCCAGCACGTAGAAGTAGCCGTTCCGGTTGGCCTGGACCAGGGCGGGAATCGTCTGTTCGTTCACTTCCACGTCGACCAGCCAGACTTCGGAGTTGCCGTCGTAGTCCCAGACGTCGTGGGGGGTGAACTGGAAGTACCACTTGCGTTCGCCGGTCTCGATGTCGACCGCCAGCACGCTGTCGCTGTAGAGGTTGTCGCCGAGGCGGGTGTCGCCGTTCCAGTCCGGTGAGGGGTTGCCGGTGGTCCAGAACAGTGTCTTCGTTGCCGGGTCGTAGCTTCCGGTCGCCCAGGTCGCGGCGCCGCCCGTCTTGTACGACTCGCCCGCCCAGGTTTCGACGCCGGCTTCGCCCGCGTCGGGCACCGTGTAGTGGCGCCAGAGTCGCTCGCCGGTTTCCACGTCGTAGCCGTCGAAGAAGCCGCGCACGCCGTACTCGCCGCCGCCGATGCCGATGACCGCCACGCCCTCCGCGATGAGCGGGGCCGAAGTGATCGAGAAGCCCTTCGCGTAGGGAATGACCTCGGTGTTCCAGGCAAGCTCGCCCGTCTTGCGGTCGAAGGCCAGCAGCCGCGCATCCAGCGTACCCATGACGACGAGGTCGCCGGCGATGCCGACGCCGCGGTTCACCGGCCCGCAGCAAATCCGCAGATCGGACGGGTTCTGGTGGTCGTACCGCCAGAGCAGCGAGCCGTCTGCCGCGTCGTAGGCGAGCAGGCGGTTCATCGAGGAGGTCAGGTAGAGCACGCCGTCGTAGATCACGGGGGACGACTCGAGCTGACCCGAGACGCCCGTTTGCGCGATCCAGGCGAGGCGCAGGTCCGAGGCGCTCGACGGCGTGAGTTCGGTGATCGGAGAGTGGCGCCAGCTTGCGTAGTTGCCGCCGTAGTGCAGCCAGGATTCCCTTGTCGGCGCGGCCTCCAGCAACTCCTGGTCGACCGGGCCCGCGCCGTCGCCGACCGGGGTGGCGGCGGGCCAGTGGTCGGGGAGCGGCGCCTGCGCTCCGCCCTTCTGGGCTGCGAGCGGGAGGGCCCCGGGCAGCAGAGCGAGAACTCCGATGGCGATGCGGAGGGCCGGTTTGCAGGCGGTGACGGGGTTCGCTGGCATGGACGATCTCCTGAGACGTTCCACGAGTCGCCAGGACTCCGGAACGAGGCTGATGATGCGGGCGGCGAATGATACCGTGCGGCCCGTTTCCCCGCGCACCCAGTGAGGAGAAGGCCGAGATGACGGACGACGACAGCGGCACGCAGTCACTCTACGGACGGCTCGACCCGGAACAGGTCGGCGCCTTCGCCCTGAAGGTCTGGCAGTTCAAGCAGGGCGAACTCGTCTCCCTGATGATTCACCTCGGCGACCGGCTGGGCATCTACCGCACCCTGCAGGGCCTGGGCCCGGTGAGCCCGACGGAACTGGCCGAAGCCAGCGGGCTCAAGGAGCGCTGGTTGCGGGAGTGGTTGCACGGCCAGGCGGCCGCCGGACTGCTCGAGTACCACGGCGCCGGGAACGGCGGCGAACCGCGCTTCGAGCTGAACGGCGTTGCCGCGGCGGTGCTGGCGGACGAGGAGAGCTCCGTGGCCTTCGCCGCCGGCGCGTTCGGCTATCCGCCCGACCACGACGTGATCGACCAAACGGCGGAGGCGTTCAGGACCGGAATCGGACTGTCCTACCAGCAGCTCGGACCCTGCGCCGCGCATCGCACCGAGCGGATGCTTGGCCCCTGGACCCGGCAGGCCCTGGTGCCGCGGATCATTCCGGCGCTCGACGGTGTCGAGGACCGGCTGCGGGTGGGGATCGACGTCGTCGACATCGGCTGCGGCGGCGGCGTGGCGCTCCTGTCCCTTGCCCGGGCGTTCCCGGAGTCGCGCTTCACCGGATACGACCCGTCCGCCCACGCGATCGACATCGCCCGCGAGCGCACCCGGGAAGCGGACGTCACGAACGTCGACTGGAAGATCGCTCGCGGCGAGGACCTGCCCCGCGAGCCGAGCTTCGACCTGGTCGTGACCTTCGACTGCGTCCACGACATGACCCGGCCGGACCTCGTGATCGCCGCCATCCGCGGCGCCATTCGCGATGACGGCACCTGGCTGATCAAGGACATCCGCAGCAGCCCGCGGTTCGAGGACAACATGCGCAACCCGGTGCTGGCGCTGCTCTACGGTTTCTCCGTCTCCGCCTGCATGTCGTCGGCCCTGTCGGAGCCGGACGGCATGGGCCTGGGGACGCTGGGCTTCAACCCGGTCGTGGCGGAGCGGATGGTGCGGGAAGCCGGCTTCACCCGCTTCCGGATGCACGACTTCGACGACCCGGCCAACCTCTACTACGAAGTCCGGCCCTGACCTGAGCGGGTCCCGCTAGTCCCAGCGCAGGTCGACGCGGTCGATCGCCAGGCCGTTCGCCGGTGCCACATCGCCGGGCGGGACCTCCAGAACGAGTGGAGCGTCCGCCGGCCACTGCGCCGCTGCCAGCGTCCGGGTCTGCCAGCCGTCATCGCTTCCTTCAGCGAAGGTCAGGCGGCCGAGTTCCTGACCGCCGGCCAGGGCGATCAGGGTAAGGGGCGCCGGTCGGTTCCGGATCGCGCGGAGCGTGACGGTCAGTTCGACCCGGTCGCCGCCCGGGATCACCGCCGCTTCGGCGCGGCTTCCTTCGGGCAGCACCCAGGCTTCGGGGTAGCGCGTGCGGTCCAGAGTCCAGCGTTCCGGTTCCTGGTTGCCCCCGGTTCGATGAACCGCCGCGCTCTCGATTTCCAGGTGCCGCGTGGGCAACGAATCCGCGAGCAGCGGCAGGGCGGCCAGGAGCAGGACCGGCATGCCGGCGCACGCCGCCGCCACGGTTCTCCGGCGCAGGCGCGCCGCGAGGATGGCCACGACGACCGCGAGCGCCGGCAGGAGCCACGTCGCCGTCCGGGCCCGGGTGGCCGACGGCAGCAGGCGGCCGAGGTCGAGACCGGTTCGGGCCTCCAGGTGATGAAGGAAGTGGTGACGGCCGTCGGCGAGGTTGTAGGTCCATCCCGGTTCCACGACGAACAGGACGGTCAGGGCGCCCGAGAGAAGCGCCAGCGCGAGGGCGAGGGCGACGATGCCGGCCGCGGGCGAGCGGGTCGCTGAACCCGTGGCGCCCTCACGCCCCGCGGCGGTTCGCTCGAATAGGGGCACCAGCAGCAGGGCGAGGAACGGGAGGACGACGAGGCCATAGCGGAACGGAGGCGACCAGCCGCCGTACCACTCGCGGCGCGAGGCGACGAGGAGCAGCGTGGGCACGGCGATCAACGCGACCTCGAACAGGAGCCGCCGGTTGCGCCGGAAGCTGGCGAGGACGCCGGGGAACAGGAGCAGCCAGATCGGCGCACAGGCGACCAGACCGTAGGCGAGGTCGAAGAACAGGCCGTTCATCCCGAGCGCAAGCTGGGAGATCGGTTGCCGGTAGACCTCGAGTTCGGCCCACGAGTGCATGCCGAGCACGCTGCCGGACACGGTGCGGTTCGACCACAGCACCAGCACGGCGGAGGGTACGCCGACCGCCGCCAGGACGAGAAGTCCGCGGCGTCGATGGGCCGGGGCGAGGCGGAGTACGAAGATCAGCGCTAGCGCGGCGCTGACCAGGGCGAGCCGGAGCTTGATCGCGGGCAGCACCGCCAGCGACAGGGCGAGGAGCGCCCATGTCGCCCATTCCGCCCGTCCTGTTTCGGTCGTCGGACTCCCGCCGCCTGCCGTGAGACGGCCGATCCACCGGAACGCGGCCACCGCGAGCAGGACGGCGGCGACCTCGGCCCAGATCTGCTGGCTGTAGATCAGGAACGGTGCGGCGAAGCTGAAGGTCGCGTAGGCAGCAAGTCGCGCCCGGGCGTCCGGGCTGAAGGCCGTCAGATCGAGCAGCAGCCAGGCGCCCAGGGCGGCCAGCGCGGCGATCACGACCATCGCGCCCGCCCGGCCGCCCAGGCGGTACGCAGGGGCCATGACCGCCTGCAGTACGGCGCCGTGGCGCGCGCGGATGGTTCCGTCGCTCGTCTCGCGATCGCCCGGCTGCGGCTCGATCGCGCGCGGCATGAACGCAAGCGAGTCCTGATTCCGGTAGTTGTTCGCGAGGTCGAGGTCGAAGTCGTGGGCGATGCTGTGCGTGGTGAGGAGGAACCAGGGCTCGTCGCCGTCGGGGGCGCGCTCCTGGATCGACCAGGGGATCAGGGAAAGGTAGAAGCCGAAGGGAAGCAGCAGGAAGACGAGCGGTGGCCGGCCGGCGCCGGCCGCGCGCTCGAGCAGAGGTTCGAGGGCCAGAACGCGGCAGACGACGTAGAGCAGACCGGCGGCCACCGCTCCCGCCATCGCGGCGGGTTGCCAGGCCGCTATGCCGAGAATCGGCGCGGCGAGCGCGGTCGCCCCGAGAACGACGGCCGCTCCCAGCGCCCAGGCATCGATTCCGCGGCGGACCATCCTCGCGGCATTCTAGGACCTTGGGCTGTGGCGTCTACTTCACGCGCCGCCGTTCAGCGCTTCGAGCACCCGGGGCGGCGTCATCGGCAGCTCCGTCGGTCGCGCGCCGCAGGCATCCGCGATGGCGTTGGCGATGGCGGCCGCGGTGGGGACGACCGGCGGCTCGCCGACGCCGCGGGCGCCGTAGGGCCCGTGGTCCGACGGCACCTCGACCAGGACCGTCTCCAGCTCGACGGGACTCTGGGCGGAGTGGGGCAGGGCGTAGTCGTTCAGGGTTGCGGTCAGGAGCTGACCGTCCTCGCTGTACGACATCTCCTCGTAGAGGGCCCAGCCGACACCCTGCAGGGCGCCGCCCATCATCTGGCCCTCGACCGCGGCGGGGTTGATCGCGCGACCGCAGTCCTGGATGACGACGACCCGGTCGACGTCGACCCGTCCGGTCTCCCGGTCGACGCTCACTTCCGCAAGCTGGGCGCAGAAGCCCGGCGCCTGACTGGTCTGGGCGTGCCGGCCGTGGCCGAAGACCGGCGCCTGCCGGCCGCCGAAGCGCATCGTGCGCTGGGCGATCTTGCGAAGCGGAATCGCCTTGTCGGGCGAGCCCTTGACCTGGACGGCGCCGTCGACGATCTCGAGGTCCTCGGGGTCGGCCTCGAACGTCTGAGCCGCGAGCTCCAGCGTCTGGCGCCGTGCCTCCTGGGCCGCCTGGATGACGGGCGGGCCGACCGTGTAGATCGTCTTGCTGCCGCCCGAGGCCCCGGCGTACGGCCCTGACGACGTGTCGCCCGTCGCGACCGTGACCTTGTCCGGGTCGACTCCGAAGGCCTCGGCCGCCATGAGCGCCATGCTCGTGTTCGTGCCGTTGATGTCGGCCGTGCTGATGTGGACCTTGAGCGTGCCGTCCGTCTGCAGCGCGCAGGCGGCGGAAGCCGGCTCCGTGCCTCCGGGCCAGGCGCCGAGCGCGATGCCGACGCCGCGGCCTTCGGCGCGTGCCTGCTCGCGGTTTTGCCAGGCCGGGTGATCGCGAAGAGCTTCCAGCACCTGCCGCTGACCCATTCCGGCCCAAGGCATGCCGGACGCCATCGGGCTGCCCTTCTCCGAGGCGTTCTTCATCCGGAACTCGACCGGGTCGAGGTCGAGTTCGCGAGCGAGCTGGTCGAGGACCGTCTCGACGACGAACGCCGCCTGGGGCGCGAGCGGCGCGCGGTAGGCGCCGACGGAGGGCTTGTTCGTCGTGACCTCGAAGCCGCCCACCGCCTGGTTCGGGGTCTGGTAGGAGCTGCCCAGCAGGGTTCCGGCGAGGGCGGTCATCGACGACGGGAAGCAGCCGCAGTCGATCGCCAGCTCGGCCTCTAGCGCGGTGAGCTCGCCGCTGCGCTTCGCTCCGGCGCGAATCGTGATCCGGGTCGAGGGGGCCGGAGTCGCCGCCAGCATCTCCTCGGTCCGGGTCATCACCAGGCGGACGGGCCGCTGGTGCCGTACGGCCGCAAGCGCGAGGAGGGGTTCGTACAGCACGAACTTCGCGCCGAAACCGCCGCCTACCGGAGTGCCGATGACCTTGACCTGGTCCTGCGTCAGGCCGACCATGCCGGCGACCGCGTCCCGGACGAAGAAGGGCGCCTGGGTCGAGCTGTAGACGGTCATCCCGGTCCCCATCGGGTCGGGGTCGACCAGGGCGGCGTGCGGCTCGATGTACGCCTGGTGGACGGACGCCGTGCGGAACACTCGTTCCACGACGGCGTCCGCTTCGGCGAAACCGGCGGCGAGGTCGCCGCGCTCGAAGCGCATCGCGTTCGTCACGTTGGGCGACGAGGACGCCGCGTCTTCCTCCTCCGACACGTCGCCCGCCCCGTGCGCGGCTGCCTCCTCGGACTGGCCGGGTAGACCGCCGGGCCAGACGGCGGGGGCATCGATCGCCTCGGCCTGCTCGATCGTCACGACGGCCTCGATCGGCTCGTAGTCGACGAGGACAGCCTCGGCGGCGTCGGTCGCCGCCGCTTCGTTCTCGGCGAGAACGAGGGCAACCGGGTGACCGACGAAAATCGCTCGCTCGCGAGCCAGAAGCAGGGTGGGCCGGTTCCGGGCAGGCAGTTCCGGCAGGTCGGCGGCGGTGATCACCGCGACGACTCCCGGCAACGCCCCTGCGGCGGTCGTGTCGACGTTCAGCACCTCGGCGTGAGCGTGAGGGCTGGTGACCAGGCGGGCGTGAAGGAGTCCGGGCCGGTCGAGGTCGCCGCAATAGCGGAGCGAACCCTTGACCTTGGGCTCGCCCTCGAGGAGCTTGGTGGGTGTGCCGATCGCTGTCATCTGCTGTCTCCGCCGGGTGGGAAGGTGAGTCGGGGACCAGTTTCGGGTGAGCGATTGTTACGGAACCGGGCCGCAAGGGGAAGGGGCCGCGCCGAAAAGAGGAGAGCCCCGAGAGGCCGATGGCTCCTCGGGGCTCCGTTGACGCTCCTGGACCGCGCTTTGCGCGGCTCGGCTGAGCGTTTCTTGGCCGATGGGATGGCGTGGGATTGCTTCCCGGAGGAGATGTCCTACGCCTGGCAGGGGTTTCCTAGGGAGCCGCCACCTCCATCAAGCCGCATCTGCAGTACTCCACTAGACCACCTCCTTTCCGGGCTAATCCACTGATCGGCGGGTCCCACCCCGCCCGGCCACGGGATCGCCCCGACTGACCCCGAAACCGCCGCCAACGCCTCGTGACGTGAGCGGAACGACTTGTGACCGGATAGTTATGGATTCGCCCGGTCCTTGTCAAACCTTCGTGTTCTCAGAGGTTTAGCGCTCGGGAGACCAGATGCCGCCGGACGTGTCAGGAACCCGTCTCGGCAGGTGGGGACTCACTGCCCGCCGCCGCGGTCTGGGGCCGGCGGGGCCGTCTCCGCCGTCGCCTTCGCCGCTTGGTCGGACGTGGTGCGCCGTTGCCGGCTGCCGCGGCCGTCTCGCCGTCCTTGCCGTTGCCTCCAGCCGCTGCATCCGCCGACGGAGTGTCGATGCCGGGTACCTTGATGGCTTCCGTCCCCGCCGTCTTCTTCGCCTTGGCGGCAGGCCTCTTCGTGCTCTTCTTCGCCCCGGCGGGCGTCTTCCTGGCCCTCTTCGCCTGTTGGGCGCCGTCCTGTTTGGCGGCGCTTTCCTCCTTGGGGGCCTCCTCCGTCGCCTTCGTCTTGCGGGCCGTTGCGGACCGTCGTCTCCGTCCGCCCCGGCGCCGCCGCCGCTTCGGTGCGCTCTCGACCGGGCTTTCGTCTGCTTCGGCCTCGGGTTCGGCCGTTTCGTCGTCGGTGTCTCCAATCGACGGCGTGGCCAGCATTTCCTGCTCGAGCCTCTTCTCCTTGGCCTCCTCCTTCTCCCTCTTCTTCACGTCGGCCAGGTCGCGCGCGATCCAGCTGATGTCCGGCTCGCGGCCCTCCAGATGCGGCCGCCCCGAGATCTCGATCTCGAGATCGAACTCCGTCGCCAGTTTTGCGAGCGCCTGACGATGGCGGTTCTGGACGAAGTCGGCCAGCTCGGGTTGCAGGGCAATCTGGACGCCGCGCATGTAGCCGCCGGCGCCGTGGGACTCGATGTTGCGCAGCAGGCGCAGGGCGACGAGGTCCGGACTGGCGACGCGGCCCGTGCCGCCACAGTTCGGGCAGTCGCCGTGGGTGCGCAACTGGAGCGCCTGGTGGATTCGCTGGCGGTTGATCTCGAGCAATCCGTTGGCGCTGATCCGGCCGACGCTGAAGCGCGCCTTGTCGGCTTTCATCGCGTCCTTCATCGCCTTCTCGACCTTGCGCCGGTTGCGCGGGCTGCGCATGTCGATGAAATCCACGACGATCAGGCCGCCGATGTCGCGCAGCCGCAGTTGCCGGCCGACTTCCGCCGCCGCCTCGACGTTCGTGCTGACGGCGGTCTCCTCCTGACTCGACCCTTTCTTGGAGCGTCCCGAGTTGACGTCGATGGCCGTGAGGGCTTCGGTCGGGTCGATCACGATCGAGCCGCCCGAAGGCAGGTCGGCGCGCCGTTCGAAGATGTTCTCGATCTGCGGTTCGAGGTCGTAGACCGAGAACAGCGGCCGGCGGCCGGTGTAGCGGTTGAGGGACGTCTTGCTGCGCGGCATGAAGGCGCGCATGTACTGCTCGGCTCGCCCATGGGCGGTGTCCTCGTCGACCCAGACCTCCTGGATCGAGCTGTCCAGGTAGTCCCGCAGGCCCTGAAGCACGATGTCCTGGTCGCTGTAGAGCAGCTTCGTGCCCTTCGAGTCGCGGGCATCGCGGGAGATGCGCTTCCACAGGCGGAGCAACGCGTTCATGTCGCGGCTGAGCGCCGTCTTGGTCTGGCCGAGGGCGTTGGTGCGGACGATCACGCCGCCGCCGTCCGGGACGGGCAGGGCCTCCGCCATTGCCTTCAGCTTGAGGCGGATCTCCTCCGTGTCGACCTTGCGGGAGACGCCGCAGGTCTTGTCGAAGGGTGTGAGAACCAGGTAGCGGCCCGCCAGACTCAGGTTCGTCGTCAGGGCGGCGCCCTTGTTGCCCTCGGGCTCCCGGGTGATCTGAACGACGATTGGACGGCCACGGACGAGCACGTCCTCGATCTTCGGCCGTTTCGACTTGGGGACCGCCTGGTAGTAGGCGTCCGGCACCACGTCCTGGATGGCGAGGAAGCCGTGCTTGGGGGCGCCGTAGTCGATGAAGGCGGCGTTCAGGCTCGGCTCAATGTTCGCGATCTTGCCGTAGTAGATGTTGCCGCGGGTCAGGCCGCGCTCGGCGATGTCGACCTTGAGGTCTTCGAGTACCGAGTCGTTGGCGATGGCGATGCGGAGCTCGGTCGAGCTCTGCGCGTTGATGAGCATTCTTCGGGTCACAAAGTCTCCGGGTGACGGCGAGTGCGCCGTCGGTTGAATCGGGTGGGACGCTTCCGGTTGCGCGGGTGCCGGGCCACGGCGGGATTCCATGAACGGAATCCGCTGGGCGGCTGCCCCGCGTTCGCTGCAGTTCCACCTGCGCGAGAAGCTTGAAGAACCGGATCGTCATTCCAGGCGGCGGGTATAGCCTTGAGTGCACCACGGGCCGTCGGGACGGCCCTCGGGCGACATGAGTCGTCTCGGAATGGACGGACTGTCTAAAGGACAAAGGCTGAAGCCAAGCGCTGACTCGTACTGTCGAGTGCGCGGCGCGTGCCAAAGGTGGGGCCAGCGTCGCCGCCGTGGCGGCAAGCATAGCAGTTTCTTGAACTTGCAACCCGAAAACGCCGGTTGGCCCGAGTGAGAGCGCTACACGGCGACGTTCGCGGACTCAAGGCCGCGCAGCGCGGCGCTCTCGAGCGCACGTACCGGCGGAAGGTCCGCCCCGACGAGGTGGTCTCGACCGAACTGGCCCGTCACCTCTGCGCGCTCTCGCGCGAGATCGGCCGCCAGGTAGGCGTACTGCTGACCCGCGACGGCGCGGTCAGCAAGGTGATCGTCGGCGATGCGCGGCAGCTCGAGATTCCCGACATCGGCCGTCTGCGTGGCGGTCCCGGACGCTTCCGGCGCCTGCGCCTGGTCCATACCCACCTGCGGGGAGAAGGGCTCTCCGCCGACGACCTGAACGACCTCGCGCTGCTTCGGCTCGACCTGGTCGCCGTGGTGCAGGCCGAGGCGGACGGCTCCGCCGGTGCGATCGAGGTCGCGTACCTCTCGCCCTCGGCGACCGACACGGCAGGCGCCGGCGAGGATCCCGGCAGCGGCGACGGTGACGGTTCACCCTTTCTGACCGTCGAGGCGCCTCAGGTCTATGCGCTGGACTTCGACTTCGCGGCAACGATCCGCGAGGTCGAGCGCGAGTTCGGCCGCCACCGGCGGGGCCGCGAGGCGACGCGGGAACGGGCGCTGGTCATCGGCGTGCGTCCGGAGAACGACCACTTCGCCGAGACGGTCGAACTGGTCCGTTCGGCGGGGGTCGACGTCGCCGGGACGCTCAGGCAGCGCCGGTCGCGGGTTCATCCGAGGACGGTCGTCGGGCGGGGCAAGCTGACCGACATCGTTCTCCAGAGCATGCGCGCCGGCGCCGAGGTGGCGATCTTCGACATCGACCTGAAGCCCGCCCAGGCGCGGGCTTTCGAGGACGCGACCGGGCTCAAGGCGATCGACCGCACGCAGCTCATCCTGGACGTCTTCGCGCAGCGGGCGCGTTCCCGCGACGGCAAGCTCCAGGTGGAGCTGGCGCAGTTGCGCTACTCGCTGCCGCGGCTGACCGAGAAGGACGCGGGCCTGTCGCGACTGACGGGCGGCATCGGCGGCCGGGGCCCCGGCGAGACGGTGCTCGAGGTGGGTCGGCGGCGGATCCGCGACCGCATCCGCAACCTGGAGCGGCAGGTCGAGAAGCTCTCCAGGCAGCGGGACGTTGCCCGCAGCCGGCGGCGCGACCGTCGCGTGCCGGTGCTCTCCCTGATCGGCTACACGAACGCGGGCAAGAGCACCCTGCTCAACGCGTTGACCCGCAGCGAAGTCGAGACTGCCGGCAAACTGTTCGTCACGCTCGATCCGACGAGTCGGCGCATCCGCTTCCCGCGCGAGGGCGAAGTCGTCATCACCGACACGGTCGGCTTCATCGCGGAGCTGCCGCCCGATCTCGTGCGGGCGTTTCGGGCCACGCTGGAGGAACTCGGCGACGCGGATCTTCTCCTCCACGTGGTCGACGCCGCCGATCCGGGATGGCGGACGAAGGTGGAGGCGGTGGACCGGCTGATCGAGGAACTGTCGCTCGACTCGAAGCCCCTTCTCGTCGTTCTGAACAAGTGCGATCTGGTGACGGAAGAGCAAGCGCGACGGAAGGCCGGCCAGCTCGACGCGGTCACGGTCAGCGCGCGCACGCGGGACGGTTTCAGCGGCCTCATCGACCGTGCCGAGGAGGCGATGGGCCGCGTCGCGCCGCTCCTGCCGGGGGACGCGTCGAGTCGGAGAGCGGCCGCGGCGCGCTGATACGATCGCACCCGCCATGACCTGTTGCCCTGAGCTGAGGAGGATCGGTTGGGGAGCGCTCGCGCTGCTCCTCCTGGCCGGTATTGCGGCTCTGCTTGTGCATTCACCTGCGGCGCCGGCGGAGGCCTCCGACTCGCCGGTGGGCCGTCCCGACTTCGAGGGCTGGTACGAGGGGGCTGCCGGGTTGGCGGA
>JAJDZH010000120.1 GCA_022824725.1 Thermoanaerobaculia bacterium | reverse complement strand
GTGGTCACGAAGTGGGCGAGTTCCGCGTCGGTCAGCAGCAGCTCGCCCCGCAGCGCGTCGGGTGAACCGTGCTTGATGATCTCGAGCAACTGGAACTTCCGTTCCGGAGCGTCGGCGGGGAGCTTGTTGAACTCCTCCGCGTCCCACGAGCCGCGCCGCATGAAGGTGCGGAAGGACTTCTCGACGTCCGCTTCCAGCACCTCCTCGGCCTTCCAGGGCTCCTGGAACGCGACGACGTAGTTGTCCTCGCCACGCATCCGGCGGAGGAGTTCGATCGGCGGCGAAGGCGGTTGCGGGCCTGTCGGGGTGTTGACGCCGACTACGCCGAGCACGCGGTCCGAGTGCAGCCGAGGCATGGCCCACACCACGCCCCCACCCCAGTCGTGGCCGACGAAGACGGCCTTCTCGACACCGCGGGCGTCGAGCAGCCCGACCAGGTCGGCACAGAGTTCGGCCATGTTGTAGGCCTCGATCGGAAGCGGCCGCTGGGTGTTGCCGTAGCCGCGCTGGTCAGGCGCCAGCACGCGGAATCCGGCGTCGGAAAGCGCCGGCAACTGGTGGCGCCAGGAGTAGGCCAGCTCCGGGAAGCCGTGGCTCAGCACGACGGGTACGCCCTCGGTCCCGGCCTCGTACACGGCCATCCGGAGGCCGCCGTTGGTACGGACGTAGTTCGGCTCGGGCCAGACCGGGTTGTCGGGCTCAGCCGCCGCGGCGGCGCCGGAGTTCGCGGCGAGGGCGGCGGCGCCGGCGGCTGAGCCGGCGATCAGGGTACGGCGGGTCATCGGTGCGTCGGAGTCGCTGGAGTCGTCGTGGGTCGTCATGGCGGGCATGGTAGCTGAGCACAGGCCCCCCTGGGCACGTTGCCTGGCTTGAGGCAGCCCGCGGGTACGCCGATTCAGGGCGCCGCGTCCGGCGGCCACGGCTTGGTGCGGATGACGCGTCCGACCTCGCCGGGCTCGGCGATCGCCCGCTGCTTCGAGAGGACTTCGTTCATTCGCTCGTGGATCTCGGGCGGCAGGGGCGTGCTGCGCCGCGTATCGAGGTCGATGTGGATGCTCAGCAGCTCGTGCGTCGCGGCGACGTAGCCGTCCTCGGCGTGCAGCATGCGCATGAAGGTGTGGTACTTCTTGTCGTCGAAGCCCAGGAGTTCCGCTTCGACCACGATGGGCGCGCCCTCCGGCAGTTCTCTCAGCCAGGTGAGGTGGCTGTCGATCGAGAACGTGGAACGCCGGTTCGACCTGCGGTAGGTCCGGTCGATGCCCAGGAATGCCGTCCAGGGCCCCGTTGCGTCGTCGAAGACGACCAGGTAGTAGCCGGCGTTCATGTGACCGTTGTGGTCGATCCACTCCGGCAGGACCGTGCCGGTCCAGATCTGCTGTGTGTCGGTCATTTCGTACGAACCAGCGGTGCCGGAGTCTATGGCCTTGCTACGATGCCTCGCCGGTCGCGCCCGAAACCAGCAGGAGTTCAACCCATGAGAGTCGGCATTTCGCTACCCGTTCGCGAGCTGAAGGACGACCTCGGCGCGGTCAGAGCCTTCGCGCAGGCGGCGGACGAGCTCGGCTACACGCACCTGCGGGTGCCGGATCTGGTCGCGCGACCGAAGAGCGGGCACCTGCACGAGCCTCTCGTCATGCTGGCCTACGTCGCCGCGGCGGTGGAGAGGATCGAGCTCGTACCTTCGGTCATCGTCACGCCATCGCGTCAGACGGTGCTGCTGGCGAAGCAACTGGCGACACTCGAACGGCTGTCGGGAGGCGGTGTGCGTCTCGGCGTCGGCGTCGGCGGCAGCGAGGCGGAATACCGGGCGCTGGGGCAGGACTTCGGCACGCGGGGCGCCCGCTGCGAGGAACAGCTCGAACTGTTGCGGCGCCTCTGGACGGAACCGGATGTCGACTTCGAGGGCCGCTGGGACATCGTCCAGGGAACGGGCATCGATCCCCTGCCGTCTCGTCCGATTCCGATCTGGATCGGCGCGCGGGGTTTGCCGGTGCCGAGGATTCGCCGGAGGATCGGCCGGCAGGCGGACGGCTGGTTCGTGCTGTGCTCGCCAGAGGACTTCGACGATCTTTCGGCCGATATCGCCGCCGCCGCCCGGGCCGCCGGCCGCGACCCGTCGGCGATCGGTTCGGAGGCCGGCGTAGCGGTCGTCGGACCGCGTGAGAACGAGTGGCGGGATCGCGTTCGGGGCTGGCGGGAGAAGGGGCTGACCCATCTCTGCCTGCGCACGCTGGGCGGGGGCCTCGGCGCTGATGCCGATGCCCACATCAGGACGGCGCGGCGCGCGTTCGAACAGCTTCAGGGGCTGGTCTAACTTACCGGCCGGTCATCCAGTTCAGGGATGCGCCGGCTCTTCTGTACCTGGAGGAACCCTCCATGCCCTCCCACCCAGCGATCATCGAGTCCACTCTGCGCGAAGGCGAGCAGTTCGCCAATGCCTTCTTCGACAGTGACCAGAAGGTGGAGATCGCGCGCCTGCTGGACGCCTTCGGGGTCGAGTACCTGGAGTTGACCTCTCCCGCGGCCAGCCGCCGTAGCCGGGCCGACTGTGAACGGGTGGCGGATCTCGACCTGCGCGCCAAGGTGCTCACTCACACGCGCTGCCATCTGGATGACGCGAAGCTGGCGCTCGAGACCGGCGTCGACGGCATCGATGTCGTGTTCGGTACGTCCCGCTACCTCCGGGAGTACTCGCACGGCAAGAGCATGGACCAGGTGATCGAGACGGCGATCGAGGTCGTCCAGTACATCCGGTCGCACGATGTCGAGGTCCGCTTCAGCACCGAGGACTCCTTCCGCAGCGATCTGGACGACCTGATCCGGGCCTACCGCGCCGTGAACGCGGTGGGCGTGAACCGCGTGGGCGTCGCGGACACCGTGGGGGTGGCGAGTCCCCGTCAGGTCTACGACCTCGTGCGGCGGTTGCGCCGGGAAGTGGACTGCGACATCGAGTTCCACGGTCACAACGACACCGGCTGCGCCGTTGCGAACGCGTTCTGTGCGCTGGAAGCGGGAGCGACGCACGTCGACACGTCGGTGCTCGGAATCGGGGAGCGGAACGGCATCACGCCGCTCGGGGGGCTGGTCGCTCGCCTCTACGCCGAGGATCCCGAAGGAGTGCGCGACCGCTACGACCTGCCGCTTCTGCGCGAGATCGAGAACTACGTTGCCTCCCTGGTCAAGATCGACGTGCCGTTCAACAACTACATCACCGGCTACACGGCGTTCACTCACAAGGCGGGCATTCACGCCAAGGCGATCCTCAACGATCCGTCGACCTACGAGATTCTCGATCCGGCCGACTTCGGGCTCGACCGCTACGTCCACGTGGCCCACCGTTTGACCGGCTGGAACGCGATCAAGTCCCGCGCCGAGCAACTGCGGCTCGACCTCAGCGACCAGCAGATCAAGGAGATCACGGCTCACGTCAAGGCGTTGGCCGACGAGAAGCCGCTGAGTCTCTCGGACGTGGACACGCTGCTGCGCGAGTACCACACGGCGGAGTTGGTGCCGGCCGTGGCCGGAGTAGCAGGGTGACAGCACACGGTCGGCCGGCCGACACGGCCGCCCGGACCTTCGCGCAGAAGGCGCTGGCCCGTGCCGCCGGCGAGGAGGCGGCCGCGGTCGGTCAGATCGTCGACGCGCGGCCGGACATCGTGCTCAGCCACGACAACACGGCGGCGATCGCGGAGATCTGGCGGCAGTTCGGCCAGGAGCGGGTTTCCATCCCGGAGCGGATGGCGGTCACTCTCGACCACGCCGTGCCGGCGCCGACGGTCCGTCACGCCCGGAACCACGCGGAAGTACGGGCCTTCGTCGCCGAACAGGGCGTCGCCCACTTCTTCGAGGTCGGTCGCGGCATCTGCCACCAGGTGCTGAGCGAGGAGGCGGTCGTGCTGCCGGGCGACACCATTCTCGGCTCCGACTCCCACACGCCGCACTTCGGCTGGTTGGGCGCGTTCGGCGCCGGAGTCGGCCGTAGCGAGGTGGCCGTGATCTGGGCAACCGGCGAACTCTGGTTGCGGGTGCCTGAATCGATCCGGATCCGGCTGGAAGGCGCGCTCGGCGAGTGGGTGACGACGAAGGACGTGGCCTTGACCCTGATCGGGGATCTGGGGGCGGACGGCGCGCTCTACCGGAGCGTCGAGTTCGCGGGTCCCGGGATCGGTGGCCTGAGCCTCGACTCGCGCGCGGCCCTGGTCAACATGATGGCCGAGATGGGGGCGAAGAACGCGTACATGCCGCCGGACGACGAGGTGTTCCGGTACCTGGCGGAACGGTTGCTGGCGCGTCCGGGGCGTCGCGCGGGCCGCGGGGCGGAGGCCGGCGAGGCCGCGGCGGAGGTGGCGGCGCGACTCGAGGAACGGGCGCTGTACCCGGATCCGGGCGCCGCGTACGCGGCTGAGCACCGACTGGATCTGAGCCGTGTCGCACCTCGCGTAGCTCGCCCGCATCAGGTCGACGACACGGTCGGCGTCGGCGAGCTCGAGTCGGTGCGGGTCGACCAGGCGTTCATCGGCACCTGCACGAATGGCCGGATGGAGGATCTCGGCGCGGTGCATCGGGTGATGGCGGGTCGGCGTACGGCGCCGGGCACGCGGATGGTCATCGTGCCTGCTTCGAGCGAGGTCTGGAGCGAAGCGCTGTCTCGCGGCTGGGTCGCGGATCTCGCCGCGGCCGGCGCCGTCTTCGGCACGCCCGGCTGCGGCCCCTGCATGGGCAACCACCTCGGCGTTCTGGCGCCGGGCGAGGTCTGCATC
>JAJDZH010000002.1 GCA_022824725.1 Thermoanaerobaculia bacterium | reverse complement strand
GTCGAGAGCTTCCTGGGCGCCGGTCGCTTCGTCTTCCGCGCTCGTCCGCTCGGCCAGGGCTTCGTCCAGATCCCGTTGCGCCCGGGCCGATGCCGCATCGAGATCGACGACGCGGCGGTGCAGCCGCCCCTGTTCGACGAGCCACTCTTCGTCTGCCCTTCGAAGTTTCTCGATCTGTTGCTCAAGCCTGTCGGTCTCGTTGCGGTCGGTGGCGGAGCGCTCGTCGATCAACTCGAGCTTGCCCTGACGACCGGCGCCGGCGGTCACGTGGTCCTCGCGTTCCTTCCGAGCTCGCTCGACCGCGGCGGCCGCTTCCTCGACCGCCCGTTCCAGGCTGCGATGAACCGTATCGAGAGCCTGGATCTTGGCCTCGATCCGTGCCTGCCGGCTGGCCGTCTCGGCAATCTTGCGGAGCTGGTCCTCGAGCTCGGCTTCAGCCTCGGCGCTCTCGCGGGCCTCCGCAGTTCGCCGTTCGGAGATGTCCTGGATCCGGGCCTTGGCGACGGCCAGTTGTTCCCGGAGGTCGGACGCGGCCCGCTCGATCCGCTGACCTTCCATGGCCGCCTTGCGGCCGCTTTCGTCGGCGGCGTCGATTTCGTGCTTCAGGGTCGCGCAACGCTCCTCAAGTCTGGCGATCCGTTCGCCGAGGTCGTCGAGTTCGCGCTGGCGGCCCAAGGCGCCGGGCGCCGCACCCTCGCCCCGGACGGTGACGCGGCCGGCCTCGATCCAGAGCCGGTCCCGGCACAGGAAAGCGACGCCCGGATTGTCCGCCGCCAGGCGTTCCGCCGCCTCGAGGCCGGAGACGAGGTAGCCCGGGCGAAGCGCGCCGTTCAGGTCCGGTGAGAGGCCCAGTGCCGTCGATACGTCGCCGACGATCTCGGGATCGTCCAGCTCGGCCTGAGGTTCCCGGGCGTCGGCCCGGCGAAGGAGAGTGACCTGATGGTCGAAGCCGGAGAGAGCGCGGGCGATTGCCACGGCATCCTCGTCGCAGGGGGCCAGGATCGCGTTGCGCAGCGGGCCCAGGTAGAGGTCCAGGCTGTCTTCCCAGCCCGCGGGCACGTTGACCACGTCGCCGAGGAAGCGAGGCTCCGGCAGCCCCAGTTCGAGCAGCGCCGCGCAGACTCCGGCTCGCAACTCCTCATCACCCTGGCCGAGTTCGTGCAGGACGGCCGCCCGCTTCTCTGCTTCGACCAGTTCGTCGCGGCGTGTTTCGAGTTCGGTCCGGGCTTCCTGCCGCCGGTTGCGGCTCGTCTCGAGGGCTTCGGCCGCCTGCCCTGCGGCCTCGGTCTCCGTGGCGAGGGCGTCGTCCAGGTCCTCCACCTCGGCGCCGACTTCCTTGAGGTCGACGTCGAAGGAACGGAGCGCGTCCCGGCTGCGTTCCAGAGTGGCTTTGGCGCGGTCCCGGCGGTCGACGGCCTTCTCGTTGGCGATGCGTTCGGTGACCAGGCTGCCTTTCAGATCGTCAATCTCCGCCCGTGACGTCGCCTGTTCCTCGAGCAGGTCCCGGTGGCGTTTGCGGGCCCGCTCGATCTCGGCGTCGGCCTCATCGATCCGCTTCCGGTCCTCCTGGACCTGCGCCAGCGCGTCTTCCCGCTCCAGGAGGAACATCTGCCGGCGTCCGGCGCGGTCGGCGAGCGCCTTCTCGGCCGCCGACAGGTCACGGCGTCGCGTCTCCTCGCTTCGGGCGCCGGCTTCCAGCCGGTCGTCGATCTCGGCCCGGGTGGCGCGGCCGCCCTTGATCAGTTCCTGGCGCCCCTCGATCGTCGCCAGCAGGGTGGCCTGATGTTTGTGCGAGCGGACGGCCTCTTCGGTGCGTGCGTCGATGGCCTGGCGGCACTTGGCGAGATTCGCGTTGCCGCGGGCGATCTTCGCCACGAGTTTCGCCTCCCTGATGCTCTTCTTTCCGAGAGCCGACTCGAGTTTCTGGAGTTTTCCCTGGAGCCTGGCCCAACGCAAGAGCAGCACGGCGTCGAGCAGTTCGCGGTAGGCGTCCCGGCGTTCGCGGTGGCGTCGCGCGGCGTTCGCCTGCCTCTTGAGGGAGCGAAGAGTGCGCTCGACCTCGGAGATGATGTCGTCGAGGCGAAGCAGGTCGGCGGTCGCGTCCTCGAGCTTCAGGCTGGCGAGCCGCTTGCGGTTCTTGTAGCGGGTGATCCCGGCTGCTTCCTCGATCAGCTTCCGGCGTTCCTGGGGCTTGCCGGAGAGAATCATGCCGATTCGCCCCTGCTCGATCACGGAGTAGGCGCGGATGCCCAGGCCCGTATCCATCAGGATGTCCCGGATGTCCTTCAGCCGGGCCACCCGATCGTTCAACCGGTACTGACCCTCGCCGCCGCGGAAGATCCGCCGCCCGATCGTGATGCGGCCGTCCTCGGCGTGCTCGACGCTGCCGTCGGTGAGGAAGGTGAGGCTGACCTCCGCCATCCCCAGGGGCTTGCGCTGGCCGCTGCCGTTGAATATGACTTCCTCCATGGAACGGCCGCGCAGCGACTTGGGGCTCTGCTCGCCGAGCACCCAGGTGATGGCCTCCGCCAGGTTGCTCTTGCCGCAGCCGTTCGGTCCGACGATCGCGGTGATGCCGCGGGCGAACCGGGTCGTCACCGGGTCGACGAAGGTCTTGAAGCCGTTGACTTCAAGGCTTTCCAGTTTGAGCATGGTTGGCGTGGCGGGGAATCGGGCTTTCCGGCCCTTGGGGGAAGATAGCAGGATTCATGCATAAGTCACAAGTAGTTGTGCCGGAGGCCGCTCGCGTCCACAACATGTGGCGTCTCCGGCGCGCCGCTGATACGCTGCCGCGGCGGTGAGCGCGCTGACGGTCAAGAGAACGCTGTTCGACACGGCCCAGATGGCGCGGATGATGCGCCGGATGGCTGCGGAGGTGGTCGAGCGCGCGGGCGGCACCGACTCGCTGCTGCTGGTCGGCGTGCGCACCCGCGGCGTGCCCCTGGCCGACTTCGTCGCCGCCGAGATCAAGCGCACCGAGGGCGTCGCCGTACCGGTCGGCGTGCTCGACATCACGCTCTACCGGGACGATCTCTCGACCATCGCGCCGCAGCCCGTGGTCAAGGAGAGCGTTATGCCGGTCCCGATCGACGACCGGATCGTCGTGCTCTGCGACGACGTGCTTTACAGCGGCCGAACGATCCGGGCCGCGATGGACGCCCTGATCATGGACTACGGCCGGCCGCGGGCGATCCGCCTGGCGGTGCTGATCGACCGGGGCCACCGGGAACTCCCGATCCACGCGGACTGCGTCGGCGAACACGTGCAGACGACGGACAGCGAAGTGATCAAGGTCTCCTACGCCGCCACCGACGGCGGCAAGGAGATGGTCGAGCTGCTCGAGCGCGAGGGGTGAGCGAAGCGGTCTGGCAGCGCGGCGACCTGCTTGGGGTCGCCGAGTTGTCCCAGGCCGAGATCCTCCACGTTCTGGACACCGCGGAGTCGTTCGTCGAGGTGGCGGCGCGGCCGATCAAGAAGGTGCCGACCCTGCGGGGCAAGACGGTCATCAATCTCTTCTTCGAGGCGTCGACCCGGACCAGCTCGAGCTTCGAGATCGCCGAGAAGCGGCTCTCGGCCGACAACATCAACTTCTCGACCTCGTCCTCGTCCCTGTCCAAGGGCGAGACGCTGCTCGACACGGCCCGCAACCTGGAGGCGATGGCGCCGGATCTCGTCGTCATCCGGCACGCTCACCCGCGGGTGCCGCACGCACTGGCGGAGCGGCTCGCTTCGGGCGTGATCAACGCCGGCGACGGCGCCCACGAGCATCCCACCCAGGCGCTGCTTGACGCCTTCACGATCCGCCGCCGGAAAGGTCGGGTGGAGGGTCTGAAGATCTCCATCGTGGGCGATGTGGCCCACAGCCGGGTCGTGCGCTCGAACGTCCTCTGCCTGACCAGGCTGGGCGCCGACGTCACCGTTGCCGGGCCCCGGACGATGATGCCGGAAGAGCCCGAGTCGCTTGGCGCCCGGGTGGTCTATTCGCTGGAGGAGGCGATCGAGGGCGCCGACGTCGTGATGATGCTGCGGGTGCAACTCGAGCGCCAGGCGCGGGTCGCCTTTCCCTCGGAACGGGAGTACTTCGAGTTCTTCGGTCTCACCGCGGAACGCCTGCGCCGGGCGAACGACGACGCGATCATCATGCATCCGGGACCGATCAACCGCGGCATCGAGATCGCCAGCGAGGTCGCCGACGGACCCTGGTCGGTGATCCTCGAGCAGGTGGCGAACGGCGTCGCGGTCCGGATGGCGGTGCTCTACCTGCTGGCCGGCGCGAAGAGCGGCGAGGACGGGGCGACGCTGTGAGCGGATCGCTGTTGATTCGCGGGGGCCGGGTCGTCGACCCGACCCAGGAGCTCGACGGCCCGGCCGACGTCCTGATCGAGGGCGGCAGGGTGACGGCCTGCGGCCCCGGCCTTCCTGCGGCGGAGAGCGCGCGCGAGGTCGACGCCGCGGGTCTGGTCGTCGTCCCCGGCCTGATCGACATGCACGTCCACCTGCGCGAGCCGGGCCAGGAGTACAAGGAGACGATCGACACCGGCACGCGGGCCGCCGCGGCCGGAGGGTTCACGGCCCTCGCCTGCATGCCGAACACCGACCCCGTGAACGACGACCCGTCCCTGACGGAGTTCATGCTCAAGCAGGCGGAGCGGGCGGGCTGGGCCCGGGTTTATCCGATCGCGGCGGTCAGCCGGCGGCTGGAGGGCCGCGAGTTGACGGAGTTCGGGGCCCAGCGACGGGCCGGGGCGGTCGCCGTCTCGGACGACGGCCGGCCGGTCTGGAGCGCCGCCCTGATGCGCCAGGCGCTGCGATACGCCCGGCACTTCGACCTGCCGCTGATCCAGCACGCCGAGGAACTCGCGCTCTCGGGCAACGGCGTCATGCACGAGGGACGCTTCTCGACCCGGCTCGGCGTCGAGGGCATCCCCGGCGCCGCGGACGACGTGATGGTCTCCCGCGACCTGCTGCTCGCGGCCGACACCGGGGGCCGCTACCACCTGGCGCACATGTCGACGGCGCGTAGCCTGGACCTGATCCGGGCGGCAAAGGCCGATGGCCAGCGGGTCACCTGCGAGGTCTCGGCCCATCACCTGCTGCTGACGGACGAGGACGTCTTCGACTCGGGGCTGGACCCGAACTTCAAGATGCACCCGCCGCTCAGAAGCGCGGCCGACCGGGACGCCCTGGTGCTTGGCCTTGCCGACGGTTCGATCGACGCGATCGCGAGCGATCACGCTCCCCACCACCCGGACGAGAAGGAGCTCGACTTCGTCGCTTCGCCGAACGGCATCGTCGGGCTCGAGACGACGCTCAGCCTTTGCCTGGACCGGCTGGTGGCGAAGGGCGTGATCGACGTGGCGCGCCTCGTCGACCTGCTGTCGACGGCGCCGGCGCGGATTCTCGGCGTAGCAGGCGGCAGCCTCGCTCCCGGGTCGGCCGGCGACGTGACCCTGATCGACCTGGAGCGCGAGATCGAGGTCGATCCGGCGACGTTCCGGAGCAGGTCTCGCAACACGCCGTTCGCCGGCTGGAAGCTCCGCGGCGCGGCGGCCGGCACGGTGGTCGGCGGTCGCGTGATCGAGTTGCCGTAGGCGCGGCGTTTCCGCTAGCCGATGCTGCGGCCTCCATCGACGTCGAGGCAGACGCCGGTCAGGAAGGCGGCGTCGTCGGAGGCGAGGTAGGCGACGGCGGCGGCAACGTCGGCCGGTTCGGCGAGCCGGCCGAGCGGAATCGTCTCCTGGAGGACCTCGCGTCCCGAGTCGTCCAGCCGCCGCCCTCCCGAGGGGCCCTTCATGAAGTCCGTGTCGGCGGCGACGGGATTCACCGCGTTGACGCGGATCCCCGACGAAGCGAGTTCCGCCGCCAGGCCGCGGGTCATCGTGATCACCGCTCCCTTCGTGGCGTTGTAGGCGGTGATCAGCGGCCGGGGGCGGAGAGCGCCGATCGATGCGGTGTTCACGATGACGCCGCCTCCACGCTCGATCAGCCGGGGCACGCCGTGCACCACGCCCAGGTAGACGCTCTTGGTGTTCACCTCGAAGACCCGGTCGTAGTCGGCTTCGGAGAGTTTCCAGAGGGGCCTCGCCCGGTGGCAGTAGCCCGCGTTGTTGACGAGGATGTCGATGCCGCCGAACACGCCGCAGGCCCGTTCCATCAGGCGCCTCAGGTCGTCGCCCCGGGAGACGTCGACCGTCTCGAAGAGAACCTGGGCGCCCCGCCCGGCGAGTTGGGCCGTCGTCCTCTTGCCCTTGCGTGAATCGATGTCCGCGAGCGCGACGGCCGCGCCTTCTTCGGCGAGTCTTCGCGCGATGGCGCGGCCGAAGCCGCCTGCGGCGCCGGTCACGACGGCGACCTTGCCGGCGAAGCGGGTTCCGCCGCGCGCGATGTCGTTCTTGCTGTCCGAGTCGTTCATGGTGAGCATCCCCTCAGGTTCGGGCGGCTACGCTACCCGGGTTCGGGCGCCGAGAGAGGCGGGTTGATGGAAGAGCGAGCAGCACTCAAGCGGCGTGTCGTCGTGGTCGGCGCCGGGAACGCGGCGCTTTGCGCGGCCCTCGCGGCCCGGGAGGAAGGCGCGTCGGTGACCGTGCTTGAGCGTGCGCCGCGGGCTGAACGCGGAGGAAACAGCCGCTTCACGATGGCGGCGATGCGCTTTGTCTACGGCGGCCTCGACGAGCTCCGCGAGGTAGCCGGCGGTCTGAGCGAGGAGGAGATCGAAACCAGCGATTTCGGAACGTACCCGGCGCGGCGCTTCATCGAGGATCTCGAACGGACCGGCAGCGGTCAGGCGAACCCGGAACTGGTCGAGACTCTGGTGGGAGAGAGCCGGCGGACGCTGCGCTGGATGCGCGGCCGGGGGGTCGAGTTCGTTCCCCTCTACGCGGGTCAGGCGTTCGAGGTCGATGGCAAGCGGCGTTTCTGGGGCGGTCTGACGCTGCAGGCACGGGGCGGCGGCCCCGGGCTGGTGGCGGCCCTCGAGCGGGCGGCGGAGAAGGCGGGCATCTCGACGCGCTACGGATGCCGGGCGGTCGGCCTGCGCCTGGAGGAGGGCGCCGTGTGCGGCGTCGAGGTCGAGGAGGCGTCCGGTCGGAGGATCCTGGAAGCCGACGGCGTGGTCCTCGCCAGCGGCGGCTTCGAGGCGAACGGCGACTGGCGGCGCCGCCACCTCGGCGACGGTTGGGAGGAGGCCAAGGTTCGGGGCAGCCGCTTCAACACGGGCGATGGCATTCGCATGGCCCTCGAAGCGGGCGCCGGAAGGGCCGGGCAGTGGTCCGGCTGCCACGCCGTGGCCTGGGATCTGAACGCGCCTGAGGTCGGCAACCTCGAGGTTCGTCACCGCTACCAGAAGCACAGCTATCCGCTCGGCATCGTCGTCAACGCGAGGGGAGAGCGGTTTCTCGACGAGGGCGCCGACTTCCGGAACTACACCTACGCCAGGTACGGCCGCGAGGTGCTGGAGCAGCCGGGCCGCTTCGCCTGGCAGGTGTTCGACGCGCAGGTGGCTCACCTGCTGCGGGACGAGTACCGGAAGGCGCACGCGACGCGCGTCGAGGCGGACTCGCTGCCGGAACTCGCCGCGAGACTCGGCGGCGTGGACGCCCCGGCGTTCCTGCGGACGGTCGGCGAGTTCAACGCCGCGGTGCGACGGGAAGTGCGTTTCGACCCCAGCGTCCGCGATGGCCGCGCGACCCGCGGTCTCGCCCTGAACAAGTCGAACTGGGCCAACGCGCTCGAGGCGCCGCCGTTCGAAGCCTTCGCCGTGACCTGCGGCATCACGTTTACCTTCGGGGGCCTGTCGGTCGATCGCCGCGCCCGGGTGCTCGACGACGCTGGACGGCCGATACCGCGTCTGTTCGCGGCAGGCGAACTCGTCGGCGGCCTGTTCTACGACAACTATCCGGGCGGCTCCGGACTGACCGCGGGCGCCGTGTTCGGCCGTCTGGCAGGCAGGGGGGCGGGTCGTCTCGATGCCTGAGTCCTCACTCGACGGCAGCGTTCGCCTCGGGAGCGTGCAGATCCACGGCCCGCAAGGGCGCGTGCGCTACTTCGAGGTGACCTCGGCGAGGCTCCAGCTCGGGTTGGCGGCCCTGATTCTCGTTTGCGCCTTCGTCGTCAACGGCCTTCTGGTCGCGCCGACCGTGGCGCGTTCCCAGTTCTCGAGGGCCGAACAGGTCGAGGTTTTCGAGGAACATCGGCGACTGGCGGCCCGTTTCGAAGCTCTGGCGGAACGCTACTCGGAGGTTCGCCAGTTGGCGTCGGAGCTGGACAGTCGACTGTGCAAGATCGTCCTGGCCTACGGCGTCGGGGCGCCTGCGAACGAAGGGTGCGGCGAGGCCGTCGAGGTCCTGGAGGAACCCGCGCTGACCCTGCGGCAGGGCCGGGTGGTGCTGATCGAGTCGGGCGTCGAGGAAGACGTGGAGCGCGTGACCGGGCGCATCGAGAGCCGCCTGCGGGCGGCGCTCGAGGTCGAGCAGGCCGAGCCCGAACTCGTCGAGTTGACGCCGTCCGCGGTTCCGCTCCGGGGCGACGACTTCGTTCTCGTCGCTCCGTTCGGACAGACGCGGAATCGGGTTACGGGCGACGACGAGTTTCACCACGGCATCGATCTCGCGGCTTCCGCCGGCGCTCCGGTGCTGGCCACGGCGGCCGGTCGGGTGACCTATGCGGGGCGGGGCGCCGCCCTGGGCCGTGCCTGGATTCGCTACGGGCGCATCGTCGGAATCCGGCATGGAGACCGCTTCATCACCCTGTTCGCACACCTGGATACGACGGAAGTCCGGGCAGGCGAAGCGGTCAGCCGGGGACAGCGCATCGGCACGGTCGGGGCGACGGGATGGAGCGTGGAGCCGAACCTCCACTACCGTGTGCTGCGCCGTCGCGCCGACGGGGGCTACGACGCCGTTGATCCTCGCATCCACATCCTGGACTATCGCTGGCACCAGGAGGAGTTCATCGCCTCGAACGTCGCGCCGGCGGGGCCACTACCGCTGCCGGCCACGCTACAGAGATAGCGGGCGGGGCAAACAGGAGAAACAGGTTCATGGAACTGGCCGCCAATGCGGATCCGGCCTGACGGCCGGCGATTCTTTGGCCGCCTGCGGCGGCAGCGGGTCAGAAGACCCGCGCACCCAGCGGCCAGTTTCCATGCGAGACTTCGTTCATGGACTATCGGGCAGTCATCTTCGACCTGGGTGGAGTCGTCTTCGGCTCCCCGTTGCACGCCATCCGGCGCTACGAACAGGCGAACGGGATCGTCGAGAACTTCGTCAACCGCCTGGTCGTGGCGGCCGGGCCGGGAGGATCCTGGCAGCGAATGGAGCGCGGCGAGCTGGTCATGGGGCCGGGGTTCTTCGCCGCCTTCGACGACGACGTAAGGGCTGCCGATCCCTCGGTGGCCGAGCGCTTCTCGGCCGAGGAGATGATGGCGGCGATAGCCGAGGAGTCGAAGCCCAGGCCGCAGATGATCGACGCCCTGCGGCGCCTGCGCGCCCGCGGCTACGCGGTGGCGGCGTTGACGAACAACTGGGTCAGCGAGCAGGAACGGGAACCCGCGAGCGCCGAGGAGGCCGCCATGCGGGCCGAGGTACGCGGACTCTTCGATGACTACGTCGAATCGAGCGTCGTCGGCCTGCGCAAGCCGGATCCGGAGATCTACCGCCTGGCCTGTGGCCGGCTCGGGATCGAACCGCGCGAGGCGGTGTTCCTGGACGACATCGGGTCGAACCTGAAGAGCGCCCGGGCGCTCGGGATGACCACGATCAAGGTCGACGATCCGGACGACGCCCTCGCCGAGCTATGGCGGACGCTGGCTATTCCGGCAGGCTGAACGCGAGATCGACCATGGCGGTCAGGCCGTCGAGGAGCGTGACTCCGGAGCGTTGGCTGCCGAGGCGTTCGTGCCAGGCTTCGATCGTGTAGGTGCCGGCGGGGAGTCCGGGAATCTCGAAGGAGCCGTCCGGTCCGGTGACGGCGAAGTAGGGGTGGTTGAAGACGGCGAGGTAGCTCGACATCCATGGGTGGACGTCGCACTTGATCCGGAAAGCGGGCTCTTCGTCCGTGAACGAGAAGGTGGCCTGCTTGATGGCGGCCGGCATGGCCCGGTTGAAGGGGCGGTTGACCTCGGACAGCGAGTGGACGTTGTGGAGCAGTTCGTCGGAGTTCAGCACCTTGAGGTCCTGGCCCACCATGATCCCGGCGACGCGGGGCGTGTAGCGGCAGCCCTGCTGGTCGATGACGGGCGGCTCCGCCGGCGGGTAGGGCCCTCCCGGAAGGTTGTCGGCGACGTAGACGAGGACGTTGGCCAGGCCGGCCTGTTCGTCGACCGCGAGGATCTCCGGGTAGACGGGCCCGGAGTGCTTGGCGGCGCAGGCCGGGTCCGCGTCCATGTTGAGCGGCCGGAGTTCCGGCACGTCGCCGTCGAAGCGGACGGCGCCTGCGATCGTGCTCGTGCCCAGGGGTTCGGCGGGCGGTGCTTCAGCCGCCGGCTCGGCGCCGCCGCCGCTTCCGTCGGGCGCGGTGTCGCCGCAGCCGGCGAGTGCGAGGAAGGGCAGGATGAGAACCGCCGCGAGAGCCTGGCGAAGCGATGGAGTCAGTGGACAGGTCATGCGTCCATTCTACGGGTCATTCGGGGCCGTTCGCCGCGTTTCCTTGACCCGGATAGGGGCCGGTGTTAGCTTCCGCGCGATTCGTGGCCCGGCTTGGCCCTCTGAGGGCAACCGCCGCCCTACTTCTTCGCCCTCGATGGCACAGAGTCAGGACAATACGCACGAGCCCGTCGCCGGACGTGCGCCGCTGATCGTCGGCGGCTACGACTTCCGTTCCCTGACGGAAGCGGTCGCGGTGCCGGTCGAGCGCAAGACGCCGATCGGCTGGTGGTTCTTCTTCCTGCCGTCGCTGGCGATGCTGGGCCTGTTCGGGGTTTCGATCGGCTGGCTGTTCTGGGAGGGCACCGGTATCTGGGGCCTGAACAACCCGGTCAACTGGGGCTTCGCGATCGTCAACTTCGTCTTCTGGGTCGGCATCGGCCACGCCGGCACGCTGATCTCCGCCATCCTCTTCCTGTTCCGGCAGAAGTGGCGGACGTCGATCAACCGCGCCGCCGAGGCGATGACGATCTTCGCGGTCATGTGCGCCCTGGTGTTTCCCGGCATCCACGTCGGCCGTGTGTGGGTCGCCTACTGGATGTTCCCGCTGCCGAACCAGATGGACATGTGGCCCAACTTCCGCAGTCCGCTGATCTGGGACGTCTTCGCGGTGTCGATCTACGGCACGGTGTCCCTGATGTTCTGGTACGTCGGCCTGATTCCGGATCTCGCGACGATCCGCGACCGCGCCAGGACCAGGATCCGCAAGATCGCCTACGGCATCTTCGCGCTGGGCTGGCGCGGCTCGCACCGCAACTGGCTCCACTACGAGCGGGCCTACCTGATGCTCGCCGGCCTGGCGACTCCGCTGGTCCTCTCGGTCCACTCCGTCGTGTCGATGGACTTCGCCACCGCCCAGTTGCCCGGCTGGCACACGACGATCTTCCCGCCCTACTTCGTCGCCGGCGCCATCTTCTCCGGCTTCGCGATGGTCATGACCCTGATGCTGATCTGCCGGGTCCTGTTCAGGATGGAGGACATCATCACGATGCGCCACCTCGAGAACATGGCCAAGATCATGCTGCTCACCGGCTGCATGGTCGGCTACGCGTACGGCATCGAGATGTTCATCGCCTGGTACAGCGGCAACCCCTACGAGCAGTTCGCCTTCGCCAACCGGGCCCTGGGCCCCTACGCCTGGGCCTACTGGATCATGGTGAGCTGCAACGTCATCACGCCGCAGTTGTTCTGGTTCAAGAAGATGCGCAACCACATCGGCTGGCTGTTCATCTCCTCGATTCTGATCAACATCGGCATGTGGTTCGAGCGTTTCGTCATCGTCACTTCGTCGCTCCACCGCGACTTTCTGCCCGCGAACTGGGACTACTACCAGGCCACCTTCT
>JAJDZH010000124.1 GCA_022824725.1 Thermoanaerobaculia bacterium | reverse complement strand
GGGCCGCGGATCGAGCCGCCGATGTCGCTGCCCAGTTCAAGCGGAGTGAATCCCGCCGCCAGGGCCGCGGCCGATCCTCCCGACGATCCCCCCGGCGTCCGCTCGAGGTTCCAGGGGTTGTTCGTCTGGCCGAACACCTCGTTGTAGCTCTGCGTGTCGCCGGCGTAGATCGGCAGGTTCGTCTTGCCGAAGATGACGGCGCCGGCGCCGCGCAGGCGGGCGACCGGTACCGCGTCGACCTCCGCGACATGGTCGCTGAGCTCGGGCGCGCCGGAGGTCGTGCGCATGCCGATCGTCTGGAAGGAGTCCTTGATCGTCATCGCGACGCCGTGCAGCGGGCCGAGTTCCCGCCCCTTTGCCAGCGCCTGGTCCGCGGCGTCCGCCTCGTGGCGGGCACGCTCGGCGTCGAGGGTGACGACGGTGTTGAGCGGCGGATTCAGCCGCTCGACTCGGTCGAGCAGATCCTCGAGATACTCGCGGGAAGAAATGCGGCGGGTTCGGATGGCGGTTGCCGCTTCGGTGGCGGACCAGTACGCCGCGTCCAGGGCCGGCGCCGGATCGGTGGAGATGACGGGAGAGGGTTCGCTCATGGCGCGCAGGCTAGCAGCGGCAGACGGACGGGAGCCTCTTGGTTGCCCTGCACGACCCACGGTGACGAGGGCCACTGTCGCGAAGGGCTGCGAGTGCGCGCATGCGGGTGGCGCCGGAAGAGGTCGAGCCGAATCCCTGACAGAATCGGCGGTGCGTGGGTTACTCGAACTCTCCCAGGTCTTCACTCGTACTCGCGGCCGTTCTGATCCTCGCCTGGACCCAGGCGGCTGAGGCGCAGCCGCCGTCCGGGCAGTCGGACGAACCGGCCCCCGAGTTCTTCTTCGGCGAGGAGATCGACGTCCGGGTGGTCAACCTGGAGGTGGTAGTCGAGGATCGGTCGGGCAACCGGGTGCATGGGCTCGAGGCCGACGAGTTCCGGATCTTCGTGGACGACCTGGAGGTCGGCGTCGACTACTTCACCGAGATCCTGGAGAACCGGGCGGTGGAGTCGCGCGGAGGCGAGGCGCCGCCGGCGATCGGCGAGGGCGATTCGGTGCCGACGAACTATCTCCTGTTCGTCGACGACGACCACACCCACGTTACGTTCAGGAAGCCCGTTGTCCGCGGGTTCGCCAACCAGTTGGCGAACCTCGGCCTGCGGGATCAGGTCGCGGTCGTCGTGCAGAGCCGCCGACGGCTGCAGGTGCTCAGCCCGTTCACGACGGACCGCCGGCGGACCCGCGCCGCGCTGGCGGAACTCGAGCGCGGGCGCCCTTTCGGAGGTCTGCTGAGGTCGCCGCGACTGATCGACCAGTCTCGCTTCGTCCAGGCCCCGGAGGGTGGTCTGGCGCCGGGCGCCCGATTCGACGAAGACCTCACCTCCGTAACCGCCGACCTGCCGTTCGCGGCGATGGACCTGCCGAGCGCGGCGAGCGAAGCGAGGGCCGAAAGTCTGGCGCGGGATCTCGAGTTCTCGGTCACAGCGGTCAGTTCCACGATGCGGTCGCTCGACGTACCGGAAGGCCGCAAGGTCCTGCTGCTGCTGGCGGGCGACTGGCCGGTCGGCTCTTTTCGGCTGGCGGGCCAGGGGATCGGCCTCCGTTCGGACTGGAGCATCCTCGACGCGCTGATCGACACCGCCAACGTCCTCGGCTACACGGTCTATCCGGTGGATCAGCAGAGGCGGCCGAGCCTGATGCGCTGGCAGAACCTGCGGCAGATCGCTGAGCAGACGGGCGGCAGGGCCTACGTGGCCGGGGCGAACCTCGGAGCGCTCCGGAGAGTCAGTGAAGACACCTCGAACTACTACTGGCTCGGCTTCGTGCCGGAGTACCGCCGCGACGACCGGGCCCACGAGGTGCGCGTCGAGCTCCGGCGGCCCGGCCTGCGCGTGCGTTCGCGCAGTGGCTACGTCGATCTCTCGCGGCGAGCCGAGGCCGACATGGAGACCCAGGGCCGGCTGCTGTTCCCCGACGAGACCCGGACCCACGGGGAGCCGGTGCTGCGGGTGGAGATCGGCGAACCGGAACCGACCGGACCGTTTCGCCGCAAGATGCTGGTTCCGGTGACCGTCCAGATCCCCGTGGGTCACTTTCCGGTGTTCCCCTTCGAGGGTCGGTTCCTGGCCCGGCTGGAACTCCGCTTCGCCGTCGTTGATCGCAACGGCCAGCAGGCGCGAATTCCGGTCATTCCGCTCAGCCTGGCCGGCAGGACACAGCCGGCGCCGGATGCCGTCGTGCCCTATGACACCGTCCTGACCTTGCGCCGGAGGCCGCACGACCTCCTCGTTTCCGTCCACGACCCGGTGAGCCGCCAGACCGTCAGCGTGCGGACCCAGGTGAGGTTGCGGATGGCGGCGACGACGACGGGCGGGTCGCCTTGAGCCTGGTCGACGGCGTCGGCGGCGCCTTCGTGTTCAGCGAAGACCCGAAGCGGCTTGCCGACTGGTACGCGGAGCACCTCGGCATCGAGTTCGAGGGCAGCGAGGAGTTCGGGGCCTTCTACGTCCGCTACGTGGCGGCCGACCCGCACGATCCCGCATGGGTCATGGACACGACGTTCGCGATCATGAAGGCGAAGCGTCCGGTGCCGCGGATGGCGCGCAACGAGGGCGCGGAACAGGGCGACATGTACGGCGATCAGCCGTTCATGGTGAACCTGCGGGTGCGCGACCTCGACGCCCTGCTGGCGTACCTCGCCGAGCGGGGCGTGGAGCCGCTGCGCAGGGACGACGAGGGCTACGCCGTGTTCGCGTGGATCCTGGACGGAGAGGGGAACCGGGTCGAGCTGTACCAGCCTCGCGTCGAAGCGGCCCTCAGCGCCGCGCAGGCCTGAGTACCGCTACTCGAGGCCCAGGCAGGCGTTCTTCGCGCCGGCCGGGTTCATCGCCTCGGCGCCTTCGCCGATGTAGGCGATCTTCCCGTCCTTGCCGACCACGTAGGTGACGCGGTTGGCGGCCGTGGGGAATCTCTCCATCATGCCGCCGTACTGCTTGGCGACCTCGCCGCCGGCGTCGCTCAGGAGCGCGAAGTCGAGCTCCAGTTCCTCGGCGAACCGCTTGTTCTCGTCCAGCACGTCGGTGCTGATGCCGAAGACGATGGAATCACTGCCCGTGAAGTCGGAGATACCAGCCTGGTATCCCTTCATTTCCATCGTTCAGCCGGCGGTGAAGGCTTTGGGGAAGAAGGCCAGGACGACGTTCTTCTGGCCGGCGAAGGACGACAGGGTCACCTCGTTGCCGTCGGTGCTGGGCAGGGTGAAGTCCGGCGCGGCGTCGCCGACGGCGAGGTCCGCGGCGGCCGCACTCGCCGGGACGAACGTGACGGCGCTAACGAGCATTGCGGCTGGCACGAGGCTTCTCATGGGTTCTCCGTTCAGGGGCCGCCTCTCTCCTGGAGTTCGGACGGCGTCGCTTGGTGGTCGTGGCGGCGGGAGTGTAGCTTAGACTGGCAGCCCGTTGCACATGAGCTTCGAGGATGGAGTTGAGCAGATGATGACGACGACCGGACACCGCATCGCTTTCCCAGCCGGCGCCGCCGCGATGTTGAGCACGGCGCTGCTCCTGCCCGCCGCCCTGCCTGCCGTCGACGGGGACGGCGACATTCCGCGGACGGCGAATGGGCGCCCCGACCTCACCGGCGTCTATGACATAGCGACGCTGACGCCTCTCGAGCGCGATCCCGAGTTCGGGGACAACCTGTATCTGACCCCTGAAGAGGCCGAGGAGATCGCACGGACGGTCGCCGACCGCCGCGCCGCCGATCTCGAGGCCAGCGATCCGACCCGGGAGGCGCCGCCGCCCGGTGGCGACGGTTCGCCGGGCGCCGCGGGCAATGTCGGCGGCTACAACGATTTCTGGCTCGACTACGGCAGCCGCTCGATCTCGATCGACGGCAGGTTCCGCACGTCGCTCGTCTTCGATCCGGCCAACGGCCGTTTGCCGGAGATGACGCCTGCCGCTCAGCGGAAGCGGATGGCCTTCTTCACGCTTTTCCGCGAGAACACGGGCACGGCATGGTGGCTGGAGAACGACGGCCCGGGTCCCTACGACGACATGGAGCAGCGTCCCCTCGGCGAGCGCTGCATCCTCGGATTCGGTTCGACCTCCGGTCCGCCGATGCTGCCGACCGCCTACAACAACCTGAAGCGGGTGGTGCAGACCGAGGACTACGTGATGATCCTCGCCGAGATGATCCACGATGCCCGGATCATCCGCATCGGCGGCGCGCACCTGCCGGCCGGGATGACGGCCTACATGGGCGATTCGGTCGGTCATTGGGACGGCGACACGCTCGTCGTCGAGACGAGGAACTTCGGCGGCAAGCCCGGCATGTACACCTATGGCGCCGGCGAAGAGCTGAAGGTCACCGAGCGCTTCAGCCGGATCGACGAACACACGCTGAACTACAGCTTCACCGTCGAGGATCCGACGACCTGGGAGACGGCCTGGAGCGGCGAGTTCCCGTGGCCGACCGCCGCCGGCCGGGTCTACGAGTACGCCTGCCATGAAGGGAACTACGCGCTCGGCAACATCATGCGCGGCGCCCGCCTGCTCGAGGCCGATGCGGCCGCCCCGGCCGGCGGCGGCGACTAGCGTTCCGGGGGGCCGGTCGGCCGGCCTGGCGTTGGCGGCCGCCGTAATGGCGGTCGCGGGCTGCGCTGAGCCGAGCTCCGACGGGCGGGTGCGCGATGGTGTGCCGCCGGGCTTCGAACTCCACCCGGCGTTCGCGCTCGAGCTCGCGGCCGCCGAACCGGTAACCGTCGACCCGATCGACCTCGCCTTCGACGAGCGGGGCCGCGCTTTCGTCCTGGAGTTACCGGGCTACCCCGACATGGAGCGCGCGGCCCGAATCGTCGCACTCTCCGACGACGACGGCGACGGGCGCTGGGAGGGCCGGCGGCTGTTCGCGGACGATCTCGGCCTGGCGGACTCGATCCTGCCGTGGCGGCGCGGGCTGCTGGTGGCGGCGCCGCCGCACCTCGTGTACCTCGAGGACGTGGATGGCGACGGCCGGGCGGACCGGCGCGACGTGCTCCTGAGCGGCTTTGCCGAGGGCAATCCCCAGCACAACGTCAACGCGCTGCGCTACGGCCTGGACAACTGGATCCACGGCGTCAACGGCGGCAACGGGGCACGCGTGTTCTGGCCGGGCGCTCCGGATGAGGTCGAGGACATCGGCCAGGACGACTTCCGTGTCGACTTCGACTCCGGCCGCTTCGAGCGCACCGGACGTGGCGCCGGCGGCTTCGGCATGACCTTCGGGCCCTGGGGCCGCGCCTTCGGCACCCACAACCTGAATCATCTGAGCCAGATCGTCATCCCGCGCCGTTACCTGACCGGGCTGCCGGCGGCCTGGCAGGACGGTCGGCTGCGCCTCGCGGCGCCGGCGGACGGCGGTCCGGCGGAACTGTTCCCGATCGGCGTGCGGCAGACCCGTCCGAACCACCCCGAGCAGTCGAACCGCTTCTCGGCCGCCTGCGCGGTCACGGCGTACGCCGGGGGCGCGTTCGACGGCGCCGGACTGGATGACCGGGGAATCAGCGTGTTCGTGGCCGATCCGTCCGCGAACGTGGTCCATCGTGCCGTTGTCGACACGGCGGGCGCCGCGGCGGAAGCCAGCCGAGGTCGGCCCGGAGTCGAGTTTCTGGCCTCGACCGATCCGCTCTTCCGGCCGGTCAACCTGAGGGTCGGGCCGGACGGCGCGCTCTACGTCCTGGACATGCACCGCGGCGTCATCGAACACCCCGAGTGGATACCGGATCCGATGGAGGCGGAGCTCGACCTGTACGAGGGCGACGACCGGGGCCGCATCTACCGCGTCGTGCCTGCGGGCGGCCTGCCGGCCGGGCACGCGGGCTTTCGGGGTTTCGACCGCTCGCGGACCGGCGAACTCCTCGACGCGCTGTCCAGCCCGAACCGGTGGCGGCGGCTGACCGCGCAACGCCTCCTCGTCGAGGAGTTCGCGACCGCGCCGCCGGCGCCGATCGTCCGGGGCCTGCGCCTGGGAATCCGCGACGTGGCCCGGCCGCTCCTGAGGCTGCACGCGCTCTGGACCCTGACGGGTATCCGGGCCCTCGACCGCGAGTCGCTGGCAGCGGTCCTCGCGGATCCCGAGCCGGAACTTCGTCGCAACGCGTTGCTGGCGCTCGAGGAAGCGTTGCAGGGCGATGAGGTCGCCGGGCCGCGGATGGCACTCGCGCCTCAGGTTCTGGCCCTGATCGACGATCCCGACCCGGGCGTGCGGCTCCAGGCGATGCTGACCGCCGGACTCGTTGTTGGATGGGAGGCCGCAGGCGGCGGCGGCTCTCAGGGCGCGGCGATCCGGGCGGTGGTCGAGGAGGCGGCCCGGCTCGGCCGCGACGCGCCGGCAGCGGCGCCGCGGGACGTGCCCTGGCTGCGGCTCGCCGCGGTCTCGGTCCTGGCTGAGGATCCGGTGAGTTCCCTCGGATACCTGCTTCAGGCCGGCGATTCCGGCGGCGATGTGGTCGAGCGGGTCGCCGCTCTGGTTCCCGCGGAACGTGTGGCCGAGGTCGTCACCGGCGATCAGGTGCTGAGGGCCCTGTCGGGGTCCGGGGCCGGCGCTTCGGCTACGGGCCGTGGCCTGCTCGCGGGTTTGACCGTGGCCGCCGCCGGCGCCGGAGACCGGGGAGTTGACGCTTCGGGCCTGTCGGAGCCACTGCGTCGCCTGCGACGGTCGGCCGATGATGCCCTGGCGGCCGCCGCCTGGCGGCTGAGTTCCGCCGTGGGTGCCCGGCCGACGGCGGAGGAGGTAGCCCTTCTCGACTGCGCCGGCGTCCGGGCGGCCGACCGGACCCGCCCGGTGGAGGAACGGCTTCAGGCGGTCGCCCTCTTCGGTCTTCGCCGGCATTGGCCTGGCGAGTCGGAAGATGTGGACCGCTCGTGTCCGGACGCCGCCGCGGCGGCCGGTACGGGTTCGGCTGGCGGAACCTGGCTGGAGCGGATGGGTGCGCTGCTCGAGGTTGGGCAGCCGCGCGAGATCCAGCGCGCGGCCATGGCGGAGCTGGCGTCGGCGGCCGAGGCGACGGTCACGGCCTACGTGATCGAACGCTGGCCCTACCTGGGACCGGATGCCAGGCGCGACGCGGGCAGCTACCTGATTCGAGGCCGGGGCCGGCACCCGGCCCTTCTCGACGCGCTCGAGAACGGCCGCATCCGGGTCGGGGAGATGAACTTCGACCTGGAGCGGCGCCGCTTCCTGCTTCGTTCGCCAGAGCCGGAGATCCGCCTGCGTGCGCGGGCGCTCTTCGACGACGCCGGCGTGGTCACCCGGGCCGGGGCGCTCGAGGCGATGCGGCCGGCGCTCGGACTCGACGGCGATCCGGAACGGGGCGAGGCCCTGTTCCTCGAACTCTGCGCCCGATGCCACCGGAGCGGAGGGGCTGGCAGCGGACCGGGGCCGGACCTGTCCGGTATCGGTCGCAAGAGCGCGGAGACCCTTCTGCACGACATCCTGGACCCGAACGCGGCGGTCGACGCCTCCTACGTGAACTACGTCGTCGAGACGACGGACGGCGAGGTCCACACTGGTTTGTTGGCCGAGAGCACTGGCGGCGGGATCGTCCTGCGGGCGGCTGAAGATCTCCTGATCGAAGTGCCGGCCGAACGCGTCCGGGAGGTCCGCAGCGACGGCCTGTCGATGATGCCGGAGGAGCTCGAGGCGGGCCTGGAGCCCGCCGACATGGCCGATCTGCTGGCGTTCCTGAGTCTCTAGCCTAGCGCCGGCGGAGGGCTTCCATCTCAAGGAAGCGCTCCTTCAGTCGGACCGCCTGGTCCAGGTCGAGCACCAGGTAGATCTCGTTCGGTCTCGGCCCGCGGCGGAGGTAGTCGTAGAGATAGCCGGGGAGCTTGTCGTGACGGCCGAGCGCGCGCCAGAACGCTTCCGCCGCGAGGTCACGGGCGCGTTCGGAGAAGGGTGTGACGACTCTGTGCTCGAAGGGCCGAAGGTCGTGCATCGCCTCGAGTGCCAGGTAGTTCAGCCGGCGGACCGTCTCGTCTACGGGGTAGGACAGGACGGAGCCGAAGGGCATCGGGTCGCCGAACCACGGCGGCAGCGACTCGAGCGCCGTGTTCGGCCCCAGCGGATAGGGCTCGGCATCGGTCGCGTGGTTCGTGTAGAGGAGGAGGCGGCCGTCCCAGCCGTTCTGCTCGAGCGCCTCGATCAGGGCGACTGTCGCGTACTGGTGGTCGGCGTGGCTGTCGAGCAGCGGGTTCGCCGTCGCGATCAGGTCCGCGCCCGTCCAGTCGACCTCGCGGCGCAGGTCGGCAACGAGCTCGGGCCAGCTCGACGTGAACGGCCGCGTGGCGAGTTGCGGTTCGGTGTTCAGCCGGCGGAAGAGGCCCGGATCGTCGAGGTCGGCCAGGATCGAACCGACGACTTCGGGCCGCTGCTCGTACAGGCGGCGGAGGGTGCCGTCGAAGTAGCCCAGGTTGCGCGCCCGGTTGAACGGAACGTCGCCCAGGAACGGCACCGTCAGGCTGTCCCAGGTTCGCATCCAGCCCTTGATCCGGTAGTGCTCGCCCGTGTCCGGGAACAGGCCGCCGTAGTTCTTGCCGCCGTAGTCGCCGGCCGTGACGGTGACGACGTCTGCACGGGTCGTCGCATAGAGGCCGAAAGAGGCGATCTCGGCGTCGTCGGGGTGGGGGGCGACGACGAGAACGCGGGTCGCCTCGTCGATGGGCGGATTCTCGAACACGACCAGGCGGGTCTGTCCGAGCTGCCAGCCGATCTGCCGGCCGACCATCTCGATTCGGTCGGCGCCCGCCGCGGGTGAGACATTCAGGTAGCGGCGACCGGTCGAGCGCGGCGCGAAGGACTGGGTGAAGTTCCGGCCGTCCGCGCGGAACTCGATGCTGGGGGATAGCGACGGCAGCAGGGG
>JAJDZH010000094.1 GCA_022824725.1 Thermoanaerobaculia bacterium | reverse complement strand
CACGACGCCGAGCTGGCGGCGCACGTCGAACACGTTCCATCGATCCCGGCCCAGCAAGCGCATCCGGACGCCGGGTCCCCGAACCGGAAAGAACTCGCCGTTCAACATCCGCAACAGGGTCGACTTGCCGGCGCCGTTCGGGCCGAGGACGGCCGTGTTCTGTCCGCGCGGGATGGTCAGCGTCACGCCGTCGAGCGCCCGCCGCCCGCCGCGTACGACCGACACACTGGCGAGTTCGAGCAGCAGTTCGTTCACAGCGGTCGTCGTGCCCGCTCGGGCAGAACGGGAGGTGTCGTCACCGCCCCCGAAACCGCGGCGGCCGCTTCTCGAGAAAGGCCCTCCGGCCTTCGACGTAGTCCTCGGAGCGGAAGCAGGCCTCGACGAGTTGCTTCACGCGGTCCAGGTCGCGGCGTTCCGGGTCCTTCGTGGCTTCCTTGATCGCGCGCTTGGCGGCCCGGAGCGTGAGGGGGGCGTTCGCAGCCATTCTTCCCGCCAGGTCGCGGACGGTGGCCTCCAGGTCATCGACGGTCGTCACCCGGTCGATGAGCCCCATGTGGTGCGCCTCTGCGGCCGTGAACCGCCGCGCCGTCAGCAGGATCTCGCTGGTGCGGGACGGCCCCACGAGATCGACCAGCACCTTGATCCCGGCGAAGCCGTAGCCCACGCCCAGGCGGCCGGCCGGGATCCCGAACATCGAGTCCTCGGAGGCGATCCGCAGGTCCGCGTTGAGCGCGGTCGCCAGACCGCCGCCGAGGCAGTAGCCGCGGATCATCGCGATCAGCGGCTTCTCCAGCGCGGCGAACGCCCGGCCGGTCTCGCGGCCGGCCTGGTCGTAGCGCTCGCGCGCCTCGACGGTCGTCCGCAGCTTCTCGAACTCGGAGATGTCGGCGCCGGAGACGAAGGCCCGGTCGCCCGCTCCACGCAGCACGACGACGCGCACCGCTTCGTCGTCCTGGAACCGGCGCAGGACCTTCGCCTGTGCGACCTGCATCTCGAACGAGAGCGCGTTCCGCCGCTCCGGGTTGTTGTAGGTGAGCCAACCGACGCCGTCGTCGATCCTTGCCCTGATCTTCGTCGTCGGCAGTTCGAGCGCGTTCACGTGACGACTCCCGCGGCTCGCAGAGCCTCGATCTCGGTGTCTTCCAGCCCCGCCTCAGCGAGGATCTCGTCGCTGTGCTCGCCTAGACCGGGCGCCCGGCGACGCAGCTCGAAGGGCGTCCGCCGGAGCCGGACCGGCTGGCCCACGAGACGCACATCTCCGAGTTCAGGGTGTTCGAGCGGCACCGCGATCCCGCAGTGCTCGACCTGCGGGTCGGCGAAGGTCTGTCCCAGGTCGTAGACCGGACCGCACGGCAGGCCCGCGTCGTTCAGGCGCCGGACGATCTCCTCCACCTCGAAGCGCCGGGTCAGGTCCGCGACCTCCTCCTCGAGCCGCGCGCGGTTGGCGACGCGGCCGGCCGAGTTCCGGTACTCCGGACGCTCGAGCAACTCTTCGCCGCCGAGGGCCTGGCACATGCCGCGGAAGTGCCTGTCGCTCGTAGCCGCGATGTTGACCCAGCCGTCGGCCGCCGGGAACGTCCCCATCGGCGCGATCGTCGGGTGGTGGTTGCCCTGCTGGCCGGGAACCTCGCCCTCGACCAGGTAACGCGCGGCTTGAAAGTCGAGCATGCCGATCATCGCCTTGAGCAGGGACGTGCTCACCCACTGCCCCTCACCCGACCGCTCCCGCTCGCGGAGGGCCGCCATGATGCCGAAGGCGAGGTAGAGGCCCGCCGCCAGGTCGGAGATCGCCGTGCCCACCCGCACCGGACCCTGGCCCGGCAGGCCGGTCACCGACATCAAGCCGCCCAGGCCCTGGGCGATCTGGTCGACGCCGCCCCGCTCGCGGTACGGCCCGGTCTGGCCGAAGCCGGACACGCTGGCGTAGACGATGCGCGGGTTGATCGCCCGCACCGTCTCGTAGTCGAAGCCGAGCCGGTGCTTCACGTCGGCACGGTAGTTCTCGACCAGTACGTCCGCGTCCCGGGCCAGGCGCAGCAGCACCTCGCGGCCTTCGTCCTTCTTCAGGTCCAGCGTCAGGCAGCGCTTGTTGCGGTGGAGGTTCTGGTAGTCGTGGCCGAGCCGCCGGGAGATGCCGATCTCCTTGCCGGGCGCCGGAGGACGCTCGATCCGCACGACGTCCGCGCCCCAGTCCGCGAGCTGCCGCACCGCGGTCGGCCCGGCCCGGGCGATCGTCAGGTCGAGGACCCGCAGGTCCGCCAGGGGAAGTGACATCGCGAGGGCTCAGACTTCGGGCACCGCCCCGGCCGGCGTCGGCTCGGGAGGCGTCTCGAGTTCCTTGAAGATCCAACCGAGCGCCGCCTCGACCTGAGGCTTCGCCCCTTCCTCCACCACATCGCCGTGGCACGGAATCAGACGGTCGAACGGGCACTGCAGCAAACGCAGGCAGCTCGCCGCACAGGCCGCGCGATCGCGGATCGAGAGCCGGATGATCCGGCTCGTCGCGACCCGACGGCTTACTCCGGTCAGACGAAAGTAGAGGGACGCAAGCCAGCCCAGGTCCTGCTGCAGGTTGAACAGCAGGTCGGCCACGAGCAGTGTCCCGCTCGTGCGGTGGCAGAAGGCGACCTCGCTGAAGGAGGGCATGCCGTCGATGGGAATCGGCTGCAATTCCGTGCCCCACGCGGAGGCAACGCCCAACGTTCCCGTAAACGCAATGTCCTTGCGCTTCTCCGCCAAACCGGGAGCGCCAAGAACATCAGCCTCCGGAAAGCGCGCCGTGGCTGCGGGCAGATGAAGGTGGTGGAAGCGGTTCGGCGCGACCAGGTATCGGACGGGGCCGAGGCTCTGAATCTCCTCCGCCATCCGGTCGTCGATCGGCCCCGGCGAGTACAACCACAGCTCCCCGTCGCCCAGGCGAACGACCGTCATGCGGGCGGGCACCGTGAAGCCCATGGGGATCTTCTGGTCGTGGTCGGCGATCCAGAGATCCCGGCATACCTCCCTGAGCGCCATGGCGGCAAGTATAGGTCCGGTCCCATGGAGCTGGCCGCGTCGACGGGCGCGCAGGCGCACTCGCTCGCGGCCGGCTCCATGCGCGTAGAATCCCCGGCCATGCATCGCCTGCCCATCCGACCGCGCCGCAACCGCCGCTCCGCGGCGATCCGCTCCCTGGTCCGCGAGACGGACCTCGGACCGGACCGGCTGATCTACCCGCTGTTCGTCATGGAGGGCCGGGACGCGGCCGAACCGATCGACTCGATGCCCGGCCAGGCGCGACTGACGATCGACCGTCTGGTGGCGGAGAGCCGGGCCGCGCATGCCCTCGGCGTACCGGCCGTGGCCCTGTTCCCGGCAGTCGAGGACGAGTTGAAGGACCGCACCGCCACCGGCGCGCTGGACCCGGACGGCCTCGTCCAGCGCGCGGTGCGCGAACTGAAGTCCGCGCTTCCCGAAATGCTCGTCATCACCGACGTCGCGATGGACCCGTACTCCAGCGACGGCCACGACGGACTGGTCGAGGACGGCGAGATCCTGAACGATCCGACGCTCGAGATCCTCGCCGCGACCGCGGTCTCCCAGGCCGACGCCGGCGCCGACGTCATCGCCCCTTCGGACATGATGGACGGCCGCGTGGGAGCGATCCGCACCGCCCTCGACGGCGGCGGCCACGACCAGGTCGGGATCCTCAGCTACACGTCCAAGTACGCGTCGAACTTCTACGGGCCATTCCGCGACGCCCTGGACTCGGCGCCGCGCGCCGGCGACAAGAAGACGTACCAGATGGATCCGGCGAACGTCCGCGAGGCGGTGCGCGAAGCCCGCCTCGACGTCGAGGAAGGGGCGGACGTGATCATGGTCAAGCCCGCCCTCGCCTACCTCGACGTGATCCGCGCCGTCCGCGAGGCGGTCGATCTGCCGGTCGCGGCCTACCAGGTGAGCGGCGAGTACGCGATGATCCAGGCGGTCGCCGCGAACGGCTGGATGGACGGCGACGCCCTGATGCTCGAGACCCTGACGTCCATCCGCCGGGCCGGGGCGGACATGATCCTGACCTACTTCGCGCGGCGCTGCGCGGAAGTCCTGAACCGGTGAAACGCAGCCGGTTCGCCGAGTGCCTCGTGGCGCTGGGCGCTGCCGCGACGCTCGGCGCCTGCGCCGCGGCAGCCGAGCGACCGCCGAACATCGTCTTCTTCCTGGTCGACGACATGGGATGGAGCGACGTCGGCGTCTTCGGCAGCACGTTCTACGACACGCCCCACATCGACGCCCTCGCCGAGCAGGGTGTGCGCTTCACCAGCGCGTACGCGGCAACGCACGTCTGTTCGCCCACGCGGGCCTCCCTCCTGACGGGCAAGTACCCGGCAAGGCTGCGCCTGACGGACTGGTTGCCGGGCCGAAGGGAGCATGCCTTCGAACGGCTGTTGAGCGCCGAGAAGCTGGCGGCCCTGCCGCTTGAGGAAGTGACGCTCGCCGAAGCCCTCCAGGAACACGGCTACAGCACCGCGATCTTCGGCAAGTGGCACCTCGGCGGCGGCGAAGCGGGACCGCTCCACCAGGGTTTCGACGTGCAGGCGCCCGACTTCCCCGGCTCGACCCCGCGCGGCGGCTACTTCCCGCCGTACCTGATGGCGGGACTGGTCGTCGAAGGCGAGGAAGACGAGTACCTCACCGACCGCCTGACCGACTTCGCTGTGGACTTCATCGAACAGAGCCAGGACGGCCCCTTCTTCCTCTACCTGTCGCACTTCGCCGTGCACGACCCGATCGAGGGACGCCCGGATCTCGTCCTGGAGTACCGCGAGAAGGCGGCGCGAATGGAGCCTCCGGCCGGGCCGGCCTTTCTCCTGGAAGGCAACCCCGACGATCCCGAGCCGCTCTCACGCGCGCAACTGAACGCTCTGCTGGAGCAGCCGTCGCACCAGGAGCACAGCGTACTGCCCCAGGACACCGTCAAGATCAAGCAGCACCAGGACAACGTCGAGTTCGCGGCGATGGTCACCGCGATCGATGACAGCCTGGGGCGCGTGCAGAACACCCTCGACCGGCTGGGACTCACCGAGAACACGATCGTCGTCTTCTACTCGGACAACGGAGGCATGGCGGCGGCCAATCTCGGCAACCCCGCGAGGAAGATACCCCCCGACCTGCTGGACGTCGCCTACTCCACGTCGAACCTGCCGCTGCGCGGCGCCAAGGGCTGGCTGTACGAAGGCGGGATCCGGGTTCCGCTCATCGTGCGCTGGCCGGGCGCGGGCCAGACCGGCGCAGTCCGCGACGAGCCGGTCATCAGCCCCGATTTCTATCCCACGCTGCTGGAGATGGCCGGCCTGCCGCCCCGGCCCGAACAGCACGTCGACGGCGTGAGCTTCGCCGCGGCCCTCCAGGGTGAGGACTTCGAGCGTGGAGCGATCTACTGGCACTTCCCCCACTACAGCAATCACGGGATGCAGAGCCCCGGCGGCGCGGTCCGCGACGGCGCCTACAAGTTGCTGGAGTACTTCGAGAACGGCACGGTGCAGCTCTTCGACCTGGAGAACGACCTGGGCGAGCAACGCGATCTCGCCGCCGAGCAGCCCGCGAAGGCCGCCGAGCTGCGCGACCGCCTCCACGCCTGGCGCGAGTCCGTGTCGGCGGCGATGCCGACGAGTCGGTAGGCCCGGCCCAGAAAGGTCGCCGCGGGAATGGTCGCCGCTTCGCGGCGCGTCCTCTTCAGAAGCCGGCGAGGGCGCCGGCGCACCCAGTCCCGGCAAGATCGTCGCTTCGCGGCGCGGTCCGCGGGTCAGAAGACCCGCGGCTACGAGCCGGCGAGGGCGCCGGCGCACCCAGTTCCGGCGGCGAAAGCTCCTGGCTCTACCGGGCGGCGCGGAACAGGAACAGGTGCTGGGTCGGCAGCGAGTCGATCCGTTCGACGAGTTCGTAGCCCGCCGGGATCCACTCCTTCATCACCTGCTCGATCGACATCCGGTGGTCGAGCTTGATGTGGGCCGCGCTGCGGCCCTCGAGGCGGAACTCCGCCAGAGCGATCACGCCGTCGGGAGAAAGCGCCTCCCGCATCGTCGCGAGCATCGCTTCGGGCTCCGAAAACTCGTGGTACACGTCCACCAGCAGCATCAGGTCGACCTCGCCCTCGGGCAACTTCGGATCGTCCTCGGTGCCCAGCACCGTCGACACGTTCGTGACGCCCTCGCGGCGGGCGAGTTCCTCCGCGATCCGCAGCATCTGCGGCTGAATGTCGTTGCACAGCACGCTGCCTTCCGGACCGACCGCCGCGGCCATCCGGCGGGCGTAGTAGCCCGAGCCGCAACCGATGTCGACGACCAGCATCCCTTCCTCGATCGGCAGGGCGGCCATCAGCGCGTCGGGGTTCTCCTCCTGGATGCGCGAGGCGCGCTCCAGCCAGCCGGCCCCCCGGAAGGACATCACGTCGGCGATCTTCCGGCCCTTGTAGACACCCGGGTCGTCGGCGGTCTGAGCCCCGGCCGGAGCGAATCCGAACGCCAGCGCGGCCAGCACCGCCCCGGCGACGGCCGCAAGTCGAGAGCGCCCGAACGGGCGGTTCACGGTTCGAGCCAGCGTGCGAGCCATCCCAGCACCTCCTCGTGCCACTGAACACTGTTCGCCGGATTGAGCACCCAGTGGTTCTCGTCCGGGAAGTACAGCAGGCGGGCCGGCACGCCGCGTCGCTTCAGCGCCGTGAAGGCGGCCAGCCCCTGGGTTTCCGGGACGCGGAAGTCGAGCGCGCCGTGGATCACCAGCATCGGAGTCCGCCAGCGGTCCGCCAGCGTCGCCGGGTTGTGGCGCTCGTAGCCGTCCGCGTTGTCGAAGTAGCTCCCGCGGTGATCCCATTCGACAAACCAGAGCTCCTCCGTCGTGTAGTACATCGAGCGCAGGTCGAACACGCCGTCGTGGTTCACCAGGCAACGGAAGCGGTCCGGCCAGGCGCCCGCGATCCAGTTCACCATGTAGCCGCCGTACGACGCGCCCAGCGCGCAGACCCGGTCACCGTCGAGGAACGGATAGCGGTCGAGGGCCGCGTCCAGCCCCTTCTGGAGGTCCTCGAGCGGCTTGCCGCCCCAGTCGCCGCGAATCGAGTCGGTGAAGTCCTGCCCGTAGCCGACCGAACCGTGGAAGTCGATCATCACCGCGGCGTAGCCCGCGCCGGCGTAGGCCTGCGGGTTCCAGCGATAGTGGAAGCTGTTGCCGAAGGAGCCCTGCGGCCCGCCGTGGATCAGGAAGGCGACCGGATAGCGGCGGTCCGGGTCGAAGTCCACCGGCCGCACCAGGTAGCCGTGCACCGTCTCGTCGTTCCAGCCGGCGAACGTGAACTGCTCGTAACTCCCGACGCGAGCCGCGGCCCGCTGCTCCGCGTTGATCGCGGTGAGCGGCTGACGGCCGCTGCCGTCCAGCGCGCTCACGTAGAGCTCGGACGGACCGGCCAGATCGTTGTGGAGCGTCACGAGCCGGTCCTCCGACACCGCCAGACCGGCGATCGAGCCCTCGTCGTGCAACCGGGTCACTTCGCCGCCGGCCACGTCGATGGCGAACAGGCTCCGCTGGCCCAGGTCGGCGGCGGTGACGAACAACGTCTCGCCGTCGGCCGAGAAGACCAGGCCCGACACGGAACGGTCCCAGTCGGCGGTCAAGGCACGCTCGTCGTCGAGGCGCGACCCGTCGAGGCGAGCCAGCCGAACGTGGAACCGGTCCGACTCGTAGCCCGGACGCTCCATCGCCAGCCAGGCCAGGGTGCCGCCGTCCGGCGACAGGACCGGGTGGCTGTCCCAGGCCGGATTCGAGGCGGTCAGGTTGACGGGCTCGGAACTGCCGTCCGCCGGCGCCAGGTAGAGATCGAAGTTCGTCGACCAGGCTTCCTCCGTGCCGCCGAGCCTCGAGGCGAAGATGACGGTGTCTCCGCCATGCCCGAAGGCGATCTCCTCCGCGCCGCCGAAGGGCTTCGGCGGCGCGTCCTGGTCGAGACCCCGCATCAGGTCGACCGGTTCTCCGGCGGCAGCCCCCGAGTCGTCCAGCTCGACGACGAACACATGGGAGCGCCGGCCGTCCTTCCAGACATCCCAGTGGCGCACGAAGAGGTCGTCGTAGCCGACGCCCGTCATCTTCCCGGACGCCCGCTCCTCGAGCCGTTCGGCGGTGCAGGCGAGGCTCTCGCAGCCGACGAAGACGTCCATCGTCAGGGCGATCCTGCGGCCATCGGGCGCCACGACGAGGTTCCCCGCGTCGAGCGGAAGGTCGGTCACCTGGTGCGGTTCGCCGCCGGCGACGGGCAGGCGCCACACCTGCGAACTGCCGGAGCGCGTCGACAGGAAGAACAGGCCCTCACCGTCCGGCGCCCAGCGGGGATGGAAATCGGCCGCCTCGTTCGTGGTGAGTCGGCGGGGTTCCGAGCCGTCGAAGGGCGCGATCCAGATATCCGTCCGCCCCCGGTTGGCCGCCAGATCCGTTGTCCGGACCGCGAAGGCAACCGCCGACCCGTCCGGCGCCATCTGCGGGTCGGAGAGCCGTTTCATCGCCAGCATGTCGTGGACCGAGAACGGATGGGTTTCCTGCGCCGGAACCGCCCCGGTGGCAAGGATGACCGGAACGACGAGAGCTGCAGGCGAGATGCGGCGCATGGTTGAAGCGGACGCTATCGCAAGGATCCGGGCAGGCTGGTGCTAGAGTTCCCTGCGGTAACGCATCATGAGAGTTTTCATCCTCCTCGTCTC
>JAJDZH010000213.1 GCA_022824725.1 Thermoanaerobaculia bacterium | reverse complement strand
CCGAAGCCGACGCGGCCCCAGCCGAGCGGGTCGCGGTCGGTTGAGACGGTCGGCTGCTTGCCGCCGTCGAAGTAGACGCGCAGCGCGCCGTCCTGGCGCTCGACCCGGACCCGCTTCCAGCCGCGGCCCCAGTCGACGCCTTCGTCGGGGATCGCGCCCAGCGGCGCGCGGTCGGCGTTGTCGACCAGGAAGATGTTGTGGGCCCGGTCGTCAGGCTCGGTGGCCAGGTGGGCGTAGTAGTAGCGGTTCGGACCCTCGAAGCCGAAGAAGAGGCTGAGGTCGCGGTGGCCGTACTCGCGGCCGGTCTGCCAGGCTTCGGCCTCGAGCACGAAGTCGGCGAGCAGGAGATCGTCGATCAGCGCGATGTTGAGCGGCGAGCGGTGCTTCGGCTCGTACCTGCTGCCGCCCTTGAGCTCGAGGTAGCCGCGCCAGTCTCCCGCGCCGTAGGCCCACGCCCGCTGGTCGCTGAAGGTGAAGTCGTCGAGCGCCGTGGCGTCCGTGAAGTCCTGGGAGTAGACGAGTTCGTAGCCGTCCGGGACGCCTGACTGGGCGTGGAGGCTGCCGGCGGTGGCGATGACGGCAAACAGGGCCAGACTGAGCCAGACCGGCGCTTTGCGCCGGATGCCGGCGGGGGCGCCGGCGCACCCAGTGTGTCGCGTTGTCGCTTCGCTGCGTGCCCGGTCCATCAGACGGTTCGCGGGGCCATCAGACGGTCCGCGGCACGACGAACGGCTCGCGGTACTCGCGGGTCAGCAAGCGGTTGGCCTCCAAATCGTGTTCGATCGTCTCCGTGTCCGGGTCGATCGTGAGCCACGGGCCGACGATCGGCTGTTCGATCTCGGGATCGATGCCGTTCTGGACGAGGTGGTCGAGGAAGCGATCCGCCGTGTCGCCGGCGTTGCGGAGCTTCGAGGCGATCTTCGACACCTTGGCGGGTCCGCCCGCTTCGCCGCGCAGGTAGGAGATGTTGCCGAGGTGGCAGAGGGCGCTCGAGAGGTGGCCGTCCTCGATGGAGGCGGTCAGGTCCTCGCTGCGGCGGCTGCGCACGGCTTCGACGAAGTTCGCGTAGTGGTTGGCGCCGCCGTCCCACTTCTCGAGCTTCTTGCCCTTCGCGTCGAACGCGGTCGCCTCGGTGTAGCTCGGAATCTGCAGATGGCCGCCTTCGCAGTGGACGATGACGCCGATTTGCGCTCCGAGGTACTCGTCCATCCCGCGCCGGCGCCATTCCTCCTTCTGCGCCTTGAGATCGCGCGGCATGCCGCGGACCTCGAACAGCAGGGGCGCCCGCTCGTAGTCGTGGTACACGAACTGGGTGTTCGGTGTGTTGCCGTCGTCGACGTAGGCGAAGCGGCCGCCGACGCTGATCGTCCGCGGCGGCAGCGCCGGCTCGCCCAGGGCCCAGCGAGCGATGTCCATCTGGTGGATGCCCTGGTTGCCGAGGTCGCCGTTGCCGGTGTCGAAGACCCAGTGCCAGTCGTAGTGCAGGCGTTCGCGCATGAGCGGCTTCCTGGGCGCGGGCCCGCACCACAGGTCATAGTCGATGGCGGCATCGACCTGCTGGGCGCCTTCGACCCGGCCGATGCTCTGGCGCGGCTTGTAGCAGAGCCCGCGGGCGAGCTGAATCTCGCCCAGATGACCTTCGTTGACCCACGCCAGGGCCTCCTGAATCGAAGGCGACGATCGGATCTGGGTGCCGGTCTGGACGATCCGGTCGTACTTCTTCGCCGCGTGGACGATCTGGCGGCCCTCCCAGACGTTGTGGGAGACGGGCTTCTCGAGATACACGTCCTTGCCCGCCTGGCACGCCCACACCGCCTGCAGCGCATGCCAGTGGTTCGGGGTCGCGATGGACACGGCGTCGATGTCGTCGCGCTCCAGGAGCTCGCGGTAATCGACGATCGTCAGCGGGTCGGTCGCGCCGGCCTCGATTGCCCTGGCCTTCGCGGCCTCGAGCACGTTGCGGTCGACGTCGCAGAGCGCGGCGATTTCGACGCCCGGCAACTTCGCGTAGTTCCTGACGTGGTCGTTGCCGCGGCCGCGCAGGCCGACGACGGCGACGCGGAGAACCTCATTCGGGCTCAAGGCGGCGGTGCCGGCTGAAGCACGGCATCCCAGGGTCGTCGTGGCGGCGGCAGCGGCGGCCGAACCAAGAAAAACGCGGCGGGTAATCGCGGACATGGAGTTCCTCCCAGAGTCGGAAGCGCCCGGAGGCGGCCTCCGATTGTAGCCGCGTTGGCCTGTTAGCGCGGCAGGATGGTCGCCGCTTCGCGGCGCGTTGTCTTCAGAAGCCGGCGAGGGCGCCGGCGCACCCAGTGTGCCGCGCCAAGTCCGACAGACTGCTAGCGTGGTCGATCGATGCGGCCGGCCCGTTACGCGATACGACTTGCCTTCCTTTCCGCGGCGGCCTGCCTTGCCTGCCTCACTGCCTGCGTGGCCGAAACGCCCGCCGATCCCCCGAACATCGTCTTCCTGCTGGTCGACGATCTCGGCGCGATGGACATCGGCGCCTTCAACCCGGACACCTTCTATGAGACGCCGAACATCGACCGGCTGGCGGCCGGCGGCGTGCGCTTCACCCGGGGCTACGCCGCGAACCCGGTGTGCAGCCCGACCCGCTTCAGCATCATGACCGGCCGCTACCCGACCCGCGTGGGCGCCACGAACTACTTCGCCGGACGCCGCGAGGAGACGTTCGCGCCGGCCCCGCTCAACGACCGGATGCCGCTCGAGGAGGTCACGCTCGCCGAGGCGCTCCGGGACGGCGGCTACAACACGGCGTTTCTCGGCAAGTGGCACCTGGGACCGACGGAGGAGTTCTGGCCGCTGGCCCAGGGCTTCGACGTGAACGTCGGCGGCCACCGCGGCGGCATGCCCCGGAGCTACTTCTCGCCCTACTCGAACCCGACTCTCGAGGACGGCCCCGAGGACGAGCACCTCACCGGGCGGCTCACGGATGAAGCGCTGGCGCTCATCGACGGCTATGCAGCGGACGAGGAGGGCAGGCCCTTCCTGCTCTACCTCTCGTACTACACGGTCCACACGCCGTTGCGGGCGCCGGCCGACCTGATCGCGAAGTACGCGGCGAAGGCTGGCGTCGAAGTCAGCGTGTCGGAGGCGCCGCCGGGTCGGGTGTCTGCGTATCCGGCCGCTCCCGACGACTTCGGCGACGAGGAGCAGGTCTGGCCACGCGACGAGCCGCGGCGCGTGCGCGAGGTGCAGAACCACGCCGTCTACGCGGCGATGGTCGAGACCCTCGACACAAGCGTCGGCCGCATCCTCGACCGCCTCGA
>JAJDZH010000474.1 GCA_022824725.1 Thermoanaerobaculia bacterium | reverse complement strand
ACCTCGACCGAAACATCCGAAACGGAACAACCTGTGGAAAACAACCCCTGAACCCCGCTCGCCGAACTGCCCAAGAAACGGACTTGCAGAATGGTGGGGAGTCCCAGTGCGCGAGCTTCAGTCGAACGCGGAAAGAACCTCGTCGTCGATCCGCTGCCAGGCCTCCGGCCGGTTGCCGACGCCGCAGAGGACGATCTCCTCGGCGCCCGCTTCGACGTACTGCTGCAGCAGGTCCTGAACGTAGGAGGCGGTGCCCCAGCAGTACCAGGGCTGTCCGGGCGACTTCGCGGCTTCCTCGTCGTTCGCGAAGAGCCGGAAGGGCAGGCCGACCGTTCTCTTGATCTCCGCGGGGTCGCGGCCGGCGTCCTCGCAGTGGCCGTCGAGGACGGTCTGCTTGTGCCGGAAGACGTCGACCCCGGCCGGGTGCCAGAAGTCCAGGTTGCTGATGTCGCCGTAGCGGGCGCAGGTGCGGAGCGTCCGCTTCTCGCCGTTGCCGCCGATCAGGATCGGGATGTGGGGCGTCCGGGTCTTGCGGGGCCGGGTTGAGCCCGGCACGAGCGGCGCCTCGTCCAGGCGGTAGTGCGTGCCCTCGAAGGTGACCTTCTCGCCCTCTTCCGCCGTGAACAGCAGGCGGATGAGCTGAGCCGCCTCCTCCAGACGGTCGGAGCGCTCGCGCAGGGTGGGGAAGTTCCAGCCGTAGGCCTGGTGCTCCCGCTCGAACCAGGCGGCGCCGATCCCCAGTTCCATGCGCCCGCCGCTGATGTGGTCGACGCTGGCGCAGATCTTCGCGAGTAGAGCCGGGTTGCGGTAGGTGACACCGCAGGCGAGCGTGCCGAGCCGCACCCGCTCGGTTACGACCGCCGCCGCGGTGATCAGGGTCCACACCTCGAGAGCCGACAGGTGTTCGTCGTTGGGAGCGGCCGGCGGCAGGAAGTGGTCCGAGAACCACAGGCTGCGCCAGGTGCCGTTCTCGATCGCCTGGACCGTGGCCTCGGTCTCCGACCACGGCACGCGGTAGCTGCTGAGCTGGGCGCCGAACTCCATGGGCGCAGAAGGTATCAGCGTTGCCCGCCCAGCGCTGGTCGTCAAGAGACTCGCGCACGCCGCTTCGCGGCAGCGCGCGAGATGCCGGCGAGGGCGCCGGTGCACCCAGTGGTTGGTGGTACGCTGTTCCAAGTTTGTGACGCGCGGCGATGACGGACGATATCCAGCCCCAGCCGGCCGCCGACTCCCCCGGCCGCCGCCGCTCCGATCGTCGGCGAATCGTGCCGCTGCGCACCAAGCTCGCCTTCTCCTCCGGCGGCTTCCAGGAGGGAATGGTGGTCGCCGGCCGGATCACCACCCTGATCTTCTACAACCAGGTGCTTGGCGTCCCGGCGGCTCTCTGCGGCGTCGCCTACCTGGTCGCGAGCATCGTCGACGCGGTCTCCGATCCGCTGGTCGGGGCGATCTCCGACCGCTTCCGGAGCCGCTGGGGGCGTCGCCACCCGCTGATGCTGATGTCGGCCCTGCCGCTCACCATCTCCTTCTACTTCCTGTATCAGCCCGTCTCCGGACTGGGAGAGGGCGGCCTGTTCTGGTGGATGCTTGGCTTCCTGGTCCTGCTCCGCATTTCCACGTCCTTTCACAACATCCCGCGCGATGCGCTGGGCGCGGAGCTCACCGACGACTACCACGAACGGACCTCGGTCTTCGGCTGGTACAACGTCTTCGCCACGGGCGCCGCGGTCGGGTTGAGTCTGCTGGTCCTGAACGCGGTCTTCCCGTCCACGCCGGCCTACCTCAACGGGCTTCTCGACCCGAGCCGCTACGTCATCCTGGCCGGTTTCGGAGCGGTCGTGATGCTGGCGGCCGTTCTCGGGTCGACCTTCGGCACGGCCGACCAGATTCCCCATCTGCACCCGACGTCGCGCCAGCGCTTCAGGTTCCGCGACCACTACGGAGAGCTGCGGCAGCTCTTCGCGAACCGGTCCTTCGTGTCGGTGACCGTCTCCTGGCTGACCATCGCCGCGGCCCAGGGCGTGCTGGACATGGTCAGCCTCTACACCTGGATCTGGGTCTACGACCTGTCGACCGAACAGTTCTCCGTGCTGGCCTTCGCGAAGATCCCCGGGATCTTCGTGGCCCTGCGTCTCGCCACCTGGATGACGCGCCGTTTCGACAAGAAGCCGACGGTGATCATCTGCAGCGCGACCTCGGCCGTGCTGGTCGCCTTTCCTCACGTCCTGCGTCTGGCGGGCCTGTTTCCGGGGAACGACTCGGGGTTGCTGCTGCCCCTGCTGTTCGGGCCGCTGTTCATCGGCTATGCCCTGGTGACGGTGATGGCCATCGTGGTCGACTCCCAGTTGGTCGACATCGCGGACGACCACGAGCTCCGGACCGGCAGCCGGGCCGAAGGCACGATCTTCTCGGTCCGGGAGTTCGCGATGAAGGCGACGGAAGGCTTCGGCGGCCTGATCGGAGGCTTCGGGCTGGAGCTGATCCGGTTCCCGCAGAACGCGGAAGCCGAAGGAGTGTCGGCGGGGACCCTCACCGGCCTGCTCGTGATGAGCGGACCGCTCTGCCTCCTGATCTACGGCGTCGGCATCCTGTTCATGGCGATGTATCGCCTGAACGCCGCCAGGCATGAGGAGATCCTGACCGTGCTGGAGGCGCGGCGCGCGGCAAGCGCGACGGGGGGCGGCGGCGGATGAGCCTGGAGCAGCTCAAGCGGGACTTCGACCGGGACGGTTACGTCGTCCTTCGCGGCTTTCTTTCGCCCGAGGAACTCGAGGAACTGCGCGCCCGCGCCGCGGGATGCCTCAGCGAGGTCAGGAGAAGCGAGGAGTACCCGGGCGTCGTCAAGAACCTGAACGGGATCGATCCCTGGTTCGAGGATCAGCTCCAGCGCGGCAAGCAGGTCGAGCTGATCTCGGCGCTGCTGGAGGACGACCTGGAGCCGGCCAGCGCCGGCTGCTTCGAGCGGATCCCCGGTGAGAGCTCGGGGATCAGGCCCCATATCGATGCGATCGGCAACCGCCGCAGGGGCGCGACGGCATGGATCGCCCTGGACCGCGCGGACCGGGAGAACGGTTGTCTCTTCTACGTTGCGGGCACGCACCGGCAGGACCTGCCGAGTGTCGTCGGCCTGGAGGGCTTCGGCGCCGATTCCGAGGGGGCGATGGCGGTCGAGGTCGAGCCGGGCGACGCAACGATCCACAACTCCCGTACCGTGCACTGGTCGGAGGCGAACCGCAGCGCGCGGTCGCGCCAGGCGATCACGTACTTCTACTGGGCGGCCTCGTGCGAGGGTGAGACGGCGGACGGCCGCGCCGGTTGAGAAGGGTGGGCAGAGGATGATCGAGACGAAGAGAGTCGTGAGCAGCGGTGTCGTTGTTGAGCAGGTGTCCCGGATGCCGGCGCTTCGCGCCGGATGCCGGCGAGGGCGCCGGCGCACCCAGTGGCTGGTGAGCGGCGTCCTGTTGGCGGCGGCCGCGTCGACTGCGCTGCCAGCCCAGGAGATTCCGACGGCCTCGCCCGAGGACGTGGGCATGTCGAGCGAGCGCCTGCGCGAGATCGACGCCGTCATGAAGCGGCACATTGACGCGGGCGAGATCCAGGGCGCGGTGACGGCCGTGGCCCGGCGTGGGAAGGTCGTCCACTTCGAGGCGTACGGCCTGATGGACGTCGAGCGGGCTCGTCCGATGGAGAAGGACGCGATCTTCCGCATGGCCTCCTCGTCCAAGCCGGTGCTGGGAGTGGCGGCGATGATGATGATCGAGGAAGGTCTCTTCGATCCGGCCGACGAGGTCGCGAAGTACCTGCCGGAGTTCGAGAACATGCAGGTCGCGGTACTCAGGGAACCGGCGGACGAGGACACCAGTCCCGAGTTCGTCGTGCCGGGGCAGGAGCCCGAGCACCGTCTGGTGCCGGCGGAGCGGCCGATCACCATCCACGACCTCCTGACCCACACCGCCGGGTTGGGCAGCTACGGCCTGGGCACGGCGGTCGCGAAGCTCCCGAACGTCGGCCCGGACGACACCCTGGCGAGCCGCGTGCCTCTGTACGCCCGCATGCCGCTCGACTTTCAGCCGGGCTCGCGATGGGGCTACAGCCCGCGTCACGGCCACGACGTGGTGGCCCGGATCATCGAGATCGTGTCCGGCGTTCCATACGACGAGTTCCTTCGCGAGCGGATCTTCGGGCCGCTCGGCATGGCCGACACCCACTTCTTCCTGCCTGCGGAGAAGCAGCCCAGACGGGTCGTGATCCACGGCCTCGACGCAAAGTCGAAAGGCTGGGGCAGGCCGAGCCGCTACGCCTCGGCTTCAGGCGGGCTCTCCAGCACGGCCGAGGACTTTCTTCGTTTCGAGCAGATGCTGGCCGGCGGCGGCGAGCTGTTCGGAAACCGCCTGTTGAGCCCGGAGTCCGTCGCCCGGATGGCCAGTGATCAGGTCGACGGACTCTACGGCCGGGGAGGCAAGCAGCCGGGCTCGGGCTTCGGCTACGCCGTGTCCGTCGTGCTCGACCCGGTCGCCGCGAAGAGCGCCCGCGGCAAGGGCGCCTTCGGTTGGGGCGGAGCGTTCGGCACCGTGTCCTGGACCGACCCGGCAAACGGGATCACCGCGGTGCTGATGGTTCAGCAGGGCAGCAAGGGTCTGGCGTCCGGCTTCGAGAGCGCCATTCGGGACGCGATCCTCGACTGAGGAGGCTCCCGGGCGGGGGACTGGCGCCTCGCTAAGGGATCACGCGGGATGGTCATCGGCAGGTAGTCGGAGGCGTGTCACTGGGGTAGGCCGGATGTAGGATTCGGTTACGGGGCGAGTCCCGCGGTCGCGCGACAGCTGGGAGCGCGGCCGCTCCTGGGACGGAGGAGTTGGGTCTGACATGACTGCCGAGATGAACCGCCAACTTGTGAGTTCGATCAAGAGGTTGATCCACGAGGATCTCTCCGGACACTTCGGGGACGCCTTTGAGTTCGGCCCGGTCGTGGTCAGGGAACTCATCGATCACGACGGTGATCCCTACTTTCGAGTGGACATCGTGTTTCGAGGAGACCAGGAGGCACTCGATCCGGATTGGACTCTTGGCCTGACGAGACGAGTGCTGCACAGGCTGCGCGAAGAAGGGATGGACGCCGATCTGGCACCGCACTTCAGCGACAGGGCGGACTGGGATTGGTATCGCGAGCAGGTGCCCATCGTTGAAGCCGGATGACTTCATCAGGACAAGCCCGATCGCTAGTCACCCAGCAGGGCGCTGGTCAGCCTCGAGAGACAGACCTGCGACGAGCCGTCAGCACCGCCTACTACGCCCTGT
>JAJDZH010000035.1 GCA_022824725.1 Thermoanaerobaculia bacterium | reverse complement strand
GCGCGTCGCAGGGCCAGCGCCAGGTCGGTCGCGCCGTGCGCGGAGCCCGGGGTCGACGCCCCGTCCGGCTCCGGGTCGGGTAGGGGCGCGACAGGTCCGGCCACGCCGTCGCCGGGCGCGATCACCCTCGCATCGTCACTGAATCCGACGATCCCGATGGTGTCGTCCGGGCCGGCATGGCTTGCGGCCAGTTCCGCCGCGTGGACTGCCGCCTCCGCGGCCCGTGCTCCGACGCTCGCGGACTCGTCGACGACGAACACCACGTGGCGGGCATCCGTATCCAGCAGCAGGCGGGGCTGCCACAGCGCGGCCGCTGCCAGGGCGAGGGTGACGAGCCGAAGGCCGGTTGCCAGAGGCGACGCCTGCCGGCGCCGGCGGTACAGGTACAGGGTGAGTTCGGCGCCGCCCGCGGCGAGCGCGACCAGGGCAAGGATCAGCCAGAGCGCCTGCTGGTGCGGGTAGGTCGGAGGCGCGAGGTCGGAAGTGGCCGGGGCGGACGCGGACCCGGCCCTGCCGGGAGCAATATTGGATTCAGACGCGTTGAGAAGGTTGATCGCGATCTGGCCCGGCGCACCGCCATCGGCGTCGGGGCGCGCATGAATGCCGGTGAGCAGCCCGATGTCGGGATGTTTGCCTGGAACCGGCGCTCCCGTCCGATAGTGCACTGGCAGCGAGTCCAGCCGCACGGGATGCAGCCATTCCAATGCGTTACCGACGAGGAGGGGAAAGGCGACCCGTACCCGCAGGTCCGATTGCAGGGAGCGAAATCCAAGGAACACGGCCCGGACAGCCCCGTCGGCCTCGCCGCCTGGCCCCGCGCTCTCACGGCTGCCGGCGCCGCTTCCGCGCGGCCCGGTGTTCGGGTCGGCCGCGGTCTCTGACGCCTCGTCATCCCACGCGTACATCAGCAGCGTGTCGCTCGATTCCGCCAAGACGGTGCCGCGACTTGCCGGCTCCTTGCGCTCCACGGCGAGCGCTTCCTCGACCAGCAGGTCCGTGAGGTCCACGTCGCGCATCACCGGATGTGCCTGGTGCCAGCTGGTGACGGCGGGCCGTTCGACGCGGCCGCTGGCCGCAATGGGTGCATCGGCGGGGAGCGCCCCCATGAGCAGGTACCGCCCCGGCGGCAGCCGTTCGGGCGCGGCGGCATCGATCACCACGACATCGGCCCCGGCGGCGTGGGCCGCTGCGACGGACGGGGCCCGGAACAGCTGCCCGGCACCGTCCGCCCGCAGCGCTTCCTCCAGGAACAGGTCGCCTTCACCGACCAGCGCGATTCGTCGCGAGCGCGGCGCCGGCAGCACCGCGTGCACAACGTCGTCGGCATCCAGCGCGTCGCCGCCAGCGATGCGGGCGGTGAGCACCCCCGCGGCGTCATGCCGGAACGGCAGTACCGCGCCTCGTTGCACCCCGGCCGGCAGCGACAGCTTCTGCTGATGGAGCAGGACGTCTTCGAACGCAACCTCGAACTCGACGGCGCGCGCGGCATCATCGAAGTTCGCGATCGTGATGTAGAGCTGGTAGTCCACCTCGGGCGCGGGGTCCCGGCGAAGGGCAAACTCGGTGATGCCGGCGTTGGCCGACGATTCGCCGACCAGGTGCCAGGCCACGGGCGTTCCGGGCACCGACTCCGCGGACGGCTCCGCAGCGTCGGTGAAGACGTGAATGCGCGCAGCGGGTCCGGCGGCAACGAGACGGCGGGCGGTATCCACGGCATCCGACAAGCGATCCGACCGATGGGTCGCAACGAGGGCGTCGATCCCGTCCCGCAGACGGTCGGCATCCGTGGTGAAGGGGACCACGATCTCCCCCCGGGAGGTCATGAGCATCCCGGACTGGCTCCGGTCGAGCCCCTCGGCGACGCTTTGGGCCATCCGGCGGGCCGCCTCGAACCGCCCTTCGGGGACGTCGGTCGCCTGCATGCTGGCCGAGGTGTCGACGATCATGACCACCCGGGGCCAGCCGGACTGGGTGGTCGACCAGAGCGGGTTGGCGATCGCCAGCGCCGCCGCGACGACGGCGAGGAGCTGCAGCCCGAGGGAGGCGCTCGGACGCAACCGGAGCCAGGCTGGCCGCGGCGAGCCGCGTCGATCGTCGACCGCCTCCCACAGCAGCAGGGTGGTCACCCGGACCTCCCGGCGCTGCACGCGGTACATGTGCAGAAGGAGGACCAGCGGCACGACCGCGAGCAGCCAGAGCGCCGCGGGATTGGCGAGGCTCATGCGAGAAATCCTGCCGAGCGAAGCTGCTGCAGGAGTTGCACGTCGGACGTGCCGGTGCCGGCCAGTCGCACGTACGGTACCTGGAGGCGCCGGCACAGCGCTACCCGTTCGTCGAGGAAACGGGTGAGATTCTCCCCGTATCGCTTGTGGGTCGCACGCTCGGCGGTCAACCTCTTCGCCGTTGCCGGCGAGGGTTCTTCAACATCGAGGAGCTCCACGTCGCCGTCGATGTCGGGCGAGATCTCGTCGTTGGCGAGCACCTGCACCACGCGCGCATCCAGCCCGCGGGCAAGCAGCGCTCGAAGACCGGCCTCGATGCGTTCCACCGGCTCGATGAGATCGGAGATGATGACGGCCACGCCCGGCGCAAGCGACGAACGCGCGTGCTCGGTCAGGGTGTCTCCGAGCCGGGTGCGCCCGCCCGCCCGGATGAGGCCGAGCCGGTCCAGGAGGGGCGCCATCCGACGATGACCACGCCGCGGTGTCATCCCGCGGTCGCGCTGCCCATCGTCGGCGAGCAGTCCCACGGAGACGCGTTCGTGGTTCGCGAGCGCGACGCAGGCGAGCACAGCCCCGGCTCGCAGGCCGTGGTCTAGCTTGGATGGCGTGCCCGCCCCCATGGAGGCGCTGGTGTCGACGAGGAGATGCAAGCAGAGATCCCGATGTTCGCGGAAGCGCTTGACGACCAGCCGGTCCAGGCGCCGGTAGACGTTCCAGTCCACGTAGCGCGTGTCGTCCCCCGGCGCGTAGGGCCGGACGTCGACGAACTCCAGGCTCGCGCCGTAGCGCGGGCTGCGCCGGTCGCCGGGAATGCGCCCGTCGAAGAGGCGCGCGGACTGTAGCCGCAATCGGGCAAGCCGATAGAGGAAGGCCGCGTCAAAGCGCTCCGTGATGTTCATCGTCGCGTTTGAATGGCCTGGAAGTACCGCTTGATCCGGCTCCGGGCGTCCAGCGGAATCCACTCCTCGCTCAGCGTCTGCTCGGCGCGCCGCGTGAACCGTGCCCGCATGTCCTGCATGGGGCGCCGGGCCTGCCCTCGAGCAACCTGTCCCGCCGAATCCGCGAGGAACGACCGATGGGCGCCATCCTGGCGCAGGCCCGCGAGTTCGACTTCCGGCGCCTGCTCCGTATCGATCCGGTCCGCAATCGAGCCGGGCGGCAGGACGGCGAAACCGGTGCCGGGTTCCCCGGCGTTTCGTCCGGTTCCTTCCTCGTCTCTCGGGCTGTCATCGTCGATGCCCTCGCCGGGCCCGTGCTTGGGCCACGGCGGCACATCGCTCGTCGCGGTGTCGGTCGACTCAGGCAGGCTCGCGAAGCGGTCGCTCTGCGGGGTCAGGCGCTCCTCGTCGGGAAAGAGCGGCATGGTCTCCGGCGGGTCGTCCGCCGAAGGTTCGCGCTGCACGGGCTCGGCCCCGTCCGGCTGGCTGGCCGGGCCGCCCTCCTCGGGGCGCTCCCGCACGACTTCCAACGGCGGCGGCCGGGTCGTATCGCGTTGCCGTGCACCACCCCATAGGGATTCCAGCTCGCCCAGGGCAGCGGCCGCCTCGGCCCGCGAGTAGCGCCGGGCAGACAGTTCGGTGTCGGGCCGGGAGAGGGTGTCGGCCGGGAGCGACAGGATGTCCCCCGGTGCTCCCCCGACCCGAAGACTAGGCAGGCGTTCGTCGAGATCGTGGAACGGACGGCGCTGGTCGGACAGGCGGAGGGCGTGCTCGAGGGTTTCGGGATCGATTTCGACCGGCGAGTCCCGGAACTCGACGGCAGGCGTCTCCTGAATCGGCTGCCGGGGCGGTCGCCGCAGGGGAGTGATTGGAGCCATCGTCGCTCCGAGCTCCACGGGCGTCGCGCCGACGACCGGTTGCGCCTCCGGCGCCGCCTGGACGGACGCGGGGGAGACAAGGGGGACGGGCGGCAGCCAGACGAGGAGGGCGGAGACCGCAAGGACGGCAAGGGCAGCGTGTGTCGGCCGGGCGGACGGCGCCAGCGAGACACCCGCCGGTACTGAGAGCCTGCCGGCGTGGGTGGCGGCGTCGGACAGGAGCGGGCCGGCCAGCGGCAGATGGGCGCTGGATTCGAACTCGAGGGCGGCGGTCAGCCGCTCGTCCAGTCCCAGGTTCCGGTCCAGGGTCCGGGCCGCTTTCTGAAGCGGAACCGGAACGAGGAAACCGGCCATTGCCCCGAGCGCGGTTGCCGCGATCACCGCGAGCCCGTACTCGGTCCCGTCGATCGGCCACACCGACTTGAGCAGCAGCCACGGTATCAGGACGA
>JAJDZH010000397.1 GCA_022824725.1 Thermoanaerobaculia bacterium | reverse complement strand
GCCGCCGTCTCCCACAGCGCCAGGTGCTCCGCGTCGAGCGAGGAGCGCAGCCCGTGCGCGCCGAAAGCGCCGGCGCCGACCGAAGCGGCGCACATCAAGAGTCCGACAACGAGCCAGTTCATTGCAAGGCGTCACGCTATCGTAGTCATCCTGTGCTAGCAGAACTGACCGCACTCGAACGACGGCTCGCCGAGCTGCTTCCGATCTACGTGCACGAGCTATGGGGCGCGTGGCTCCAGTTGTTGGCGATCGCGTTCGCCTCCGCGCTAAGCGCCTGGGTCGTCTGGTGGATCCTCAAGTTCGGAGCGACGAAACTCGTCAGCAAGACGAAGACCGAAGTCGACGACCGACTGCTCGAGGCGGCGCACTGGCCGCTCTGGATTTCGGTCTTCCTGATCGGCTTGCGGATGGGCGTCGCTCGATTGCAGCTCGCCGGCGCCACTGAACAGAGGATCGTCGACGCGCTGCAGACCGTCGCGCTCGTGTTCTGGGTCGTCGCGGCGCTTCGCGCCTCGGGAGTCCTGCTACGGGCTCTGGCGCGGCGCAGGAGCGAGGGCGCTCTCGTCTCCAGGCACACCGAGCCCCTGTTCGAGAACCTGGCCAAGGTCGCGATCGTCATCCTGGGGGCCTACCTTGTGATCAACGCCTGGGGCGCCGACGTCTCGGGGCTCCTGGCGGCCGGCGGCATCGCCGGCCTGGCGGTCGGCTTCGCGGCGCGCGACACGCTGGCGAACCTCTTCGCGGGCATCTTCATCTTCGCCGACGGGCCCTACAAGATCGGCGACTTCATAACCCTCGACACCGGCGAGCGCGGCATGGTCACCGAGATCGGCATCCGCAGCACCCGCCTGCTGACCCGCGACGACATCGAGGTCACGATCCCCAACGCGGTGATGGGCAACGCGAAGATCAACAACGAGAGCGGCGGCCCCCACGTCAAGTACCGGATCCGGGTCCGGGTCGGGGTCGCCTACGGCAGCGACGTGGACCACGTCGAAGCGGTCCAGCTCCAGGTCGCAGCGGACAACCCCAAGGTGTGCCAACAGCCCGATCCTCGTGTACGGTTCCGCACCTTCGGCCCCTCGTCCATCGACTACGAACTGCTGTGCTGGGTCGAGGAGCCGGTGCTTCGGGGCATCGTCACCCACGAGCTGGTCAAGGCGACGCACAAGGCATTCGCCGCTGAGGGCATCGAGATCCCCTTCAGCCAGCACGACATCCACATCAGGGAATCGCCTTCGCGGCACACCCTGGCGGCGCGGAACGCGCCACCAGCGAACCAGTCGGATCGCCCGTCGGCGGGCGATCCGATGGCATCCCGGCTGCCCGAATCCGCGGCCGATTGACGAAGACCTCGGTCGGTCAGCGCGCCGGTGCGCGCCACGGCCGGCGGGGAAACCGTCGACCCAGCCCCCGCTGGATCTCGCGCCACTTCCGCTCTTCGTCCGGCGTGATGAAGGTCACCGCCTCGCCCGAACTCCCCATCCGCCCGGTTCGTCCCACGCGGTGGGTGAACAGCCGCTGGGAGTCCGGCAGGTCGTAGTTGATGACCTGACCGATGCCCTGGACGTCGATGCCGCGGGCGGCAACATTCGTCGCCACCAGGATCGGGGCGGCGCCGGAACGGAAACCTCGCATCACGCGCTCGCGGGCGCCCTGGCTGAGGTTGCCTTGAAGCGCCCCCACCGGATAGCCCAACGCATCGAGCTTCTTCGCCAGCTTCCTGACCCCGTGCTTCGTTCGACCGAAGACCAGGATCGGGTCGCCGTTGCGGCCGTCCAGCAGTGTCCGGAGTGCCGCGATCTTGTCGTCCTTCTGGATCGAGTAGACCAGATGCTCCACCGCGGACTCCTGAGTCCCCGCGCCGACCTCGACCTTCACCGGGTTGCGCAGGTACTGCTTCGCCGTGTTCGCCACCCAGTTCGGCATGGTGGCCGAGAACAGCGCGGTCTGCCTTGAAGCGGGAGTGCGGCTGAGAATCGCCTCGACGTCGCGGGCAAAGCCCTGGTCGAGCATCTCGTCCGCCTCGTCCAGGACGAGGAATCGCACCGCGCCCAGGTCCAGGGACCCCTGGCGCAGGTGGTCAAGCGTCCGGCCCGGCGTGCCGACAACGACATCGGCTCCTCGCCGAAGCGCCGCCTGCTCGCGCCGTATCGAGCGGCCGCCGACGAGTTGGGTCACCGACACTCTCCGCGACGAAGCCAGACGGAAGATCACCCCGGCTACCTGCAGGGCCAACTCCCGGGTCGGCACGAGTACGAGCGCCTGAACGCGACGGGTCGACGGATCGCAGACTTCCGCAATGGGCACGGCGAAGGCCAGCGTCTTTCCGGATCCGGTCTGCGCCTGCCCGACCAGGTCCCGCCCCGCCAGCAGCGTGGGGATGGACTGCTCCTGAACGGGCGTCGGCTCGGAGATGGCCATTCGGCCGATCGCAGCTCTGGTCGCGCGCGAAAGCTCGAGGCCGGCGAACACGGCGCCGGAGTGAGTGTCCTGCCCGGGATCGGCCAAAGGCTCAACCACGGGCTGGGCGCCGTTCACCCGTGCGCCGCCGCCGTGAGGACGGTTGCGTCGGGGACGACTGCCCTCGGGGCGGTTGCGGTTGCCCTGTGGACGGTTGATGAAGCAGGAGCGGCAGTACACGGGCCTGCCAGGTGCGGGCCTGAAGGGGACGGTTGTCGGGCTGTCGCATTCGGCACAGACAGCATCGTGGCTC
>JAJDZH010000193.1 GCA_022824725.1 Thermoanaerobaculia bacterium | reverse complement strand
CCCGGCGTTCCTGCTGACTCAACGGATAGTGCGACGCACGCTGCGCAGCGATCCGGACTTGCGCTCGTCGCGGATCAGGAAGTGGCTCACGTACCTGACGCTGTTCGTCGCGGCGGGCGTGCTGGCCGGGGACCTGATCGCGCTGGTGTTCTTCGGCCTTGGCGGCGAGCTGGCCGTACGGTTTCTTCTGAAGGTCGGCGTCGTGGCGGCGATTGCCGGCAGCGTGTTCGGCTACTACTTCTGGGATCTCCGCCAGGATGACGTGGAAGCGGCCGAAGGCGGCCGGGCGCCGAAGCTGCCGACCGTCTTCGCGGGCGTGTCGGGTGTGGCAGTCCTCCTGGCGGTCGTCCTGGGACTGGTTGCCGTCGGTTCGCCCGGGAAGGCGCGGGAGCGCGGGCTGGATGTTGCCCGCGTAGGAAACCTGCGGGACATCGTCCGGGGCGTCGACATCTACTGGGAACGGAACGGCTCCCTGCCCGCGGGCCTGGAATCCCTCAGTGGCGAGCGGGACATCGACATCGCGTCGATCGTCGACCCGGAAAGCCGGGAGCCGTACACCTTCAGGGCCGCGGGGGACAAGGCGTACGAACTCTGTGCGACGTTCAGCCTCGATGCGCCGACCGATCAGGCGTCGCTACGGATGTATCCCTACCGGGAGCGGTTCTGGAGGCACCCCGCCGGCTACCACTGCTTCGACCTCGAAGCGATCGAGCCGGACGCTCGGCGCTGGTGAGGGTCGCGGCGGCGCTCGAACGGCTTCCGGATTCCGCCTGCGGCGGATGCCGGGGGGGCGCCGGCGGACTGTTAGACGGCGACCTGGACCTGAACCCGTTGCGACAGCCGCGCACCGAGGAGGTGCGAAGCATCCGCGACCATCTCGTGCAGGATCTCGCTGGCCGGCCGGGTCTTCGTCAGCATCCCAGACGTCTGCCCGGCGGCGTTCATCAGCAGGTCGTCCCTGCCGGCGGTGCGGATGGAGTGCAGCAGGTCGCGCGTGAGCACGCCCTGGAGACCCATCGGCAGCGCGCGAATGCCGCTCTTCTCCCACGACTCGATCAGCGGGTTCGTGATGTTGCGCATCGTCTTGCCGCTGTAGAGCCGGGTCACGACGGTGTCCTCGGTCGCGGCGTCGATGATCCGTTCCTTCTGCAGGGCGGGCTGATTCGCTTCGTCGGAAACCAGGAAGACGGTGCCGCACCAGGCGCCGATCGCGCCGGCCGCGATGACCGCCGCGAGGCCGCGGCCGTCGGCGACGCCGCCCGCGGCGACGACCGGGGTCGGCGCCACCGCGTCCATGACCTGGGGCAGGAGAGCCAGGGTGCCGATCTTGCCGGTGTGACCGCCGGCCTCCGTGCCCTGTGCGACGACGATGTCGGCGCCGCCGTCGGCGACCCGGCGGGCGGCGCGGGCATTGCCGACGAGGGAGACGATCTTGATGCCTGCGTCCTTGAGCGCCCGGGCGAATGGCGCCGGGGAACCAAGACCGGAGGCGAACACCGGTATCTTCTCTTCGAGCAGGACTTCCATCTGGGCGCCGGCGTAGCTCTGCCCCTCGGGCACCCTCCAACTCGGCTCCGGGGGCGGCGCCTCCATCCACTCGATCCCCAGGCCCTCGGCCATCTTCCTGAGCGCGTCGCGCGTTTCCTCCGGCACGAGATCGCGGGTCGGCACCGTCGCCGAGGTCGGTCCGCTGCCCGCCTTCTCCAGGAAGTTCGAAGCCAGCAGCAGGTCGACGCCGAATGGCTTGTCCGTCTTCGCGCGCACCTTGTTGATCTCGGCCCGCAGGTCTTCGGGGCTGTAGGCGACGCCTCCGATCACGCCCAGGCCGCCGGCCTCGGACACGGCCGCGACGAGGTCGGCCCTGGCGACCGGTTCCGCGCCGCCCGCCACGGGCCCCATGCCGGCGGAGAACACGGGGTACTCGATCCCGAGCATGTCGCAGAGTTCGGTGCGCAGGAAGGGACGGGACATGGCGGCTCCTCTCGATCGGCTGCAGTGCGTATCGGTCGACGGTGGGGTTCGTTGTTCGGCCCGCGAGTATACGCGTCCGGCGTGCAGCTCAGAGCAGGTCGAGCTGGGGAATGCGGAGCTGGTTCGCGACCGCCTCCTCGACCGTGTCGAGCCAGTTCTTCCGGTGCTCCGGATCAAGTGCCAGAACCCCGACGCGGCGGTCCTCGAGTTCGTTCCAGAGCCGGTCGTCGATCTGGGTCCGGAAGGCAGGGTCGACCGCGCGGACCCCGTCGGGTTGTGCCTCGCTGCCGCGCAGAATCGGAACGTAGACGGTCAGGTCGTACGTCTTGCACCAGGATTCGATCAGCGGTTCCAACGCCGGCTGGCGGCCCCGGGCGAGGAGAAGGTAGACGTAGTTGTCGAGGACGCTGCGGTCGCAGATCACGACCGGCGACCGGGCTTCAGCGGCCAATTCGTCGGCGATCTGGGCGTGGAGGATCCACGACTGGGCCTCCAGGGTCGTTCCCTCGTTGAGCGGCAGCGGGCAGCGCCGCGCCACTTCGACCACGACGTCGAGGTTGATGTCGCGGCGTTTCAGGCGCGCGGCGAGCCCGTAGGCGAGGGTCGTCTTGCCGACGCCGTGGGTGCCGATGAAGGCGATCTTGAAGGGCATTGGGCAGCGTTCAGACTACAGCCGTTTCCGCCGGTCGTGAGAGGATCCCGGGATGCTTCGTTTCCGAGTCGTGGCGGTCCTGCTTCTGCTTGTGGCCACGTGCGGGCCCGCGCCGGAAGGGTCCCTCGACGGCGACTGGCCTGATCGTTTGCCCCGGTTCGACGTAGTCGAGGAACTGCGCGCGGACCTGCTGCGGCCGCGTTCGGCCGCCGACGGCGGCGGCACGGCCACCGTCGAGGCTCTGAGGGGCCCGGCGGTCGCCGGCAGTCCGGGAAGCTGGCGGATCGTCTACACGGCAGGTCCGGCGGGCATAGCGGTCGGAGGAGCCGTTCACCTCCAGGTGTCCCCCTTCTGGGGCTGGAGCACGCCGCAGACGGAGCGTCGGGAGGCGCTGGGCTACACGACGATCGAGACGGCCGCCGCCGGTGTCGAGCTCTCGGCTGACACGCTGGATCAGCAGTTACTCGCGATCGGCGTCAGCGGCCGGCCGCTCGCGGCAGGAGAAGAGGTGGCGATCACGTACGGAGCGGGCCCGGCGGGCGCGCTGGCCGACCGCTACGCCGAGCGTGAGTCGCGCTTCTGGGTCGCGGTCGACGGCGACGGCGACGGAGTGCGGGAGTTGATCGCCGCGTCGCCCGCCGTGGATGTGATGCCGGGGCCGCCGGCGCGGTTGCTGCTTCATGTGCCTTCGACGGCCCGGCCGGCCGATCGCGTCGAGCTCACGGCGGCGCTGGTTGACGCCGGGGGGAACGGCTGGCCGGCGGCATCCGGGACGCTGGAGCTTCGCCTGCCTGCCGGCGTCGACCTGGTCGACTCGGGGGCCGTGTCAGGCCATGTCCCTGCACGCCTCGTGTCGGTGCGCCGGCCTTCTGGCCGGCACTCCGGGGCCGAAGTGGAGCGGGTCGTCTCCCTGGCCCTCGCCCTGGAGGATCGCGGCCGGATCGTCGTACCACTTCGGCTCTCCCCGGAGGCCGGCGGTGTGATCAGGGTGCGCGGCCGGTTGATGGGCGCCGCGGCCGAGTCCGGACTCGAAGCGGAAAGCAATCCGCTGGTCGTAGCGCCGGCCGGCCGGCGCATCCTGTGGGCCGATCTCCAGAACCACTCCGGCCTCTCCGACGGCTCGGCGACGCCGGACGATCTGTTGCTCTACGCGCGGGAGGTGGCCGGCCTGGACGCCGCGGCGGTAACCGATCACGACCACTGGGGCATGCGGTTCATGGACGGTGAACCGCCGATCTGGCGGCGGACGCTGGACGCGGCCGAGACTCGCAACGAACCGGGCCGCTTCGTCGCGCTGGCCGGTTACGAGTGGACCAACTGGGTTGAAGGCCATCGCCACGTCGTCTTCTTCGAGCCGACGGCCGAGGCCGCGGCTGGCCTGCTTCTCAGCGCGATCGACGAGCGCTACGACGAGCCGCACGAACTGTGGGCCGGCCTCGAGGACGTGCGGGCGCTGACCTTCGCCCACCATTCTGCCGGGGCTCCGATCGCCACCGACTGGTCTTCGCCGCCGCCGGCCGGACTCGAACCCGTCACCGAGGTCGTGTCCGTCCACGGATCGAGCGAGGCTGCCGACTCGCCGGGCACGGTCGTCCGGAACGCCCTGGCCGGCAACTTCGTCCGCGACGCTCTCGATCGAGGCTACCGGCTCGGATTCGTGGGCTCGAGCGACGGCCACGACGGGCATCCGGGCCTGGGTCACCTGGCGTCGCCGAGCGGCGGTGTCGCGGCGATCCTGAGTGACGAAGTGACCCGGGACGGGATCTACGGGGCGCTCCTGGCGCGTCGCACCTATGCCACGAACGGACCGCGGATCGTGGTCCGCGCGAGCTACGCGGGATGGCCGATCGGCGCCGACATTCCGGCGGCAGAGGCGGCCGCGGGCACGGTCGGTCCGATCGCCGGCGTGCCGCAAACGACGCTGGTCGTGCGGGCGGTCGCACCCGGAGAGATCGCACGCATTGAAGTCGTCAGCCGCCAGGGCGCGGCCGGCGCGGGCGCCTTGACGGGCGAGGCGCTATGCGGGGAAGGTGAGCGGGAGTGCAGCCTGACCGTGCCGCTGCCAG
>JAJDZH010000280.1 GCA_022824725.1 Thermoanaerobaculia bacterium | reverse complement strand
CCGTCGCCCCGATCTGAAGGTCGCTTTCCTGGAGCGGGTCGACCGGGAACTCGGAGCGTTCCTCGGGAAACTCGAGCGGCCTCTCCGGATCGCCGTGACGGCCGACCACGCCACCCTGTCCGAAGCCGGCGCCCATGGCGCGGATCCGGTGCCTGTGCTGATCTGGGGTGAAGGGATCGCGGCCGACCCGGTGACCACCTTCGGCGAACGCGCCGCCGGCACCGGCAAGCTGAACCGGTTCCCGCTCCAGCTCCTCATCGAGCGGCTGTTCGAGCAGTACGGCGACGAGGCGTCCTGAGTGGCGAAGAAGATCGAGCGCCCGGTCCAGCGCCGCGCGGATCTGGCGGGCGGCCGCGGTTTCGCCTGCGTGGCGCTCGACCGGCCCGCCGATCCCGTCAACGTCGGCCACGTCCTGCGGGCGGCGCTCTGCTTCCAGGCCCGCATGATCCTCCTGGGCCGGCCATCCGAGGACATCGACATCCGGCGGTTGCCGACCGATCCGACCCGCGCCTACCGGCACGTCCCGGTGATCGAAGTGGACGATCTGCTCGAGGCGGCTCCCCGCGACACGGCAGTGGTCGCGGTCGAAATCGTCCCGGACGCGATCGCGCTTCCCGACTTCGTTCACCCGGAGCGGGCCTGCTACGTGTTCGGACCGGAGAGCGGTTCGGTTTCCGAGCGCATCCTGAAGCGGAGCGACCACCTCCTTCGCGTTCCCACCGCGGTCTCGCTGAACCTCGGCATGACGGTCGGCATCGTGCTCTACGACCGCTGCGCCGACCGCTGGCGCCGGAAGCGCCGGGAGCAGAGCGACTGAGTCAGCTCTCCCCCGGCGACCTCGCCGTCTCGGCAAAGAGCGACAGCAGGGGAAGCCCGAGCCGCTCGCGCACCAGGCGGCGCACCAGGCGTTGACGAAGTTCCGGCAGCCTCTCCTCGTCCACCCGTCCCGCCGTTCCCCGCAGGGCCTCGTCGGCCCCCGCCAGGACGGCCTCGCGGTCCGCCGGCGCGAGGCCGTCGAACGCCCCCGCGACCAGTTCGAGATCGAGTTCGGCCAACCGGGCCTCGACCTCCGGTGCCGAGCCGCCGACCTCCGTCAACCTGCTCCGCCAGAGTTCGACATCTGCCAGGGTCGGCGGAAGTGCGGACGCGAGCGCTCCAAGCCGCCCCGGCACGTCGATTGCTGATGGCTGCCGCCGCACCGGCGGCGCCGCTCCGAGTTCCCGATACTCCGCCCATGCCTTCTCCACCGCGGGACGGCAGTAACGCAGGCTGCTGACGTTCCTCTGCTTCAACTCCGGCGAGGCCGCCTGCCGTTCAGCGCGCCGCTCGAAGACTCTCCGGATGCTCTCGAGCACGAGATGAAGCGGGACGCCCTGGTGCCGCCAGCCGTCCGCCAGGCGCCAGTCGGCGGGACTCAGGAGCAGGGGCGCTCCCCGCAGCCGGATGAACTCCTCCTCGATCGTCTCGAAGTAGTCGCGGTCCCTGCTGCCGGGATCCGCTCCGGAGGTCACGCCTCGATGACCTCGCCCGAGGCGATCGTGCGCAGGCCGGCGGAGGTCCGCAACCGAAAGCGTCCACCGTCATCGAAGCCCGCGAACCGGCCGGCAACCGTCTCGCCCCCGATCCGGCAGCTCACCTCGTCTCCCTCGCGATGGACGGTGCAGCGACGGTAGGCATCCAGCGTGTACTCCACGTCTCCCGCACGACCAAGCTCGGCTTCCAGCGAAGTGGCGAGCCGCGCGGCGACGGCAGCCCGCGAAGGCCGGTTCCCGGCTTCGAGCGCGATCGATGTCGCGACCGGCGTCGGCAGATCGCCTGCTTCGCCGAAGTCGTAGTTCACGCCGAAACCGATCAGGGCCACCGTCTCGCCGCCGTTGCCGACTATCGTCTCGATCAGGATGCCGGCGATCTTGCGGCCGTCGACGAGCACGTCGTTCGGCCACTTGAGACCTGCCCGGCCGTCGACGAAGCCGGTCAACGCGCGGCACACGCCGATGCCGGCCAGAAGCGGCAACGCGCCGAGCTGATTCTCCAGAGAGCCCGCCCCTGCGATCGGCAGCGGCTGCAGCCAGGTGCAGTAGAGACCGCGTCCCGCGGTGCTGACCCAGGAGCGGCCCTGTCGACCCCGGCCCGCCGTCTGTTCGAACGCCACGACCAGCGCGGCCGGCGGCGTCGACTCCTCTTCAAAGAACCGCTCGGCCAGCGCCTTGACGAAGCGGTTCGTCGAATCGACCGTGTCGATCAGCACCAGGTTGCCAGGCAGGCGCGGCGTCCAGGCCAGCAGCTCCCCGGTGAACTGGTCGAATGCCTCGGAACGGTCCGCCATAGGGGCGCGAAGGGTAGCAGCTAGGCGTCGAGCGCTTCGGCCATCCGTTGGCGACGTTCCTCCAGTTCGGCTAGTCGGGCGCGGTTGCCCTCGACCACGTGGGCCGGTGCCTTCTCGAGAAACCCGGGGTTCGAGAGACGGCCCCGGGCGCCGGCGATCTCGGCGTCGATCTTCCGCAGGTCCCTGGCGAACTTCGCGCGCTCGGACTCGCTCATCTCGGGGGCCTCGACCTCGAACGCGAGGTTGACGCCGCCGGCGCGGTCCCGGACCGACCCGGCCGGTCCGTGACCCGCGGTCACCTGGGCGACACCCGCAACGGCGCCCACCAGGGATGCCTGTTCGACGACGAAGGCGATGAGGTCCGGGTCGCCGTCCTCCATGAAGACCGACATCTTCGCGGCCCCGGCGAGGTTCCGCTCGCGGCGCAGACTCCGGGCCGCCTGGACCACGGCGATCACGGTGTCCATGCCCCGCTCGACCTCGTCCGAAACCAGGTCGTCGTCGCTCAGCGGGTAAGCCTGAAGCGCGATGCTCTCCGGTTCCCCGGAGCCGGCAGCCGAAGCGCGCGGCAGGCGCTGCCAGAGCTCCTCGGTCAGGTGCGGCATCACCGGATGCAGCAGCCGCAGGCTCGCCTCGAGCGTGAACAGAACGGTCTCGGCGGCCCGCGGCCGCGGCGACCTTCCCGAAAGGGCCGGCTTCGCGAACTCGATGTACCAGTCGCAGAGCTCGTGCCAGAAGAAGTGGTAGAGCGCGTTGCAGGCACGATCGAAACGAAACTCCTCCAGGGCCCCGTTGACCGCGGCCGCCGTGGCCGACAGGCGGGAGAGGATCCACCGCTCGGGCGCCGCCAGCTCGTCGCCGAGCAACTCGGCGGCCGAACCCGGAACGCTCGCTCCCTCGGTGCGGGCCAGAGCGAACCGGACCGCGTTCCATATCTTGTTGCCGAAGGCGCGGTAACCGGCCATGCGCTCGAGGTCGAGCGGAATGTCGCGACCCGGCACGTCGAGAACCGCCAGGGTGAAGCGCATCGCATCCGCCCCGTACTCCTCGATCAGGTCCATCGGATCGACCGTGTTGCCCTTGGTCTTCGACATCTTCTCGCCGTCCGCGTCCCGAACGAGTCCGGTCAGGTGAACCGCCCGGAAGGGCACGTCGCCGTAGAGGTGCTGCGACAGCATGACCATGCGCGCCACCCAGAAGAACAGGATGTCGAAGCCCGTGATCAGGACCTCGGTCGGGTACCACGTGCGGAGGTCGGCTGCCTCCTCGTCCGGCCAGCCCAGCGTGGAGATCGGCCACAGGCCGGACGAGAACCAGGTGTCCAGAACGTCCGGATCCCGCGTCAGTTCGGTCGTGCCCGCCTGTTCCTCGGCCGCGGCTCGATCCATCGCCACGTAGCAGGCGCCGTCCGCGTCGTACCAGGCCGGAATACGGTGTCCCCACCAGAGCTGGCGTGAGATCACCCACGGCCGGATGTTCCTGAGCCAATGCTCCCAGGTCCGGTCCCAGGAGGAGGGAATCAAACGGATGTCGCCGCTCTCGACCGCCGCCAGAGCATCCTGCGCCATGCCGGAGACGTCCGCGAACCACTGCGGCGACAGCATCGGCTCGACCGGCTCGCCGCTCCGCTGGGAGTGGCCAACGCTGTGGACGTGGGGCTCGACCTTGACCAGCCGCCCCTCGGCCTCCAGCCGTTCCACCACGCGGCGCCGGGCCTCGAAGCGATCGAGGCCCTCGAAGTCGGCACCCGCCTCGGCGGTCATCCGACCGTCGAAGTCGATCACGCGCACGCCCGGCAGGTCGTGGCGGCGGCCAATCTCGTAGTCGTTCGGATCGTGGAAGGGTGTCACCTTGACCAGTCCGGTGCCGAACTCGGGGTCGACGTGCTCGTCGGCGACGAGCCGGAGACGGCGGCCGAGGAGGGGCAACCTGGCCGTGCGGCCGGCGAGGTGGCGGTAGCGCTCGTCCTCCGGGTGAAAGGCGACCGCGGTATCCCCGAGCATCGTCTCCGGCCGCGTGGTGGCCACGACCAGCGGCTCCTCGGCCGTGGAACCTTCCGCGAGCGGCTCCAGGGGGTAGGCGAGGTGGTAGAGGCGGCCCTCGACCTCGCGGTTCTCCACCTCGAGGTCGGAAACCGCCGTCCTCAGCACCGGCGACCAGTTGACCATGTGCTCGCCGCGGTAGATCAGGCCCTCTTCGTGGAGGCGCACGAAGGCGGTGCGCACCGCCCGCGCCAGGCCGTCGTCAAGCGTGAACCGCTCGCGGGACCAGTCGCAGGAAGCACCCAGACGCTGCAGCTGGCCGCGGATGTTCGCGTGGTACTCGTGCTTCCACTGCCAGACTCGCTCGACGAACTTCTCCCTGCCGAGCTCGATCCGGCTGGAGCCCTGCGCTTCCAGGTGCCGCTCGACCATGAGCTGGGTCGCGATGCCGGCGTGATCCGTTCCGGGCAGCCAAAGCGCGTTGTCGCCTCGCATCCGCCGCCAGCGCGTGACCAGATCCTGCAAGGTGCTCTGCAGGGCATGCCCCATGTGCAGCTTGCCGGTAACGTTCGGCGGCGGTATGAGGATGCAGTAGGGCTTCGGCCCCTTGTCTTCCGGGTCGCCCTTGCTTTCCGGATTGGCAGCACAGCGGTACAGGCCCTGTTCGTCCCACCGTTGCTGCCACTTGCCTTCGTAGGAGGCAGGCTCGAAGCGCTTCTCCATCGCTGGTCTCTGCGCTTGCGCGTTGGCGGAGGGCCCGCCGCCCGCCATCAGCGGCCGGCCCCGCCGCCCGGCCCCGCGGCCGCCAGCCGGCGGTTCAGGTACTCGACGATCATGGCCGTGCTGGAGCCAGGCGGAAAGACCTCGTCCACGCCGGCGGCCTTGAGCTCCGCGATGTCCGCGTCGGGAACGATGCCCCCGGCAAACACGAGCACGTCGTCGGCTCCGGCGACGTGCAGACCCTCCACCACCTCCGGCAGCAGGGTGTTGTGGGCTCCGGAGAGGATCGACAGACCGACCGCCCGCACGTCTTCCTGCACGGCCGCGGCGACGATCTGCTCCGGCGTCTTCCGAAGACCGGTGTAGATCACCTCGAATCCCGCGTCGCGCAGGGCGCGCGCGACCACCTTGGCGCCACGGTCGTGGCCGTCCAGCCCGGGCTTGGCGACGAGGATCCGGTGCGGAGCCAGGGCTCCGGGCCGCCCGGCGATCAAGGCGCCGCCTCCCGGCGGAGCCCGTACTGCTCCATCTTCTTGTACAGGTTGCTCCTCGGCGTCCCGATGGCCTTCGCGGTACGGGTCACGTTCCAGCCGTGCTCCTCGAGCTTCTTCGCCAGGTACATTCGTTCCGAGCTCTCCCTGAATTCGCGCAGGGTGGGAAGCGCGAGAATAGCCTCCGAGAGGCCCCCACGCACGGAACCCGCAAGACCGAGGACGGCTGCACGGTCGATCCTGGCGCCCGGGCTCAGGATCAGCACGCGCTCCAGCAGGTTCTTCAGTTCCCGGACGTTGCCGCGCCACGGCATCGCCTGCAACTGCCGTATCGCACCCTGGGTCAGGCTCTTCTGACGGTAGTTGTTCTCGATCGCAAAACGCTCGATGAAGTGCTCCACCAGCAACGGGAGATCCTCAAGCCGTTCGCGCAGCGGCGGCGCGTGTACCGGCACGACGTTCAGGCGGTAGAAGAGGTCCTCGCGAAAGCGTCCGGCCTCGATCTCCGCCGGAAGATCGCGGTGTGTCGCGGCCACGACCCGGACATCGACCGTCGTCGCCATCCTGGCGCCGACCGGTTCGATCTCGCCGCTCTGGAGAGCGCGCAACACCTTCGCCTGGGTCCGGGCGGACATGTCGCCGATTTCGTCCAGAAAGATCGTGCCGCCGTCGGCGGCCGTGAACTTCCCCACCTGGCGTCGCACCGCGCCGGTAAAGGCGCCCTTCTCATGACCGAACAGCTCGGACTCGATCAACTCGTCCGGAATGGCGGCGCAGTTGACCTGGACCAGGGGCATTTCGCTGCGCTGGCTGCCGGCGTGAATCGCACGCGCGACGAGCTCCTTGCCGACTCCGCTCTCGCCCGTGATCAGCACGGTGGCAGGAGTCGGTGCGGCGCGCTCGATCGTGGCCCGGAGTTCCTTCATCGCCGGGGACTCTCCGACCAGCTCTGAGGGAGCCCGCCTGAGTTCCCGGTTCTCGTCCCGGAGCCGTTGCCGTTCGACGGCGTTCCGAAGCGCCAGCAGCACCCGGTCGCGCTCCAGCGGCTTCTCGAGGAAGTCGTACGCGCCCAGGCGCGTCGCCTCGACGGCCGCGGCGATGTCGCCGTGGCCGCTGATCATGACGACCGGCATGTCGTGGCCCCGCTCCCGCAAGCCCGACAGCGTCGACAGACCGTCCATTTCGGGCATCTTGATGTCGAGCAGGACGGCGGCCGGAGGCCTCGTCATGACTCGCCTCAGTGCTTCCCGGCCGTTCGCCGCCTCGTCGACGCGGTAGCGCTCGAACTCGAGGATCATCCGGAGCGATGCCCGAATCGACTCCTCGTCGTCGACCACGAGCACCCGCGGGCCTGTGGGCCGCGTCAAGGGAAAGACCTCCGCGGAAACGTCAGGGTACTTCGATCACCGAGAAGAAGCGCTGGCCGCCCGGGAGAAGCGCTTCGACGCGGACGAGATCGCCGGACTCGAGGTCGGCCGAGGCCTCCTCCAGATCGCCGAGACTCTCGATCGCGGCGTCGTTGATGCCGACGATCACCAGCCCTTCCTGGAAGCCCTTTTCCGCGAACACGCTGCGAGCGGAGACGCCGGATACGAAGACGCCGCGCTGGCCGCGGTCCAACTGGGCGCGTTCGCGCAGGGTCCGGGTCAGCGGCCGGAGTTCCAGGCCGAGCCAGTCCATGCTCTCCTCGCGAGGCGGCGCGGCCGGCGTCGGTTCCTCCTGCTCCGCGATGAGGGACGGCCGCTCCTCGAGCCTGACGTCGAGTCGAATGCGTTCGGAGTCGCGCAGCACCTGCAATTGAACGTCGCGACCAGGCGGCAACGCGGCCACGTAGTCGATCAGGTCGCGCGTCCCTTCCACTTCATGCTCGTCCACACCGAGGATGACGTCGCCGGCCTCGACTCCCGCCTTCTCCGCCGGCGTGTCCGCCTGAACGTTCGAGACGAACGCTCCATCCGGCTCCTCCAGCCCGTAGTAGCGGGCTTCGATGTGCTCCAGGTCGCGAATGTTGACGCCCAGATAACCTCGCCTGACCCGGCCCGTGTCCCGCAGCTGGGGAAGCACCCCTTCGAGCACGTCCACGGGCACCGCGAAACCGATGTTCTCGGCGAACGCCTTGCCGGTCGCGATCCCGACCACCTCCCCGGCGGTGTTGACCAGGGGGCCGCCGGAGTTGCCGAGGTTGATCGCGGCGTCAGTCTGGATGTAGTTGGCGAAGTCGGCGCGGTTGTTCTCGATCGCGATCGATCGGCCCATGGCGCTGACCACGCCCACGGTCACCGACGCCTCGAAGCTCAGCGGGTTGCCGACCGCCATGACCCAGTCCCCTACCCGGAGCGCGTCCGAGTCGCCCAGCGGCAGGTACGGAAGCTCCTCGCCGGCGTCGATCTTGAGCAGCGCCAGATCCGTCTCGCGGTCCCGGCCCTTGACTTCGGCGGGATAGTCGCGGCCGCCCATGCCGACCTGGATTCGCTCCGCCCGCTCGACCACGTGGTTGTTGGTCACGATCCACCCGTCGGCAGAGATCAGGAAGCCGCTCCCCGCGCCCGGGAAACGCTGCTCCTCCTGCTCCCCGTCCGGCTGGCCCGGAAGGCGCCGGAAGAAGTCCTGAAAGCCCCGGGGCTCCGGCGCCTCCTCGATCCGCACGACCTCGACCGTAACGACCGCCGGCAGAACCGCCTCCGCCAGATCGGCAAAGCTGTCGATCGCGGTCCTCGCGTGGCGCTCGACCCGTCTCGCCTGCTCGTCCCGCGCATCCTTCTCCGCTGCCACGGCAGGCAGGGCCGTTTCCTCGGCGCGCGTCGGTTCGGTGAGGTTCAGCCCGCCGGCGATGATCATGCCGAACACCAGGGCTCCGGCGACCATCAGGGCCGTAAAGAGGATCTGCTTCTTCGTATTCATCGTTCGCAAGTTCCAGTTCAGGTAGGGAAGCAGGTGCCGCGACGCGGCGGCGCCTGAAGCATACAACCGTAGAGCGCCGGCCTCTCCAACGCCTCGCCACCAGAGCGTGCAAGTCGCCTGCCAACGCTGGCGGCCCGCCAACATGCTGCCGACTTCCGGCGCAAGGTCCGTTCCGTTTCACCGCATTCCGCCGGCGGAGTCACGCCGGCCATCGAAGGCGCGCCATTCTGGCACGAGCACCCGGGAACGGCTTGCCGGGCCGATCCGGCCGTTGTATAGTCCCCGTCCGACCGCCGGCGCTTCTCCTGCGGAGAGCGAAATGCCGATACCGGCTGTCGGCTGCTGAGAGTGGGTGTTCGGCCCGCTCTTTTTTGTTCTAAGAGATCACGAAATTCCAGCGAAGAATCGATTCTGTCGCCACATGACCTCTCTCGAACCCGTTCGCGAGTTCCGGGCGCCGGCCCGGCCGGCGACTGCCGGGTCATCGCACGGGGCGCTACGCGACGTGGGCAGTTCCATCGACACCGACCTTCTCCGCCGGCTCGAGCGCCTGGCCGGGAGCCACGGCTGCGAGCTACTGGAGGCGGCGTTCCGGGGCAACCGCCTGCGCCTGGTGGTCGACCATCGTGACGGCGTCACGCACGAGCTCTGTGCCAACGTGTCCAGGGAAGCCTCCGTCCTCCTGGACGCGGAGGACTTCGGGCCTGCCGCGGGCTACGTGCTCGAGGTCAGTTCACCCGGTCTCGATCGGGAGCTCTACCGTGTCCGCGACTACGAGCGGTTCAGCGGGAGCCGCGTCCGGGTGACCTTCACCGACGCCGGTACCGCCCGCCGGCGCACGGTGCGGGGAGAGCTTCTGGGTCTGAGTCCGGACGACCCGGGCATCGCACTCATCCGCGAGGACGACAGCGGCGACACGCTGCGCCTCACCATCGACAGCATCCACAAGGCCAGACTTCTGGTCGAACTCTGACGCCGGGGATCCGCAAATGGCTCAGACACACACTCCCGAAGTGAACATCAACGAGGTTCTAAGGCAGGTCGCGCACGAGAAGGACATCGACCTCGACAAGTGGATCGTTGCCCTGGAGGACGCGGTCGCGTCGGCGGCCAAGAAGCAGCACCACATCAAGGAACCCGTCCGCTCCTACATGGACCGGGAGACCGGCCAGTTCAGCGCCTTCAGCTATCGAACGGTGGTCGACGAGGTCGAGGACCCCTTGGCCGAGTGGACCCTGGACGAAGCTCGCGAGCACAAGGAGGACGCCGAGCTGGGCGAGGAGATCGAGTTCCCCATTTCGACCGAGGGCCTGGGCCGGATCGCGGCCCAGTCGGCCAAGCAGGTGCTCTACCAGCGCATCCGCGAAGCGGAGCGCGAGAAGATCTTCAACGAGTTCGAGCACCGGGTCGGCGAGGTCGTCAACGGCACCGTCCGGCGGTTCGAGCGAGGCGACATCATCGTCGACCTCGGCCGGACCGAGGCGATCGTTCCCCGCAGCGAGCAGTCGCGTCACGAGCGCTACAGCCAGGGCGAGCGCATCCGCGGCGTGATCGTCGAGGTCCACAAGCAACCCAAGGGACCGCAGGTCGTCATGTCCCGAACCGATCCCCGTCTCCTGGTCAAGCTGTTCGAGATGGAGGTGCCGGAGATCTACGACGGCACCGTGGTCATCAAGACCGCGGTCCGCGCCCCGGGCGAGCGCGCGAAGGTGGCTGTGCTCAGCCGCGAGCGGGATGTCGATCCGGTCGGCGCTTGCGTCGGCATGAAGGGCTCCCGCGTGCAGTCGATCATTCGCGAACTCCGGGGCGAGAAGATCGACATCATCGAGTTCTCCGAGGACCAGGTGACGTTCGCGCAAAGCGCTCTGGCGCCCGCCCGAATCACTCGCGTCTCGGTGACCCACGAGGGCGCAACGCCGCACCTCGACGTGATCGTCGAGGACGAACAACTCTCCCTGGCGATCGGCAAACGGGGTCAGAACGTGCGCCTCGCCAGCGAGTTGATCGGAGCGCGTATCGACATCAAGAGCGAGTCGGACGTCAAGGACGAGGTCGCGGACGCGCTGGCCAGGATGCTGAACGTCGACATCGGCGGAGACAGCCTCGACCTCACCGAGATCGACGGGGTCGACGAGGACATCGCCGCGGCGCTTGAAGGAGCCGGCTTCGGCGATCTCGAAGCCCTGCAGGGCGCCGGCGCGGAAGCTCTCAGGATGTTGCCCGGGGTCGATGAGACCGTGGCCGCTTCGATCGTCGAGTGGGCTACGGCACAGGCCTCGCCCGAGGACGTCGTCGCGGCATCGGAGAGCGAAGGCCCCGCGATGGACGAAGAGGACTTCATGGCGGCGCTCACCCGCGTGTTCGAGGAAGAGTCCGGCGCCGCCGGGGAGGACACCGCGCCAGAGGTGCAGTCCAGCAGCGACAGTTCGGAGAACGGCGAAACCTAGCGGCTCGCAGGGTCAGGACGAGCGAGTCAACAAAGAACCGGGGGACCGAGGACTTCATGGGCAAAATCCGGCTGCAGGATCTGGCCAAGCGGATGAACGTGGCCGAACAGGACTTGCTGTTCAAGTTCCGTTCGATCGGTGTGCGCGTCGAGGGTGAAGACGCGATGATCGACACGGACATCATCAAGGCCCTGCTCGAGGGCAAGAAGATCGCCGGCCCGCAGCGCGAGGTCATCCTCCGCGACCGCGCGGCTCCGCCGGCGGCGCCCCGGCGGCGTCCCATCTCGAGCCTCCGGCCGCCGGCGGGCCCGATGCGTCCGAACCGCCGCCGCTCGATCGTCCACAAGCAGACGATCCGCACCCTGACGCCCACCGAGTCGAAGCCGAAACCGCCTACTCCGGAGGAACTCGCGGCGAAGGAGATCGCCGCCGAGGAAGCCGCCGCGGCGGCGCGGGCGCCCGCCCAGCCCGCCGACGCGCCCCCCGCAACAGCGGCTCCGCCCGGAACCCGGAAGTCCGATCCCGCCTCCACTGCGGCAGTAGAGACCGTAAAGCCGCCGCCTGCCGCGGCGACGCCACCCGCGATCGAGACCCGCGCCCAAACGGAACCCACGCCACCCCAGGTCGACCTGCGCACCCGCCGCGAGCGCCAGGAAGACCGCCAGAAGGCCGCCGACGTCGCGATCGAGGACCCCGGCCAGCGAGGCACGATCACGATCTCGGAGGGGCTGCAGGTCCGCGACCTGGCCGAGAAGATGGGCGTCAAGGCGAAGGACCTGCTGAAGATGCTGTTCGACCGCGGCCTGATGGCCACCGTGAACCATCTCCTGGAGCCGGAACTCGCCGTGGAACTGGCGGAACAGATGGGCTTCGAAGCCCTGATCGTCTCGTTCGAGGAGGAGATCCAGCTCGAGCAGGAAGAAGAACTCGAGGCGAGCCGTGCCGAGGCGGATGGACCGACCCGGGTCGAACGTCCACCGATCGTCACGATCATGGGCCACGTCGATCACGGCAAGACCTCACTGCTTGACGCGATCCGCAAGTCCCGGCTCACCGAGGGCGAGTTCGGCGGCATCACCCAGCACATCGCGGCCTACCAGGTCGCGCAGAACGACGGCCGGATCACGTTCCTGGATACGCCCGGGCACGAGGCGTTCACTCAGCTCCGGGCCCGCGGCGCGAAGGTCACCGACATCGTCATTCTCGTCGTCGCCGCGGACGACGGCGTGATGCCGCAGACTCTCGAAGCGCTCGACCACGCCCGGGCGGCGGCCGTGCCGATCCTGGTCGCCATCAACAAGATCGACCGGCCGAACGCCAACGTGGACCGGGTCAAGCAGCAACTGGCGGATCGCGACCTCGTGGTGGAGGACTGGGGCGGCGACGTGATCGCCGTCCCCGTCTCCGCGATCAAGGGGGACGGAATCGACGAACTGCTCGAGATGATCAACCTCACGGCCGAGGTCGCCGAACTCCGTTCCAGCCCGGAACTGCAAGGTCAGGGAGTGGTGATCGAAGCGAGCAAGGAGACCGGTCGCGGCTCGGTCGCCACGGTGCTCGTCCAGGACGGAACGCTGCACGTCGGCGACGTCTTCGTCTGTGGTTCGACGTGGGGTCGCGTACGGTCGCTGATGAACGATCTGGGCAAGCGCGTGACCGACGCGCCTCCCTCCACGCCGGTGGAGGTCTCGGGGTTCAACGAGCTGCCTGAAGCCGGCGATCCCTTCCAGGCGACGGCTCAGGAGGCGCGGGCGCGGTCCATCGCCGAGTTCCGCAGTGAGGAAAAGCGGCGCATGGACCTGGCGCCGGCCACCGGCGGCGTCTCCCTCGAGAGCCTGTTCGCGAGCCTGAAGGAGGGCGAGGTCAAGGAACTGCCCGTCATCCTGAAGGCGGACGTGCAGGGCTCGGTCGAGGTGCTGCGCGAGACCCTGCAGAAACTCTCCACCGACAAGGTCAAGGTTCGGGTGATCCGCTCCGCCGTCGGCGCCGTGACCACTCACGATGTCCTTCTGGCTTCCGCCTCCGGCGCGATCATCTATGGCTTCAACGTTCGACCCGAACGCAGCGCGACGGAACTCGCCGGCAAGGAAGAGGTCGACGTGCGGCTCCACACGGTCATCTACGAGCTGACGGACGAGTTGATCGCGGCGATGACCGGACTGCTCGAACCCACCTACCGGGAAGTGTCCCGCGGTCGCGCCGAGGTGCGCGAGATCTTCAAGGTGCCGAAGGTCGGCATGATCGCCGGTTGCCACGTGATCAACGGCGTGATCGCACGCAACTCCCAGATCCGCCTGGTTCGGGACAGCGTCGTCGTTCACGAGGGCCGGATCGGCTCGCTGCGCCGCTTCAAGGACGACACGGCGGAAGTGCGAAGCGGCTTCGACTGCGGCATCGGCATCGACCGTTACCAGGACGTCAAGCCCGGCGACCTGATCGAGGCCTTCGACCACGAAGCCGTCGAGCCGACGCTCTAGCAGCCCGTGGCATCCGTATCCCAGGCCCGCGCACGCGACCTGCTGCGCCGGGAGTTGACGGACATACTGCGCCGGGAGGTACAGGATCCCCGGGCGGCGCTCGCGAGCATCGCCGATCTCACCCTCAGCGCCGACCGCTCCCACGCGCACGTCCGGCTTTCCGTGCTTGGTGACGACCAGGAACGCCACGCCGCGATCCGGGCGGTCCGGCGGGCGGCCGGCTTCATCCGCGGCCGCCTGGGACGACGCCTGCGCCTCCGGCGCACCCCGGAACTCCACTTCGAGCTCTACCGCGGCGCTGAACACGCCGAGCGCATCGACCAACTCCTGAGCGAACTGTGAACTCAGCGGGCGGTACCGTCCCTTCCGACCTGCTCGAGGCGTTCCGCTCCGGCGAACGCTTCCTGCTCTCGAGCCACGCCCACCCGGACGGCGACGCGATCGGCTCCGAGGTGGCGCTCGCCCGCCTCCTGCGCGGCTCGGGTCGTTCCGCCACGATCTGGAACGCGGATCCGGCCCCGGACACCTACTCCGAAGTCACGGCGGACGTGCCGATCCATGTCGGCCGGACGCCGCCGGCCGGTTTCCCGGACGAGTTCGACTTCGCCGTGCCGCTCGAATGTCCGCGACTCGACCGTACCGACCTGGAGGACGCCCTGAGGCTCCTGCCGATCCTGAACATCGACCACCACCTGGGTAACCAGCTCTACGGTCGGGCCAACTGGGTCGACACCGAAGCACCGGCCGTGGCCGAAATGGTCCTGCGCCTCGCGCAGGCCCTCGATCTCGAGATCGACGAAAGGACGGCCACGGCGCTTTATCTCGGCCTGTCGACCGACACCGGCAGCTTCCGCTTCTCGAACGCGACGTCCCGCGCCTTCGAGGCGGCGGCCGAACTCGTCCGTTACGGCGCGCGGCCCGAGCGGGTCGCGGGCTGGGTCTACGAGTCCCAGTCGCCCGGCGCCGTGCGGCTCCTGGCGGAGATGCTCGGCACACTGGAACTCCACTGCAACGAACGGGTCGCCAGTGTGCGCCTGGAACTCCCGATGTTCGAGCGCGCCGGCGCCTGCCAGACGGATTCCGAGGGCCTGATCGACCATCCGCGCTCGATCCGCGACGTCGAGGCCGTCGCACTCTTCCGTGAACGGCCGGAAGGGGACGTCAAGGTGTCGCTCAGGAGCCGTGGCCGGATCGACGTGGGCGCCATCGCGTCGCGGCGGGGCGGTGGCGGCCACCACAACGCCGCCGGCTGTCTGGTCGAGGACCGGAAGGACGAGCAGGCCCTGATGGACGAACTCGCCACCGCCGTGGAAGCGGCGACCGCGGACCACCGGAGCCAGTCCGGGAACGAGACGGCGCCGTGACCTCCAGTAGCGAACGCCACGGTCTGCTTCTCGTCGACAAGCGGCCCGGCGGCACGTCCCATGACGTCGTCCGCATCGCGCGGCGGGCGCTCGGTCAACGCAAGATCGGGCACTGCGGCACCCTCGACCCCAACGCCACCGGCCTGCTCCTCCTGACCGCCGGTCGGGGCACGCGGCTTACGCGCTTTCTGATCCAGGCGCCGAAGGTCTATGAGGGCGAGATCCAGCTCGGCACGGCCACCGACACCTACGACGCCGCCGGCAAAGTCACGTTCGAGGGCTCGACCGCCGACCTGACGGCGGACGACGTGGCCAGCGCGATGAAGGAGTTCGAAGGGTCGCTGCACCAGTTGCCGCCTCCCTACTCCGCCAAGAAGATCGGCGGTCGGAAGTACTACGAACTCGCGCGCCAGGGCCAGGACTTCGAGCGCCAGGGCAAGGACGTCGAGATCTACGAGTTCGCGCCAGCGGGCGCGTTCGGCGACCCCGGTCCGGATCGGGTCGCCTTCCGGTTGGGCTGCTCAACCGGCGCCTACGCCCGCTCGCTCGCCCACGACCTCGGCGAACGCCTCGGCTGCGGCGGCCACCTGGCCACGCTCCGGCGGCTTCGGGTCGGCTCGTTCGAGGTCGAGGCGGCGGTGGACTCGGAGCGCCTCGAGGGCGTTGCTGGCGGCGCCGAGCCGCTGGAGGTGGACGAAGTGGGCTCCGCCTGGGTGCCGTTCGACGAGATCCCGCTGCCGTTCCCGACCGTCGCGATGGACGCCACCCAGGAACGGCGCATCGCGCACGGCCAGACGGTGCTGGCGCCCGGCATCGATGCCGGCGAGGGAGACTGGGTCCGGCTCGCGGACGGTCGTGGACGGTTCCTCGCCGTGGCGACGGTGGCCGAACGGATCGGCGACCGGGGCCTGGCGGTGGTTCAACCGAAGATCGTTTTCCGCTGAAGCCGCCGTGCTACACTCCGCGCCGCGAAAGAACCTGGGAACGACGAAGGAAACCGCAAGAAGGCGACACGAGAAAGAACCAGCAGAACGGAACAAGCAGAGTCAGCGAGGAATCAGAGCGTGCCACAGACAACCGAAGTGAAGGACCAGATCATCCGTGACTACCGTCTCCACGAGACGGACACGGGTTCGCCCGAGGTCCAGGTCGCGCTGCTGACGAACCGCATCAACGAGCTCACCGAGCACTTCAAGGTCCACAAGCAAGACCACCACGGCCGGCGCGGCCTGTTGAAGCTGGTCGGCCGCCGCCGGCGTTTGCTCGGCTACCTGCGCGACCAGAGCTTCGACCGCTACCGGACGACGATCGAGCGTCTCGGCCTCCGCAGGTAGTCCCTGCGACGGAAGCGGGGCCCTGCCGGCTCCGCAACCCGGAAGACGACCGGCTTGGCCGCCGATCCGGCGGACCGGACTCCACGCGATTCACGCGTAAGCCTGCCTTCGCAAGGAAGGCACCTACCCGCCCGCTCACAGCCGGGCGCAGCAAACAAAGAGAAGGAAGTACAGAGACAACCATGAAGTTCACCAAGAACATCCCGATCGGGAACGGCACCATCACCCTCGAATCCGGCCGTCTGGCCAGACAGGCGAACGGCTCCTGCACCGTGCAGCTCGGCGAGACCATCGTGCTCACCACCGCCTGCATGGCGCCCGACAGCACACCCCGCGGCTTTCTGCCCTTGACCGTCGACTACCGCGAGTACACCTCGGCGGCCGGGCGGATTCCGGGCGGCTTCTTCAAGCGCGAGGGACGACCCTCCGAGAAGGAGATCATCACCTGCCGCCTGACCGACCGGCCCCTGCGGCCTCTCTTCCCGTCGGGCTACTTCTACGAGACCCAGATCATCAGCCTCGTGCTGTCGGCCGACCAGGAGAACGACCCCGACATCCTCGCGATCAACGGCGCGTCGACCGCTCTCGTCCTCTCCGACATTCCCTTCTACCACCCGGTAGGAGCCGTTCGCGTGGGCCTGATCGACGATGAGATCGTCTTCAACCCGACCGGCGCCGAGCGCGACGTGTCCGACCTGGACCTGATCGTCGTGGGCACCGAGGACGCCGTGACGATGGTCGAGGCCGGCGCGAACCAGCTCGACGAGAGCGTGATCCTCGACTGCATCTTCGCCGGCCATCAGGAACTCCAGAAGGTCGTGCGCGCGCAGCAGGAGTTGTTCCGCGAGATGGACCTGGAGAAGCCCGACTGGGAGGCCCCCGAGGCCTACACACCCGAGTTCCGGGCCGAAGTCGAGAACGCCATCTGGGACGACTTCACGGCCGCCCTGAACACCCCCGGCAAGTTCGAGCGCCGCGACGCGGTCAAGGCGGTCGTCAACGGCTTCACCGACCGCCTTCCCGAGGACGACGAGCGCCGGGACCAGGTCCGCAAGATCGTCAACGAACTCGAGGACAAGGCGCTCCGCGAGATCGTGATGAAGCAGGGCAAGCGCTTCGACAACCGCGCGACGGACGAGGTCCGGGCGCTGGACACCGAGACCGGACTCCTGCCGCGCGTCCACGGCTCGGCGCTGTTCACCCGCGGCGAGACCCAGGCACTGGCCTCGGTCACCCTCGGCACCCGGCGCGATGCCCAGATCATCGAGGAGTACGAGGGGGAAACCCACCAGAAGTTCCTCCTCCACTACAACTTCCCGCCGTTCTCCGTGGGTGAGGTCCGCTTCCTCCGCGGCTCGAGCCGCCGCGAGATCGGCCACGGCGTGCTGGCGCGCCGGGCCCTGATACCCGTGCTTCCCCACGAGGACGACTTCCCCTACACGGTACGGGTCGTGTCCGAGATCCTCGAGTCCAACGGCTCCTCGTCGATGGCCACCGTCTGTTCCGGTTCGCTCGCCCTGTTCGACGCCGGCGTGCCGATGCTCGCGCCGGTCGCCGGCGTGGCGATGGGCCTGGTCAAGGACGGTGACGACTTCGCCGTCCTGACCGACATCGCGGGCCAGGAAGACCACCACGGCGACATGGACTTCAAGGTCGCCGGCACCCGCGGCGGGATCACGGCGCTGCAGATGGACATCAAGATCACCGGCGTTACCCGGGAGATCATGGGCCAGGCCCTGACCCAGGCCCGGGCGGGGCGGCTGCACATCCTGGACCACATGGCCTCCGAGATCGAGGAGCCACGCGAGGAGATGTCCGACTACGCGCCGCGCCTGCACGTGATGATGGTCGCCCGCGACCGGATCCGCGACGTGATCGGACCGGGCGGCAAGACGATCCGGGGCATCACCGAGGAGACCGGCTGCCAGATCGACATCGAGGACGACGGCCGCGTCGTCGTGGCCTCGCCCAACTCCACGGCTGCGGACAGAGCGATCGCGATGATCGAGCGCCTCACCGAGGTGCCCGAGGTCGACAAGGTCTACACCGGCCAGGTCCGCCGGGTGGAGCCGTTCGGCGCCTTCGTCGAGATTCTCCCCGGCACGGATGGCCTCGTTCACATCAGCGAACTCGCTCCCTACCGGGTCGGCGAGATCGGCGACCTGGTAACCGAAGGCGACGAGATGACGGTCAAGGTGATCGACATCGACCCGTCCGGCAAGGTCCGCCTCTCCCGCAAGGCCGTCATCATGGACGACCCCGACTTCGACCCGAAGGACTACGAGGGCATGGGCGTGCCAGCGCCGACCGGCGGCGACCGTGACCGGGGA
>JAJDZH010000021.1 GCA_022824725.1 Thermoanaerobaculia bacterium | reverse complement strand
CCGTACCGCTCCCGCAGCCACATCAGGCACTTGCCCTGGTACGGAAACGGCTTCTGCACCCAGGGCCGGCCGTCGATTTCGCACTCGACGCGCTCGGCGCCAGCCATCAGGGCCTTCGCGTTGGCGAGCAGGAACGGGACGTAGACGCGGCCAACCTCGCCAAGCAGCGCGCGCAACGTCTCGGGAAGCTCACGGTCGACCCAGTCGTCGGCGGTGGGTTCGAGCCCCGACAGGTCCTCGACGCGATCCACCCAGGCGTAGACTCGCGGCGCCACCTCCAACGTCACCGCCATCGGCGTCGGATCGAAGGCCGCGAGCTGCGTCAACTGGCCGAAGAACGCGAAGTCGGAAGCGCCGGGGCGGTTGCCCATCAGGAACTGCCGCTCCGTCAGATGATCCCGGAACAGCTCCAGGATGCGCCGGTAACTGGCCTCGATCACGGGGCCCGTCGTCTCGTTCGAACCCACGACCCAGAGCCGCGAGATCTGTCGCTCGGACACCGTCTTCGCGGCCTGCTGGAAGTGCTCCTCGGGACCTTCGACCTGCCGCCAGCGGGGAAGGATCTGGCCGGCCTTCTCGATGTCGGCCTCGTAGACCCAGCGATAGTGGAACATCGCCTTGGTCAGCCACTCGTCGCCGAAGTCCTCGAGCAGATAGTCGATGAACCCGGCGACCGGGTCAGGCGGAATCACCGACCGCCCCTCGAACTCCCGCTCGAAGCGCCGGATCAGCGGCGTGGAATCGACGACCGCCTCGATCTCGCCTGCCTCGTTCGGCAGATAGAAGGTCGGCAACAGCCGCACCTTCGCGGCCGGCAGGTCCTCTCGGCCATCGGCGCCCGAGATCAGAAAGCGGTACGGGATGCGCCGGTAGCGCAGCACCGCACGCATCTTCCGCGTGTAGGGCGACCCGGGGGCACCCATGAAGGTGAGGAGCTGCGGTGCTGGTTCGGACATCAGGAACGGCGACGGATCATAGCGGTCTTCGCCGTCCCGAGCGCGCCGAACTCCGGGCGATCCGATACGGGCCTGCCGTTATGCCTGGAAGTTCCAGAGTTCGTACGCGATGAGCCAACTGCCATCCGGCTCACGCCGCATCAGCCGCATCCAGTTTCCGAGCGTGTCCGTCCTGGGCGATCCGTCGTTCGGAATCACACCCAGGGCGAACGTGCCCATGACGTAGGCCAACTCTCCGCTGAACACTGTCTCCTCCACCTGAAGCTGCACGTCCAGACTGCCGGTCTCGAAGAACTGAGAGATGTTCTGCCGGATCGTCTCGCGGCCGGCGATCGGGGGACCCTCCGGCTGCATGCGGACCGCGTCCGAGGCGTAGAGCGCCGCCATCGCGTCCGCGTCGCCCGTGTTCAGGGCGACCATGAACTCGCCAACGAGGGCGTTGAGGGCGTCCTCGTCGCCGCGGCTGGGTTCGACCGCGTTCGGATCCTCGGTCACTTCCTCCTCGACCGGAGGGCAGGCAACGACGACGAAACCGACCAGCAGGACAGCCAGGAAGCTGATCCCGGGACGCTCATGCCAGCGGGTCGTGCTCTTCATGATCAGCCCTCCTCCTGCGGTATCGCGTCCGCCGGCATCTCGCCCGGCGGATGATCCCGATTCGAGATTTCCCGCGCGATCAACCAGGAGCCGTCTTCCCCGCGGCGCATCATGTCCATCCACTTGCCCACTTCCTGGTAGACGACGGACGAATCCTCCTTCGAGGTAAGGGTGAGAGCGTACGTGCCCCGCACGAAGGCCAGATCGCCGCTGTAGTCGCTGTCGTCGACGCGAAGCTGCATGTCCCAGTCGGTGTCGGCGTAGTCCGCGGCGGCGAACAGCCGGATGGCGTCCCTGCCCTCGATGCGCCGGCCGTCCGAAGGAAGCCGGATCGCGTCCTCGGTATAGAGCACCGCCAGTCCATCCGCGTCGCCCCGGTTGACGGCCTGAAGGTACTTGGCCGCCAACTCGCCCAACGCGGCCTCGGCCTCGGCCCTCGGATCCACCTCGGGAGCGGGCGGCTCCTCGGCCGGAGGCGCCGCGCAGCCCGCGGCGAGAGCCAGCAGCGAGCAGAACACAAGGGTCGCAGAGATCCTCCGAGGGGTTCCTCGATTGCCCATTCCGGACCTCCTTTCTGCGGCGGAGCCGCTATCTCGATGTCGCTCGTCCCCTGTAACTCCCAAGGGTAGCACCTGAAATCCGGCTCGAACGACCTCCGCTGGTCCGGTCTCCGCAGGGCGGGCGGTTTAGGCTTCCGGGCTTCCGGAGTCCGTCTTGACGCGCAATCTCTCCTCCTTCCTGGCCTCGGTAGCCGGCCTGATCGCCGGCGCACTCGGTTCGTTGCCCTGGCTCGCCGGGTTGTTCACCGTCGTCCAGCCCGACCTGACGCGGCTGCTGTTGATCGCCGCGCCGGCCGGCGGCGCAGCAGCCGTGCTGGCGGTCCTCGTCTTGCGTCAGGGCTATCCGGCGGTCCGCGTTGCGGCGGGGGTCCTCGGCCTGCTGGCGGTGGCCTCGAGCCCCGCGTTCACCAGGGCCCTGGCCGATCAGGCGCCGGCCGAACCGCGCGCCGCCGGAGTCGTGGACTCGACCACGGCCGCGCCGACAGCGGATCGGCTTCGCGTTCTCCAACTGAACGCCTGGCACGGCTACCCGGACCCCGGCGGCCGCCTCGTCGTCCAGGAGAGTCCCTCCGATCGGTTGGTCCGGGCCGGCCGTCTCGCGGCGGAGGTCTCGCGGCTGCAGCCCGACGTCGTCGTCCTGCAGGAGGCCTGGTGCACGGTGGGCGAAGGCTGCCTGGCCGACCGCCTGGCGCGGGAACTTGGCTTCCACGCCGTCTACGCTCGCGCCAACGGCTCGCTCCGATGGCTGGGCTTCGAGGAAGGGTCGGCGATCCTCAGCCGCTATCCCATCGACGATCCCGAGGTGTGGCGGCTTGCACCGGACCGCGACGCTTTCGAGCGCCGCATCGCCCTGACCGCGCGGATCGACCACCCCGATCTGACCTTCGACCTGGTCGGTGTCCATCTCGCCAACGGCGACGCCGACCTCGCCGGCGCCCAGGCAGCGGATCTCCTGAAACGCATCCTTGCCCGGACGGAGCGTCCCGTCCTGATCGCCGGCGACCTGAACCTGCCGGGGGACCATCCGGCTCTGGACCACTTTCGGGAAGGCGGCTACCGAGATCTCCTGGTGGGAGGCATCGACCACGTCCTGCTCGACGCCCGCAACCCCGGCTGGTGGCCGCTCTGGATGGAGTCGGCGGAAGCCGATTCGATCTCGGATCATCCGGGCATCCTCGTCGAGCTTCAGCTACCGGTCCCTCCCGGCGCCGACGACTGGTCCGGCGACTGGCGTACCACCACCCCCGCGGAAGTCGGCCTCGACTCCGAACGGCTGGAGGAGGCTCTCGAGCGGATCGGCGAGCTCGACGGGCTGCAGGGCGTCCTCGTCGCTCGCCACGGCAGACTCGTCGCGGAACGGTACTTCCGCGGCGCCGCCGGCCACCGGCCGCACAACCTGAAATCGGCCTCCAAGAGCGTCCTCTCGGCTCTGGCCGGTCTGGCGATCGAACGGGGACTGCTGGACCTCGACCAGGAAATCGCCGGCGTGCTGCCGGAGGGCCGCGAACTCGACGATCCGGACAAGCAGGCGATCACGGTGCACCACCTTCTGACGATGACTTCCGGTCTCGAGTCGACCAGCTTCGGCAACTACGGCTCCTGGGTCGCGTCGCGCAACTGGGTCCGCGCCGCGCTCAACCGCCCGTTGCAGGCGGAGCCGGGAACCCGCTTCTCGTACAGCACGGGCGGCACCCACCTGCTCTCGGCGACCCTCTCCCGCGCCGCCGGCCGGAGCAC
>JAJDZH010000147.1 GCA_022824725.1 Thermoanaerobaculia bacterium | reverse complement strand
GCACCAGGTCGACCCGGCCTTCGCGCTGCGGGTACCAGGTGTACGGCTCGGTGGCGATCCGGATCTCCTCGTCGTACTCGACGTAGATGGGCCCCTTCTTCGGCCCGTCGAGGGAAGACCCGCGAACCCGGCGGCTGAAGCCGCGCCGTTCGAAGGAGAGGGTGGTCTTCGCCACGTGCCAGCCGTTGCCCTCGCCGCCGATCAGGTCCTCGGGCGCCACGACGGCGTTCGTCATGAAGACCTCGTTGAACGACTGGTGGCCGTTCATCTGCCTGAGCGGACGGGCCTCGACGCCCGGCTGGCGCATGTCGAGCAGGAAGTAGCTGATCCCCTGGTGCTTCGGCACATCCCAGTCGCTGCGCGCGACGAGGAGCCCGAAGTCCGCGTGATGGGCGCTCGTGTTCCAGACCTTCTGGCCGTTGACGATCCACTTCCCGTCCTTCAGCTCGGCGCGGGTGCTCAGGCCGGCCAGGTCCGAGCCGCTGCCCGGCTCGCTGAAGAGCTGGCACCAGGTGTGTTCGCCGGTCAGGATGGGTCGCAGGAAGCGCCGCTTCTGATCGTCCGAACCGCAGGCCAGGATCGTCTCGGAGGCCAGTCCCCGAGGGCCTACCTGGGCGGCCGGCACCGCGTCCCTCTCCCGGAAGACCTCGGCGACCACCGCGGTCTGGTCGAGCGTGAAGCCGCGTCCGAACCACTCCTCGGGCCAGTGCGGCGCCGCCCAGCCGCCTTCGAGCAGGATGTTCCGCCACTCGATCAGGGGACGGTCGACGCGCCAGTTTGCGTCGAGCCAGGCCGAGACTTCGCTGCGGATCCGGTCCGGGGTCATGCCGCGCCCTCCAGCATCGTCATCATCCGCTCGCGGTGGATCGCCGGCGTGCCGAACAGGACCTCGGAGCCCTTCGCGCGCTTGAACCAGAGGTGGGTGTCGTTCTCCCAGGTGAAGCCGATCCCGCCCCGCAACTGGATGCCGGCTCTGGCCGCGCTCATGCAGGCGTCGGCGGCCGCCGCTTTCGCCATGCTGGCGGCCCAGGGCTCGCCGGCGCCGGCATCCAGGCAGCGGGCCGAGTGGTGGGTGAGCGCACGCGCGATCTCGATCTCGAGCAGCAGGTCGGCGCAGCGGTGCTTCAGCGCCTGGAACGAGCCGATCGGCCGGCCGAACTGGAAGCGCTCCTTCGTGTAGTTGACCGTGGTCTCGAACAGATGCTGCGCGCCGCCGATCATCTCGTGCGCCAGGGCGGAGCAGATCCGGTCCCAGATCCGGTTCAGGGCGTCGCCGGACACCTCGCCGACGCGGCGGCCGGGAACGCCGGCGAGGGCGACGCGGGAGAGCTTGCGGGTCGAATCGACGACCTGGAGCGGTTCGATCGCCAAGCCGGACGCGCCGCTCTCGACCGCGTGGAGTCCGAGCCCGCCGGCGCCGCTCGCCACGACCAGCAGCAGGTCGGCGACGTGGGCATCGACCACCATCGCGGCGGTTCCGGACAGCTTGCCGTCCGCTGTCGACGTGATCGAGCCGCCGACGCCTGCCGGGTCGTTCAGGTCGTCGAGCACCAGGGTCGCGATCGTCGAACCGTCGGCGACGCCCGCCAGCAGAGCGCCACCGCCCTCGTCGCCCGCCGTCTCGAGCAAAGCGGTCCCGGCCATCACCGCCGAAGCGAACCAGGGGCCGCAGAACAGCGTACGCCCCATTTCTTCGGCGACGATGCCGAGTTCGACCGCGCCGCCGCCGGCGCCGCCATGGACCTCCGGGACATGGACGCCGGCCAGCCCGGCGTCGCCGCAGAGTTCCTGCCAGACAACCGGGTCGTAGCCCCGGTCCGTCGCCATCAGCTCACGGACCGCAGTCGCCGGCGACTTGTCGCGCAGGGCCCGGGACACGATGTCGCGAAGCAGCTGCTGCTCGGGCGAGAACTCGGTCTGCACGCTACCTCCTGTCGCCATTCACCAGCCCCGGGCAACTACGCCGCAACTCCGCAGCGTACCCGAGGCGGATAGAGTCGCGGTGGCCCCGCAGCCAGCATCTTACTGAGTGACCAGCCAGCACCTCATTCGAGCCGAGTCAGGCATGACGGAGTCCAGCCGCTTGAATTCGCGAACCGACGGCCAGGCCGCGAGACGTCCGCGACGCACCCAGGCCGAACGCCGGGCCGAGTCCGAGCGCGAGATCCTCCGCGCCGGGGCGACCCTGTTCGGCCGCCAGGGCTACACGGCGACGACCTTGGAGCAGATCGGCAAGGAGGCCGGCTACTCGAGCGCCCTCGTGTCGTTGCGCTACGGCTCCAAGGAGGGCATCGCCGAGGCGATCGTCGACCGCCTCCAGAGCCGGGCCGGCAGCGAGGTGTTCGAGCCCGAGGAGGGAATCACGGGCCTCGCCAGGATGAACCGGCTCTTCGACGGCTACTCGGACCTCATCCGCGACGCGGGGATCTGGCTGCGCGCCCTGTTCATGCTGATGACGGACTCCCTGGGGCCGCTGAACGGGAAGATCGACCTGTTCAGGGCCGGCAACGACAACTTCGCCGCCGCCTTCGAACGGGCCATCCGCGAGGGGCAGGAGGCCGGCGAGATCCGGACCGATGTCGATTCCGCCGGGACCGCGTTCGAGATCCTCGCCTCGATCAGGGGAACCACCCTCCTCTGGCTGCTCGATCCGGAAAAGGTCGATCTCGTCGCGGCGATCGAGAGCCTCCGCGCCAGCGTCGAGGATCGGCTTTCGGCACGGAGCGGCTGAAGGCGCCAGGGCGGAGCCGCTTCGCGGCGCGTGTTCCTGGCCGCCTTCGGCGCGTGTTCACCGCGGGTCAGAAGACCCGCGGCAACAGACCCGCGCACCCAGCAGAAGGCCCGGCGTCAGTCCGACTCGGGTTCCAGCTTGTCCTGCGTCTTCGTCTCGAAGTCGGCGGCGCCGTGACGCTCCCGTAGCTGGGTTTCCGGCGGGCCCCAGGCGCGGTTGACCATCCGGCCGCGCTTCACCGCCGGGCGTTTGGCGATCTCCCGGCCCCAGCGGTTCACGTTCTCGTAGCTCTGCCCCTCGATGAACTCGCCGGCCTCGTAGAGATGGCCGGCGGCCAGCGCGCCGTACCAGGGCCAGATCGCCATGTCGGCGATGGAGTACTCGTCCCCCGCCATGAACCGGGCGTTCGCCAGGTGACGGTCGAGCACGTCGAGCTGACGCTTCACTTCCATCGTGAACCGGTCGATCGCGTACTCGATCTTCTCCGGCGCGTAGGCGTAGAAGTGGCCGAAGCCGCCACCGAGGTAGGGAGCGCTGCCCATCTGCCAGAACAGCCAGGACAGGCACTCGGTCCGGGCGCCGTGGTCCTCGGGCAGGAAGTCGCCGAACTTCTCGGCCAGGTAGAGAAGGATCGCGCCCGATTCGAAGACGCGCGTGGGCGGCTCCGTACCGCGGTCGACGAACGTGGGGATCTTGGAGTTCGGATTCGCCGCGACGAAGCCGCTCGAGAATTGGTCGCCGTCGCCGATGTTGATCAGGTAAGCGTCGTACTCGGCGTCATGCCCGCGGTCCAGTAGCTCCTCGAGCATCACCGTGACCTTCACCCCGTTCGGCGTGGCCAGCGAATAGAGCTGGAACGGATGCTCGCCTACCGGCAGGTCCTTCTCGTGGGTCGGACCCGCGATCGGCCGGTTGATCCTGGCGAAGCGGCCGCCGCTCTCGGTGTCCCACTTCCAGACCTTGGGCGGGGTGTAGGGGGAGTCGTTCATGGGATCAATCCTGGTCCGCAGCGTGGAGGGAATGGTGCACCCTGGAGGAGTCGAACCCCCAACCTTCGGATCCGTAGTCCGACGCTCTATCCAGTTGAGCTAAGGGTGCATTTCAAGGCCGCCGCACCGAGCGAGTGCGGAACCCTAGCAGCTTGGGTTGGAGAAGTGGAACGACAAAGCGGAGCCGGCCTGCGGCCGGCGCGTACTGCCAGGCGCCAGAGGCGCCAGCGGGTCAGAAGACCCGCGCACCGAGGTCGATGAAGCGGTCGCACTGGGCGCGCACCTGCGCGTCGCCCTCAGGCCCCCCGAGGCCGATGACCGTCAGGCCGTTCATCTGCAGCTTGGCGACCAGGGGCAACATCTGGACCGACGTCGCCACCAGCACGACCGTGTCGACGCTTCGTTTCGTGTAACAGAGCTCCAGCGCATCGACGACGATCCGCACCGCGGCGGAGCAGCCGCGCACTTCCGTGCCCGAGGGCACGTCGACGACCTCGGCGCCTCCGCCGTGGAGCGCCTTCCGGTCGAGCCGCTCCTCGCTCGCGTCGGCATAGACGCGGCGCAGGACGAGCTTGCCGAGTTCCCCGTCCAGCCGCGCCAGCAGGCCTTCCGCATCGAGCGCCGGGCCGCCCTCGAGGCTTCGCTCCAGACCGCCCAGGTCGAGAAGGACCGCGGCGCGACCCGGTCCACCCGACTTCGTCTTCCGTGGCGCGGCGGCCGGACCCTGCGCTTCGGCGCCCTCGCCGGCCTCGCCCTGCTGCCGCGGTCCCCCACCGCGTCCGCGGCGGCGCGAGCGACGGCGACGGCGGCGACGACGCTTGGGAGGCGCGGCCTCGCCGTCATCGCCGGTGGCGGGCCGGGCCGGTTCCGCCGGTTCCGTCGCGGCCTCGAGCGCCGCGGACACCGGAGGTTCGGCGGCCGGCTCGGCCTCTTCCGGCGCTTCCTCCTGCCCGCCCGGCACTTCCTCGGCCGCCGCCAGCTCGGCCAGCGGGGCCTCGGTCGGCTCGGAGGCCGTCAACTCGTCTTCGTCAGGCTCGGGAGCGACCGCGGACTCGTCGCCGCCAGCCGTCTCGACCTGCGGCTCGTCCTCCGTCTTGGCGCTGGCTGCTTCCGGCCGCGCCGGTCCAGGCTTCTCCTCCGCTGCCGGTCTCCGCCACCAGGGATTCACTCTCACTTTCCCCCTATCGGAAGTCCTGTTCGGGCTGCTTCGGCGCCGGGCGCAACCGCCTCACCGGGCGGCGGCCGGCGCCGCCGGGGATTGTATAGTCCGGGCAGTGCCCGTGGACGCGCTCCCGTACCGGTACCTGGCCGTCGACGGACCGATCGGCGTAGGCAAGACGACCCTGGTCGAGATGCTCGCGCAACGCTTCGAGGGCGTGAAGATCCTCGAAGACGTGGACAACCCCTTCCTCGAGGCGTTCTACCGCGACCGGCCCGGCACCGCGTTCCAGACCGAGCTCTACTTCCTGCTGACGCGCTACAAGCAGCAGCTCGAGCTGGCCCAGGAAGAGCTGTTCGATCCCATCCGCCTCGCCGACTACACTTTCGCCAAGAGTCGGCTGTTCGCCTTCCTGAACCTGGCGGACGGCGACCTGATGCTGTTCGAGAAGCTCTACGATCTGCTCGAGCCGCAACTGAGCCAGCCGGACCTGCTGATCTTCCTGACCGCCGACATCGACACCTGCATGGCGCGGATTCACAAGCGCCGCCGCGCCATCGAACAGAACATCTCGGCCGACTACCTGGGCGAACTGATCGAGGCCTACAACCACCACTACTACCACTACGACGGGTCGCCCCTCCTCGTCGTGGACAGCCGCAACCTGGACTTCGAGCACAAACCGACCGACTTCGAGGAGTTGCTCCACCACATCTCGCGGCAGATCCGCGGCACCGAGTACTTCGTGCCCGCACGCAGCACCTGAGAGAAAGACGCCATGACCACGCCAGAACCCCTTGTCGTCGCCGGCCGCGAGTTCCACTCGCGGCTCATTCTCGGCACCGGCAAGTACAGCGACGAACAGGTGATGGTCGACGCCTTCGACGCCTCCGGCACCGAGATGGTCACGGTGGCGCTTCGACGCGTCAACCTCGACGACCTCGGCAAGGGCTCGCTGATCGACCACGTCGACCAGGACCGCTACCTGCTGCTCCCCAACACCGCCGCCTGCTACACCGCGGATGAGGCGGTGCGGACGGCGCGGCTGGCGCGCGAGCTGGGCGGCTGGAACTGGGTCAAGCTGGAGGTGATCGGCGACGAGAAGACCCTCTTCCCCGACAACGAAGAGCTGCTCGCGGCCACCCGGGAGCTCGTCGCCGACGACTTCGTCGTGCTTCCCTACACGACCGACGATCCGATCACCTGCCGCAAGCTCGAGGACCTCGGCGCGGCCGCGGTGATGCCGCTCGCGGCGCCGATCGGCTCGGGGATGGGCATCCGCAATCCCGCGAACCTGCGGATCATCGTCGAGCAGGCGAACGTGCCCGTCATCGTGGACGCCGGCGTCGGCACCGCTAGCGACGCCGCCCTGGCGATGGAACTGGGCGCGGACGGCGTGCTGATGAACACGGGCGTCGCCGGCGCCCGGGATCCGGTGCGGATGGCCCGAGCGATGAAGCTGGCCGTCGAGGCCGGCTGGCTGGCGGCCAACGCCGGGCGGATTCCGAAGAAGCTGTATGCGACGGCGTCGTCGCCGGAGACCGGCGTCATTACCTGAAGGGGATGCGGCTCTCCGCGTCGGCGGAGCGGGGGTCGTCGGTGTCGCCGCGGTGGAGGCGCAGGAGGCCGGCGTGGGCGATCATCGCCGCGTTGTCTCCGCAGTAGCGGAGCGGGACGAGCAGGATCTCCGCGCCTCGACGTTCGCCCCAGGCGACCACTTCCCGCCGCAGCAGGCGGTTCGCCGCCACGCCGCCCGAGACGGAGAGCCGCTCTACCGGCCGTTCGTCGCGGAGCCGGTCCAGACGGTCGATCAACTGCGCCACCGCGGTGCGCCGGAAACCGGCGAGGAGGTCGAGCACCTCCCGCGGCCAGGACTCGTCGTCGCCGGCGGCATGACCGTTCCCCGCTTCGATCTCGCCGAGCGCGCGCAGCGCCTGGCTCTTCAGGCCCGAGTACGAGAACGCCAGTTCGCTGGACTTGATCGTGGCCACCCGGAACGGACAGGCCGCCGGATCACCGAACTCGGCCAGGCGATCGACCTCGGCGCCGGCGGGGAAGGCCAGGCCGACACGATGGCCGATCTTGTCGAAGGCCTCACCGATCGCGTCGTCCCGGGTCTCGGCCAGACTGGTCACGGCGCCGGACGGACCGTCGACGGCGAGCAGGCTGGTGTGGCCGCCGGAAACGACCAGGCCGACCATCGACTCGGGTACCGGCCGGCTCGCGCCGTCGGTCCGGAGCAGGGGCGAGAAGAGGTGGCCCTCCAGGTGATGCACGGCAAGGAAGGGCACGCCGAGCGAGTAGCTGATCGCCTTGCCTAGAGAGAGCCCGACGAGAAGCGAGCCCACCAGGCCGGGCCCGCGCGTCGCCGCGACGGCGCCGACATCGGACCAGTCCACGCCCGCTTCCTCAAGCGCCGCCGCCGACACCCCGGGCCAGTTGCGCAGGTGTTCGCGCGACGCCGCCTCCGGTACCACGCCGCCGAACGGACGGTGGACGTCGAGTTGGCTGGAGACCACGGACGAGAGCACCCGGCCCCCCGCGTCGAGCACCGCGCAGGCGGTGTCGTCGCAGGATGTTTCGATGCCGAGGACGAAACCCTGGAACGGGTTGGCCGCTTCGTTCGCCGAGGACATGCCGGCGACGTTATCCTCCCCCTCACCGGCGCCGGCTGGCGCGGCGGCCCACCGAGATCGCGACCTTGATCTTCCCACCGAGCTTCCGTGACGGCTCCCTCGCGCCGCGGAGCCGGCGTGTCATCGTCCGGGTCGACTTCAACGTACCGATGGCGGGCGAGGAGGTGCTCGACGCGACCCGTTTGCGGGAAGCGGCGCCCACGATCGCCACCCTCTGCGGCGCGGGCGCCCGCGTCGTTCTGCTGTCCCACCGCGGCCGGCCACGGGGCAAGGCCGACCCGGGGCTCAGCCTGCGTCCGGTCGCCGGCGCCCTGTCCTCCATCCTCGGACAGCCCGTCGCCTTCGCCGTGGACTGTGTCGGCCCGGCCGCCATGAACGCCGCCGCCGCGCTCGACGACGGAGGCGTCCTGCTGTGCGAGAACCTCCGCTTCCACGCCGGCGAGGAAGCGAACGATCCGGCCTTCGCCGCCGGGCTGGCCGCCCTCGGCGAGGTCTACGTCAACGACGCCTTCGGCACAGCCCACCGCGCCCATGCCTCCACCGCCGCCGTCTGCGGCCTGGTGAAGCAGGCCTTCAGCGGGCTGCTGCTCGACCGCGAACTGCGGCAGCTCGGCCGGCTGCTCGACGACCCGCCGCGGCCGTTCGTGCTTGTCACAGGAGGCGCGAAGATCCGGGGCAAGATCGGCGCCCTGCGGCGCCTGCTGCCCACAGTCGACCGTGTCCTCGTCGGCGGCGGCATGTCGAACACGTTCCTGGCCTCCCGCGGCGCCGAACTCGGTTCCTCGCTGGTCGAGACGGAGAGCTTCGACCTGGCGCGGGAGATCGAGACCGAGACCGCGGCCGGCGGCGCCGGGCTGCTCCTGCCGACCGACATCGTGGTCACGGATTCGCTCGCTGGAACGCCTTCGGAGCGGCAGGTCCGCACGGTGGCGGTGGCCGACGGCGTGCCGGCGGGGTGGCTCGCAGTCGACATCGGGCCGGAGACCCGAGCCGCCTTCGAAGCCGCGGTCGCCGATGCCGCGACCCTGTTCTGGAACGGCCCGATGGGCGTCTTCGAGACACCGCCCTTCGATGCCGGCAGCCTCGCGGTGGCGCGAGCCGTAGCCGCCTGCGACGGCTTCACCGCGATCGGCGGCGGGGAAACGGTGGCCGCGGTCCGGCAGGAGAAGCTGTCCGGGAAAATCGATCACGTCTCGACCGGCGGCGGCGCCTCCCTGGCGCTACTGGCCGGCGAGGAACTGCCGGCCGTCGAGGCTCTTCTCGCGCACGGCAGGGAGGAAACATGACGCGCACACCAATCGTCGCCCCGCACGGATCCGGCCCGGACTCGGGAGAGAAGACTTGAAACGTCGAGCCATCGTCGCCGGCAACTGGAAGATGAACCTGCTCCGCGCGGACGTCACGGCGTACGCCGAGGCGCTCGCGGCCGCCGGCCCGCCCGGCGCGCAGGTCTCCAACAACAAGGTGGACGTGGTCCTGTTCCCGACGCCCGTCTACCTGGACCTCGCGGCGACGGCCATGCCCGACTGGGTCGCCGTCGGCGCCCAGGACGTCCACGCCGAGGAAAGCGGCGCCTACACGGGCGACGTCGACGCCGCCCAGATCGTCGACGCCGGCGCTTCCTGGGCCCTGGCCGGCCACTCGGAACGACGCCAGTACCACGGCGAATCGAACGACGAGGTGGCGCGCAAGGCCCGGCGGGCCCTCGACGCCGGCCTGGTCCCGGTCGTCTGCGTGGGCGAAACCCTGGAACAGCGCCAGCGGGACGAGACGGAGGCGGTCCTCGACGCCCAGTTGGGGGCCGTCCTCGAGGTGCTCGCCGCGGCCGGCGGCGCCGGAGCCGGCGCCGTCGTCGCCTACGAACCGGTGTGGGCGATCGGCACCGGTCTCAGCGCCTCGCCCGAGATCGCCGCCTCCGTTCACGGCCACCTGCGGGCCCGGCTGAACGGCCACCAGGGCGGGCTCGGCGACTCGACCCGGATCCTCTACGGCGGCTCGGTAAACGCCGACAACTGCCGGGATCTGATCGGCCGGCCAGACATCGACGGCTTTCTCATCGGCGGCGCAAGTCTTGATCCTGCCTCGTTCCTGCGTATCATTCGTCTTTCTACGGGTTCCGCCGGTGGCTCACAGCCCTGACGAACGGAGCCGTGCTCGCGCTGTGGATACCCCGGAAGGGAGATTGACTTGATCTTCGTGCTGTATGCCGTCCACGTGACGGTTTCGCTGTTTCTGGTCCTCGTCGTCCTGCTGCAACAGGGCAAGGGGGCCGACCTGTCCGTCTTCGGCGGCGGCGCGTCCCAGGCCGCCTTCGGCGCCCGCGGCGCGGCCACGCTTCTGCACAAGCTGACCGTCGGCTGCTTCGTCCTCTTCATCGTGACGACCCTCTCGATCGGCTTCCTGCAGAAGCAGGACACCTCATCGGTCATGAGCGGCGTCGGCTCCGTGATGGACGAAGTCCAGGCCACCGAGCCGGAGACCGCGCCGGCTTCAACGGCGCCGGCCCAGGAATCGGAGGGGGCGCCGGCGGAAGCCGAAGGCGACTCGACCGAAGCCGGCACCGGGACCGGAAGCGACAACCAGGGATAGAGCCAGCGGACGACGTGGCCAGAGCCGAAGTGGCGGAATTGGTAGACGCGCACGGTTGAGGGCCGTGTGGGGCAACCCGTGCCGGTTCGAGTCCGGCCTTCGGCACCACCCTCGGAAGACGCTGCTGGCAGTCTGTCGAACTGGCGCGGCGCACTGGGTGCGCCGGCGCCCTCGCCGGCATGTAGCCGCGGGTCTTCTGACCCGCGGACAACGCTGCGCCGCGAAGCGGCGACCATCCTCCCGCGCTAGCGGTCTACTGGCGCTTGGCGCTCTTGATGGCGACGGTCTCGTCGGGCACGTCCCCCATGCCGTTCTTCACACCCGTCGCGACCTTCGAAATCGCGTCGACGACCTCGAGACCCTCGACGACCTCGCCGAACACGGCGTAGCCGAAGTCGCCGCCGGAAGCGTCGAGACCATCGTTGTCCACGGAGTTGATGAAGAACTGGGCGGTCGCCGTGTGGGGCCCCGGGAGCCTCGCCATCGAGATCGTGCCGCGCTTGTTCGAGAGACCGTTCTTCGACTCGTTCTCGATCTCCGGACGGGTGATCTTCCGCTGAAGATCCGACGTGAAGCCGCCGCCCTGGATCATGAAGCCATCGATCACCCGATGGAAAATCGTGCCGTCGTACCAACCCCGGTCCACGTAGTCGAGGAAGTTCTCGACCGTGACCGGCGCCTTCTCCGGGTTCAGTTCCAGCACGATCGTGCCGTGGCTCGTTTCGAGGGCTACCCTCGGAGGCGTGTCCTGGCCGAAGCTCGGCGCGGCCAGCAAGACGGTGGAAGCGGCGTAGATCAAGAAACGACTCCAGGGTCCGGTGAGTGAACTGTGCATCTGGTCGATCTCCAGAAATGAAACCGCCCCGGCCGGATGCCGAGGGCGCAAAGCGGGGGCAGCCCGAGAGCTTGCGCCGCGGGACGCAGCGTAGCAAGTCTGCGGCGGAAGTTCCCGGGCGAGGACGGGATGGGCCGAAACACCGAGCCCGCGAGGGGTTTCGGGGCGGTAGCAGTCCGATCGTAGGCGTCGTCCTCGCTGGCGGCGAAGGACGCCGATTGGGGAGGAACAAGGCCGTCCTCCGACTCCCCGGCTCGCAAGCCGGAGAGTCGGGGCCGACCCTGGTCGACTGGGCGGTCACCCGGTTTGCCGCCGTCGCCGCGGTCGAGGAGATCGTCGTAGCCGCCGGTGACTCCGGCGCCGAAGCCGGTCCGGTCGACCGCGGCCTCCGCGTCTCGTCGGCGCTGGACGGACCCGGTGCGGGCCCCGCGGCCGGAGTGTTGGGAGCGGCCCGGTCCCGGCCAGGGCACCGCCTGCTCGTCCTGGCCTGCGACCTGCCGCTGGTCCCGGTCGACCTGCTCAGCGACCTCGCCGCCTCGGGGGCCGAACTGGCGCCGGCGGCTACCGACCCCGGCGACCCGCGATCCATGAACCCGACCTGCGCGCTCTGGACACCGCCGGCCCTCGAACGGCTGGCGGCGCGAGTCGAAGAGGGCGACAACCGGCTCTACCCCCTCACCCGATGCGCCGGCTTGCGGGTCGAACCGGTCGACGCGGGCCGGTTCGGAGACCCTCAGGACGTTCTGCTGAACGTGAACACGGCTGCCGACTGGAAGCGGGCCCGCCGGCTGGTCGAGCGGAGCCGGCCTTTGGCCGGCGCCTGTTGATGGCCGCCTACGGCGGCAGCGGGTCAGAAGACCCGCGCACCCAGAGCATCGTCTAGCCGGTGCGGCACTTCTCGCAGGGGCAGAGGCTGCGCAGAAAGTCGAAGCGGTAGATGCCGGTCCAGTGCCCGTCCGACCAGGCGATGCTGAGCGCGTAGTTGCCGACCTGGGAAACGGTCTGGGCCGTCACCGGCCGCGGCGGCGGCTGAAAGCGCAGCGGGCCGGCGTTGTGGCCCTGGCACATGGCGCAGGGGCAATAGCCCCGCAGGACGTCGTACTCGTAGTCGCTCCGGTGGCCGTCCTGCCAGCGCACGCGCAGCAGGCGCGCCTCGTGGTCCCGGCGGACTTCGGTGGGCCAGACGGCCATGTCAATCGGAAGCCGGCCGGAAGGCCTGCGCGGCGACAGTCCGTGTCGGAGGATCCACCGTGCCCGCCGGTGTCCACGATCCGCAGCGGACGAGCCGGGCCAGACCGCGCATGCTTCCCGCCGCGAAACCCTGGCTTCGTATCGTCGCCCGCGTGTACTCGCTGCACGTAGGTTCGAAGCGGCAGTGGACGCCGGCGCGCTCGAGGAGCGGCGAGGCGGTCGCCTGGTAGGCGGAGATGAGAACGCCGGCGGCTCGCACCGAGATCTGGTGTTCCGGCGGCCGGGTCAGGTCGAAGGCGGCGGTCGCGATCAGGGCGATGCCGCCAGCCAGGAGCAACCGAATGGTCGCCGCTCCGCGGCGCCGTCTCGAGGCCGCCTCCGGCGGCAGCGGGTCAGAAGACCCGCGCACCCAGCGTATGGTCGCCGCTCCGCGGCGCGTTCTTCGCGGAGGCCGGCGAGGGCGCCGGCGCACCCAGTTAGCGATACGCCGGTACATCCGGTTTCTGCCGCGTCAGAAGCGGTCGACCAGCGGTGTCAGAACCGGAATCTGGAGGCGCCCGCCGTTGACCCCGCGCACGATGCAGGCGAGACGCACCAGGACGAAGGCGACGAACAGCATGAAGATGAACGGCGCCAGGAAGCAGCCGATGCCGCCGGTCGCAAACAGGGCGATCTGGAGCACGACCCACAACATGAACTCGGCGGCCATCAGGACCAGACCGTGCTTGGCGTGCCAGCGGACCTCGTCGTCCCGTTCCTCGATGAGGAGCGGCACCAGGACCAGGACCCACAGGTAGGCAAGCACCACCATCAGGTTCCGGTTCGACGAGGGGCCGTCCGACGCGGGCGGCTCAGGCGGTGCGGGCGCCCCTGAAGACGAGGGTTCCTGCGCTTCCTGTTCTGTCATGCCTCTACCTTTCCCAGAAGCCGGCGCTCCCCGGAGGCGGTCGGCCCTCCCATTGTCGCGGCAGCTCCAGCCATTGTCAGTGTAGCGCGGTACAAATCCCGGTACCGCGCGACGATCCGGCCACGGTCGAAGCGGGAACGTGCCCACTCGCGGCCGTGCGCCGCGAAGGCCTGCCGCCGTGAAGGATCGCTCAGAAGGGCCACGCAGCTCGCCGCCAGCGCCTCCACGTCGCCGACGGGGCAGAGCAATCCGTTGCTGTTCTCACGGACCACCTCCGGCACGCCCCCGGTGCGGGTCGCCACTACCGGCACGCCGAGAGCGAGGGCCTCGAGCGACGCCAGGCCGAAGCTCTCGCTCTCCGAAGCGGAAAGGAACAGGTCGCCCTGCTCCAGGATCGGTTCCACATGGGCCTGGTTGCCGAGGAAGGTCACGTGGTCCGCGATCCCCAGTTCGAGGCACTGGCG
>JAJDZH010000170.1 GCA_022824725.1 Thermoanaerobaculia bacterium | reverse complement strand
GCCATGAAGACGATGCCGAACGCCCAGCCGCCGAGCACGACGTGCCAGTGGAAGGGGACCGAGAGCATCGCGTTCGTGTTCGAGGCGACGAGGTTGAGCAGCAGGGAGATCGCCGCCGTGCCGGCCGTCGCCGCGACCATGATCCGCCAGGAGCCGATGCCGGTCGCGATCAGGATGGCGGCGCCGATCAGGCAGGCCAGCGCGGAGGTCTCGCCCATCGACCCCGGAATGTCGCCCAGGAAGGCCTGCATCCAGGAGACCTTGCCCTCGATGGCGGTCAGCCCGTCCAGCGGGGCGCTGGAACCCTCGGCGGCCTCGAGCACCGCGATCTCGCCGAGCGCGGTGGCGCCGCTGTAGCCGTCGGGCGGGGCCGAGGTGCCGGCCGCGATCCACACGGCGTCGCCGGAGATCTGGGCCGGATAGGCGAAGAACAGGAAAACGCGCGCCGTGAGCGCCGGGTTCAGCACGTTGTAGCCCGTGCCGCCGAAGATCTCCTTGCCGACGACGACGCCGAAGGTGATGCCGATCGCGACCTGCCAGAGCGGAATCGTCGGCGGCAGCACGAGCGGGAAGAGCATGCCGGTGACCAGGAAGCCCTCGTTCACGTCATGCCGCCGGACGACCGCGAACAGGCCCTCCCAGAGACCGCCGACGGCGAAGGTCACGATCAGGACCGGCAGGTAGTAGAGCGCGCCGTGGGCCGTGTTCGCGAGCAGGCTGGTCGCGTCGAACGGCAGCCCGAGCATCTCCATCGCGTCGGTTCGCCAGTTCGAGAGGGGCGCCGCGCCTCCCGCGATCGCTACGTGAATCTGCCGTCCGGTGTTCCACATCGCCATCAGGACGCAGGGCACGAGCGCCACGACGACCGTCATCATCAGGCGCTTGAGATCGAGCGAGTCGCGGACGTGGGCGGCGCCGGCCGTCGTCTTGCCCGGCGTGTACAGGAAGGTGTCGGGCGCCTCGTACAACGGGTAGAAGCGTTCGAAGCGGCCCCCGGGCTCGAAGTGGCGGGCCTGCCTGTCGAGAATGCGGCGCAGGAACTTCATCTGAACGGGGGCGTCAGCCTTCCTTCTCGATCAGTTCGAGCGCGTCGCGCAGGTACGGCCCGTACTCCGTCTTGCCGGGGCAGACGAAGGTGCAGAGCGCCAGATCCTCCTCCAGCAGCTCCAGGCAGCCGAGTTCCTCGGCGCGCTCGATGTCGCCGGCCACCAGGGACTTGAGCAGGAAGGTCGGCTGCAGATCCCAGGGGAAGACACTCTCGTAGAGGCCGATCGGCACGATCGCCCGCGGCGAGCCATAGGTGGTCGTCGTCATCGCGAAGGACTTGCGCGGCAGTAGCGAGGAGGCGAAGGCGCGGGCGCGGGAGAAGGCGCCGAAGCCGGGCTTGAGCCAGCCCAGGAAGTGACGGCCGTGGTCGTCCTCGAGCACCGAGACCACCTCGTGGAAGCGGCCCAGGTAACCGTGGAGATCGGCCGGCGCGTTCTCGCCGATCGCGGTGCGTCCGGCGAGCGGCGAGCCGGTGACGACCCGCACGGCGCCCTCGGGGACGGCTTCCGTCCCCGTGCCGATCTCGCCCCTCGTCACGTCGGCGAGCGCGGCGCCGAGTCGCGTGCGCAGGAGCCTGGGCCGGCGCACCGGCGGGCCCGCCAGGGCGACGATGCGCTGGACGTCCGGTGTCCCCGTCTCGAACAGCCGGCCGATCGCCAGCGTGTCCTGCAGCCCGATCTGCCACACCAGCTTGTTGCGGTTGACCGGGTCGAGCGTGTGGATGTGCATCCCCGCGGCGCCGGCGGGGTGGGGTCCCGTGAACTCCTCGACCCGGACCGGTTCGCTCGTTTCGACACCGGCGAGCGTGCCGGGAGCGCGGCAGAGAAACACCGGTCCGTCCGTCAGCCGGGTCAGCGCGGCCAGACCCCGCTCGAGATCGCCCGTGCGCCCCTCGATGATCCGGTCGGCCGCGGGCGCGAACGGTTCCGTGTTCATCGCGGTGACGAAGATCGACTTCGGCACTGAATCGACGGCGGCGCTGCGTCCGAAGGGACGCGCGCGCAGGGAGACCCAGTCCCCTGACTCCACCAGCAGTGCCTGGACCTCCGCGCGCGAGAGTGCGCTCGGGTGTCTTCCGGTGTAGCTGGCGAAGCCGACTCCGGCGCCGCTGGAACTCGCCTGGTCGGAAGGATCCACCCGCACGACGACCGAGATCAATGCCCGCTTGGCGCCGCGATTTACCGCCGCCACGGTTCCCGCGGCGGGAGACGTGAAGCGAGCGCCCGGCTGCTTGCGGTCTTCGAACAGGAGCTGGCCACGCTGCACGGCATCGCCCGGCCCGACGTGCATGGCCGGTTTCATGCCCGGGTAGTCGGCCGCGCTGACGGCGACGGTACCCGGCGCCGCGGCGTCATCGAGCGTCTGCTCGGGAGACCCCGCGATCGGCAGGCTCAGTCCCCGCCTGAAACGGTGCGTGCCCATCGGATCCTGACGTCGGTAGTCGGGGTGTTCCGGCGAGCGA
>JAJDZH010000185.1 GCA_022824725.1 Thermoanaerobaculia bacterium | reverse complement strand
GACAGCAACCGGATGGCGGCCGGCATGGGCGCCCTGGATTGGGCGGCGATCGTCGAGACGCTACGCGAGGTCGGCTACGACGGCGCCCTGACCGTCGAGTTCGTGGCGTCGATCGATCGGACACCGGCCAACCGCCACCCGAACGCGGTGGAGACGGAACCGACCGACATCACGCCGGAACAGAAGAAGTTCATCGAGGACCACGGCAGCAACCTGCTGAGCGACGAGTTCTACACGATGCTCACACGCCGCTCGGCGGAGGAGCTGCTGCCGCTGATCCGCTGACCCCGGGATCGCGGGAGGACCACATGGCGAACGTGCTGCAAATCCAACACGCGACGGTCGTCGTCGACGACCTGGAGAAGGCCTGCGCCTTCTACGAGCACGAGCTCGGGCTCGAACCGCTGCCGACGTTCAACCTCGACTTCCCCGCCCAGTTCTTCAAGATCAACGAGGAGCAGCAGCTTCACGTGACCGAGTGGGAGGACCAGGCCTCCTTCCGCGGCCACCTCTGCCTGCAGGTGGACGACTTCGACTCGATCTTCTTCCGCATGCGCGAGCTCGAAGCGATCGACACCTCACCCTGGGGCAAGGTGCGACGCCTGCCCGACGGCGCGATGCAGATGTTCATCCGCGACCCGGCCGGCAACCTGATCGAGATCTCCTGCCCGGCCGACGTCGCCGTCGACAAGGCGATCTTCAGGGACGACCTGGTCGACGCCGAGGGCAGCCTCTACAAGTCGAACCGCGACGACCCGCGAGGCCTGCACACCGAGGACGCGACGCTGTACCACGGTCGGTAGGGGACGAGATGCCCCAGGTCACCGCCGCGACACTCGCTCGGATGGTCGACGCGATCGTCGACGAAGTGAGTCCCGAGCGGGTGATCCTCTTCGGCTCCCAGGCCCGCGGCGACCAGGAGCACCAGTCCGACGTGGATCTCCTGGTCATCCAGTCGGAGCCCTTCAACACCGTAGGGAAGCGCGACGCCCAGTCCGTGCAACTAAGCAAACGACTGGCTCGTTTCCCGGTCCCGACCGACATCCTGCTCTACGCGCGGGACGAAGTCGACTACTGGCGGGACTCGCTGAACCACGTCGTCGCGCGGGCTCTCCGCGAGGGCAAGGTTCTCTATGGGCGACCCTAAGTGCGCCAAGGTCCTCCTCGAAGCTGCGGAGCGGGATCTTTCCGCGCTGCGTGGCATGACGGACGAGGAGGTCTTCGCCGACGAGATCGCCGGCTTCCTGGCGCAGCAGGCCACCGAGAAACTGGTCAAGGCCTGGATCGCGCTCCTCGGCGAGACGTACCCGATCACTCATGACATCGCTCAACTGCTGGAGGTGTGCTGACCGCCCGCCAGACTCCAGCGATCGATCTCAGCGCTCTCGTCGAACTGACGCCCTACGCGGTCCGGTTCCGCTATGCGGGCCGCGTCCCTGACGCTCCGGCGCTGGATCGGGCAAAGACGATCGCCCGGATCGAGCAGCTGCTGGAACAGGTCCGGTCCCGGCTCGACCCGTTCCCCGGTCTCGCTCGTCGAGGACCCGCGGACGGTCTTTCCTGTAACGCTCCTCACGGATCACTACCCCGCACTCTCCTTCCAATCGCACCAACTCCTCGACGCGAAGACAACCCAAGGAATCGTGGCGCCCATCGTGACGGACGTGTTCGCCCTCGACGCAATGACAGAGATGCTCGACTCGCCCCTCCGGTTCCTCAGCTACCTGACTCTACGCTCCCGCTTCGGCGGCCGACTGCTAGCGGACCACGAACTTCACTTGCTTGCCTATCACCTGAAGCGGAACCTCTGGCTAGCGAGCGACGTTGGCCTGATGCGCGTCGAGGGCGATTCCGACCTCTACCACGCCATGGCCTCCAGCTAGAACTCGAGCCCGAAGCGGATCATGACCCGCCGCGGGAAGAGGTAGCCGCTCGGCACGTACACCTCGTCCGTCGGCACTTGCAGGGTCTCCCACCAGTCGTGGGTGTCTTCGTTGAAGACATTCAGCACCTGAAGGTCGAGCTTGAGTTGCAACTCCCCCACGTCGAACCTGCGGCCGAAGGACAGGTCGAAGTTGTTCTGGTCCGGCAACCGCGTGTCGTCACTGGCCGGCACAGCGATGATCCGCTGGCCGCCCTGCTCGAGCGGCGCAGCCGAACTTCGACCCCCGATCACCAGTTGGCGACTGTACGGCTTGCCCGACATGAAGCTGTAGGTCGCGCTGCCCTGGACCTTCCACGGCAACTCGAAGCTGCCCTGGAACTGGAGTACATGCTCACGGTCGTTCTGCAGGGCCTGGTCGGCATTGATCCAGTTGTTCGGGTCTCGGCCGTCGGTGGACGTGTAGAAAGGGCTTCCCTGGGATTGGAGCAAGGGGCGTGGAATGAAACCAGTCGAGTCCGACCATGTGTATGACGATTGGAAGCTCCAACCTTCGCTGTAGCGCCTGTTGAAGGAGAGCACCACGCCCTCGTACTGCTGGTCGTAGCTCCTACCCGGCGCCTTGGAGCCAGGGCCCGGCCCGTTGCCCTTGCGCGTTGTCGGCTGCTCGATGACGCTGAACAACTGCTCCGTTTCGCCGCTGAACGGGTTTGTCCACGGCACATTCTCGTAGACGCCGTCGTCCAGGATCTCCCAGCCGATCAGATTCTTCGCCTCCTTGTAGATTCCCTGAATCCCGAAGGTGTAGTTGTCGCCCAGGCGCCGCTCCCAGCCCAGGGTGAACTGGTCCGTTTCGGGTGGCTTGAGGTCCGGATGGAACAGATTCCCGTGGTACTCGAACGTGCGCGAGTAGGTCCAGGGACCGTCCAGTGAGGGCCCATACTCGGTGACGTAGGCCGGCGGATTCGGCGGCGGCGCATACCAGTTTCCGGTCACGTCCCCATCGAAAAACTTGCCGTAGAAGGCGCGAAGAACCTGCCGGTCGCCGATCTGGTAGGCCATCCCGATCCGCGGCGAAACGAGCGACCAGTCGGTCACGTCCTTGACCCCGGGGATGATCTCGGTGGTGGGGCTCCAGTCCTGGTTCAGCATCGGGTAGTCCGGAATGTCGCCGCCGTGCTGGTCGTAACGCACGCCGACGTTGAGGGTCAGGTTCGAGTTCACCTGCCAGGAGTCGTCGACGAAGGCCGAGACCACCGCGGTCTCGGCGCCGTAGTAGAACGGCCGGGCAGTGACGCGGTAGTAGTAGGCGTAGCCTGGGGTGTACTCGTAACGGTAGAAGTAGACACCATTGGGGCCGCCACCCGTCCGCGTGTCGCCAGTGCCGGTCCCGTACGAGACACCGAACTTGAAGTCGTGGTCGCCGCCCAGAAGATCGTCGGCGTGGTGGGACAGCTTGACGTCCAACTGATCACGGCCGAGCAGCCAGATGTAGGTGTAGCCGGGGCTACCGCTGGACTCGGGCGGACCGCCGCCGGCCGGCGAATAGTCCGTGTACGGTGCGGCCGTGCTGCCCGTCGCCGACAGCAGGTTGTCGTCGCTGCTGTAGCCCGTGTAGAGGACCTCGAGGTAGTCGTTCGGAGTCAGAACCGACTGGAACTGGAGGCCCCACGCCGGGTTGTTGCCGTACTCGGTCGCGATGGCGTCCGGCGTCGTGTTCGGCTCGGCGAACACGAAGTCGTAGTCCTCGTAGTGGTACTTCGCCTCCATCAGGTTGCTGTCGTTGAAGGCCACGTTCAACTTGATGTCGGAGCGCACCGTCGGGTAGGCGGTCGGGAAGGACGGATCGACCCCCGGCTCGGTGTAAGCGTCGTCCGTGGTCTGAATGGAGGCGAAGAACCAGGCCTTGTCCCGCGCCAGCGGACCGCCGAGCGTGCCCGTCAGGTCGTCGAACTCCTCGCGATGGAACGGGATGTCGTCGATCTCGGCGTTCTCTTCCGTCAGACCGTCGTTCATGTGGAACCAGTCGACCGTGCCGGAAAACTCGTTCGTGCCGGACTTGGTCACGATGTTGATCGCCGCCCCCGACATGCTGCCGTACTCGGCCGGGGCGCCGATCCCCAGCACCTGCACCTCCTCGATGATCGCGGGGTTCGTCCACCAGAACGCGCGACCCGTGTCCGAGGAGGTCGTGTCCAGGCCGTCGATCCGCCAGGAATTCGAGGCGGTGCTCGAACCGAAGGCGCTCAGCGAAGTGCTCCCCTCGGAGGCCTGGCTGATCCCGGGCGCCACCGCGACCAGGTCCCAGAAGTTCCGGTCGGTCGGCAGGTCGTCGATGAAGTCCGCCGTAAAGCTGGTGCCGACACTGGAACTCGTCACGTCGAGAATCGGCGACGCGGTGACCGTGACCTCCTCCTCCACCGCCATCAAGCCGAGTTCGATTTCCAGGTTGACCGTGGCGGCGATGCTGACCCGCACGTTCTCGACCCGGTGGTCCCGGAAACCGTCGAGCGACGCGGTCACGACGTAGTTGTCGACCTGGAGCGACGAGATGACGAAGTTCCCGCCGACACCGGCGATCGTGGTCCGCGACACGCCGCGGTCCTCGATCGTCGCCGTGACCATCACGCCGGGCAGGCCGTCGCCGTTCGCGTCGCGGACCTGGCCGCGGATGTCGCCCGTGGTCTGGGCGGCGGCGGAGGCCGCGACCATCAGGCCAAAGGCGGCGACGGCCAGGAAACGGAGAGCTCGTTCGTTCGGTGACACCATGAGGACCTCCCGACCTTCGGTCGAGGTTCAAAGGGACGAAGCGAGAATGATACCCGACCCGTCAGAACGGGAAGATCAGCGGCACCATCCACACGATCGCGGCCAGCAGCACGACGGTCAGCGGCGTACCGACGCGCAGATAGTCCATGCTGCGGTAGCCGCCGGCGCCCATGACGAGCAGGTTCGCCTTGTGGCTGAACGGCGTCATGAACGCCGCCGAAGCCGCCAGCGCCACGCCCATCATCAGCGGGTACGGCGAAAGGCCGAGGCCCGAAGCCGCCTCCAGCACGACCGGCGTCAGCAGCACGACCGCCGGCGCACCGTCGAGACACTGGCTGAGCAGGCTCGAGAGCAGAACCAGCGCCGCCAGCACCGCGTACGGCCCCGCCGGGCCGGCAACGTCCATCACGCTGCTCGCCAGCAGAGCCGCGGTGCCGCTGCTCTCCATCGCGGACCCAACCGGGAGGATCGCCGCGACCAGGAAGATCGCCCGCCACTCGACCGCCCGGTACGCCTCCTCCATCGTCAGCGCGCCGCAGAGAACGATCAGGCTCGCCGAGGCGAAGGCGGCGACCTGAATCGGCGCGATCCCCGTCACGACCAGACCTATCATCAGGGCAAGGCAACCGACGGCGTACGGCGCCTTCTTCAGACGACGCGGCTCCTCCGCGACATCCGAGAGAACGACCAGATCCCGTTCCCGGGAGAGCAGACCGAGCCGTCCCCGCCGTCCCTGCAGCAGCAACGCGTCACCGACTCGCAGCGCGAGCTGGGCCAGGCCGCTGCGAATGGCCTTTCCCTCGCGCCAGATCGCGAGCACCTGCACGCCGTAGCGATCGCGGAACGCGATTTCCTCGAGGCTCCGCCCCGCGAGTCCGGACCGGGGCGCCAGCGTGGCCTCCGCCATGCCCACCTCCTCCGACTCGAACGTGGGCGCGGACACCCCCGCGGTCAACTCGACTCCGCCCATGCGCAGCAGAGCGCGCAGCCGACGCTCCCTTCCCTTCACGAACAGTTGGTCTCCAGCCTCGAAGCGGACCTGGGGGCCGGGTCCCCAGAGCACCTCGTCGCCCCGCTCGACCGCGACCACGGTCAGTTCCATCAAGCGGCCCATCCACTCGACGCCGGCGCCGCTGGCCAGAAGCGCCGAGTTCTCCGGTACTCGAATGACGAGCAGGGGTTGGTCCTCGAGCCGGTCCAGGGCGGCGGCGCCCGTCTCTTCGATCCCCAGCACGTCGGCCGCGATCTCAGGCGCGTCACCACCGAACAGGCCGTAGAGCAGGTCTCCCTCCTCGAGCAGCAGACTGCCCAGCCGGTCGACGTGAACTTCCCCGTCCCGTTCCACCGCGATCACGAACACCCGCCAACGCTCGCGGAAGCGCGTCGAGGCCAGCGTGCTTCCCACCAGGGGCGAAGCGGAGGCCACCCGCGCTCTGAGCGCGGTGACTCCCGCGTCCGGCGCACCGATCTCCCCCGTCGTCGCGGTGCCGAGGGTCGTGGCGGAGCCCACATCCACGCCCTGGAGCCGCAGCATCTGCTGCACTTCCTCCGCGTCGCCCTGCACGACCAGTTCGTCGCCGGCGAGCAGACGCATGTCGTCCTTGGGCGCCAACCGCCAGTCTTCTCCTCGCGCGATGCCGAGAAGCTGTACGCCCAGGGTGGTGCCCAGACGGGTTTCGCGCAGGGTCGCTCCATCGAGCTGTGAAGCCGGCGGAATGCGGATCGAGAACAGCCCCTCGTGGAGGCCGTAGAGATCCGCGAGTTCCGACTGGCGGCCGGATGTCGCTGCTCTGCGACCGGGCAGCAGGCGACGACCCAGAGTGAGCATGAAGACCACGCCGCCGAGCAGCAACACCAGGCCGAATGGCGTGAAGTCGAAGAGCCCGAAGGGCTCGAGCCCGCGATCCCGCAGCATCGCCGCCGCCAGGATGTTCGGCGGCGTACCGACCAGGGTCCCGGTGCCCCCGAGGATGGCCCCGAACGCCAGCGGCAGAAACAACCGGGACGGCGGCAGGTGCGCACGCCTGCCGAGGCTCGCCACCGCCGGCATCAACACCGCGGTCGCCGCGATGTTGTTCATGAACATCGAGAGCACTCCCGC
>JAJDZH010000394.1 GCA_022824725.1 Thermoanaerobaculia bacterium | reverse complement strand
GGGCGCCTCGCCAGAGGCGAGGTAGTGCTCCGCCGCCGCGCGGTCGCCGCGGAGTCGCGGGACGCAGGCTCGCCACATCGACTGGACGCGCTCGCTGACCGGGAAGCCCGCTTCGGCGGTTTCGATCGCGGGCCCGAGCAGATCGGCGAAACGGAGGCGTCCGAAGCGCCGGTGCGCGGTCTGCCAGAGATCGACCGCGCCGGGAACGGTCACGGCCGGCCAGGAATCCGGATCGATCGCCGGTGCGGCGATGTCGGTTCGCTTCAGCGCCAGCGGCGAGCGACCGCTTCCGTTGAGGCCCAGGAGGTCGCCGCGGCCGCCGTCGGGATCGGCCAGGTAGTACAGCAGGAAGGCGTCGCCGCCGATCCCCGTCATCATCGGCTCGACGACAGCCAGCATCGCTGCCGCCGCGACGGCGCCGTCGATCGCCGAGCCGCCGGCCCGCAGCATGTCGAGCCCGGCCAGGGTGGCGGCGGGGTGGGATGTGGCGACCATCCCCCGGCGCGCCATGACGACGCTGCGTCCGGGGCGGTGGGGGCTGGCGAGGCGGGGCGGCTTGCCGCTAGCGGAAGACGTCAAAGGTACGATTGAACTTGACCGCCAGGCTCCGGTCCGGGGTATCCAGGCCGAGCACGCCGAACTCCGAGATCTCGTTGTAGACGACGAACAGCCCCCTGTTCGCTTCGTTCAGCCAACTGAAGCGGACGTTCGTGTTCACGCTGTGGGTCAGATCGTTGTACTGGATCAGGGCCTGGAGGAGCAGGCTGGTGCTGAAAGCGTAGGTGACGCGGAGGCGTCCCAGGTGAGTCTTGAAGGCGCCCATCGGGAGGTCGATGTCGTTGTAGGACCAGCTCAGCTCGGACGTCAGGTAGTCGCCGAGGCGGATGCTCAGGGAGGGATCCAGCACGAGCTGGTTGCCGCCGAAGAAGCCTCCGCCCTGGACTCTGGTGAAGAGGCTCACGGCCCGGCCCCGGTTCGTGTTCATGAACAGGAAGAAGCCGTGGTCGTCGTACTCCCCGGCCGGCACGTTCACGATGCCGGCGAGCGTGAAGGGCTCGAGCAGCCCCTCGTAGCGACCGCCGGCGGAGAGGCTGATCTGCGCGCCGTTCCGGAACTCGACTTCGCCGCCGACGGAGTAGCGCTGCGTTTCCTGGTAGCCGTCGAAGTTCCAGAAGCCGTCGTAGAACATGCGCGGGCCGAACTCCTTGACCCGGCCCTCGCCCGCCGGGCGGAAGCGGCGCCGGATGTAGCCGTTGAGCTGGCGGTAGCCGGAGCGGCTGAGGAAACCGACCTCGGGGTTGAAGTCCTCGCCGATCTCGGCATAGCCGAGACGCCAGCGCCAGAACGGGGAACTGTAGCCGCCGTCGAGGCCGAAACCATGGTCCCGGCCAGTGAGGCCGGGGGTTTCCGTTCGAGCCGCCCAGCCCGAGACGTCCGTGAATTGCCCGATGCCGATCTGGCCGTCGACGGCGTAGGTCCGGTTGTGGTCACCGTCCGGCGCCAGCGAGCCGGTGCCCTGGCGGTTGACGACCAACACGCCGGCCCGGCTCCGGTTGCGGTACTCGCGGCCAAGCCGCGCGACCGTGAAGTTGTTGCCGTGGATGTCCCCCAGGTCATCCGTCTGCATGTTCAGGAAACCGACGTTGAATCCACCGGCCCTGCCGGACAGGCGGGCGCCGCCGAGGATCGGCACGGGCATGCCGCCGCTCAGGCCGATCCGCCGGCTGAAGAAGAGTTCCGTGCCGCCCCGGAACGAGGACCGGCCGCCGACGCGGAAGAGACCGGAGTTCTCCAGGAAGAAGGGCCGCTTTTCGGGGAAGAACAGGCTGAAGCGGTCGAGATTGATCTGCTGATCGTCGGCTTCCACTTGGGCGAAGTCCGTGTTGACGGTCAAGTCAAGCGTCAGGCTCGGGGTGACGCCGTACTTGAGGTCCATGCCGAATTCGCTGTCGTCGGTGCTGCCCTTCACGTAGTCGCGGGCCGAGCTCAGGACGTACGGAGTCAACTGGAGATTGCGCTGGCGGGGCGGTTCCACGCCGACCAGGTGTCCGGCTTCCGACACCCGGAACAGGTCGTGCTGGCGGCCGAGATGGGCCCAGAACGCCGTTTCGTTCTTGCGCCGGATGTTGCGCTCGAAGTTCAGGCCCCAGATCGCGCGGCCCGATCCGTACCGGAGACTGCGGAAGGGAATCGCCATCTCGGCGCTCCAGCCGTACTCGCCGCTCATCGTTCTCACCGTCCAGGACGTGTCCCAGTCCAGGTTGGCGCCGCCCGAACTGAAGCTGCGAGAGGAACCCCCTCCGCCGCCGCGGCCCTGGTTCGTGAACTGGCCGTCGTACTGGATTCCCCCGACGTTCGTGCCGAAGACGAAGCCGTTCTGCCGGTCGCCGAAGGTGTCCAGGATGACGCGGAAGCTGTCCTCGTCCTGGAGCCTGGCGTCGCGGCGGCTGTCGGAGATCGCCAGGGAGGAGGCGGCCCGGTCGAAGCAGATGACGGCGATGTAGAGGGCGGCGTCGTCGAAGGCGATCCGCACCTCGGTGCGTTCGCTCGCCGGTTCGCCTTCGAACGGCTCCACCTGCTGGAAGCCGGTGCCGAAATCGACATCAAGCCAGAGCTCCTCGCCGAGGACGTCGCCGTCGATGACCGGCGCCTGCGCGAGACGCATCGCCTGTAGCCGCGGACGATCGCTCCGCGTCTCGACCTGCGCCGCCGCGATGCCGTTGCCGGCCGCAAGGAGGGCGATCAGCGCGACGGCGCCGCGCGGAAGGTGGTGTCGCGGCATCGGACGATTGCGCTACGGGAGTTCTGCTTATCGGCTGGCCGGCGGCTGAACGGCGGGGACCGCCAGCTCCCGGGCTCGCCGGTTCAGTTCTTCAAGCTGCGGTCCGGTCAACCCGGATACGGCCTCGAGGATCGGCAGGAGCTCGGCCTCGAGATCCTCGAAACGACGGCGTGCGCCGGCGGTCGGCCGGGCGGTGTTGCCGAAGACGTGAGTGTAGAGGTACGCGTACTGGTTGTCGATCCGGGGCTGGAAGTTCAGCGCGTCCTGGGAGACGCGGCTCCGCGACTGGATCAGTTGCTCGTCGAGTTCCCCGGCCCGCTCCAGGATCGCCTCGAC
>JAJDZH010000093.1 GCA_022824725.1 Thermoanaerobaculia bacterium | reverse complement strand
GTGATGGGGATGGCCGAACCCTTCCGGCCGTGACGCGAGTCTCAGGGACAGTCACGGCTCCCGATCTGGTTCGTCACCGCAGCGCGTCCACGACCTTCTCCAGCGTGTCCTTCGCGTCGCCGAAGGTCAGCACCGTGTTCGTCGCGAAGAAGAGCTCGTTCTCGATGCCGGCGAAGCCCGGCCGCATGGACCGTTTCAGGACGATGCAGGACCTGGCCAGGTCGGCGTTCAGCACCGGCATGCCGTAGATCGAGCTGGCCGGGTTGTGCTTGGCGGCCGGGTTCACGACGTCGTTGGCGCCGACGACGAGGGCGACGTCGGTGTTCTTGAAGTCCTCGTTGATCTCCTCGAGTTCCATCAGCGCGGTGTAGGGGATCTTCGCCTCGGCTAGCAGGACGTTCATGTGGCCGGGCATGCGGCCGGCGACGGGGTGGATGGCGTAGCGGACCTGGGTCCCGTTCGCTTCGAGAATCTCGGCCAGCTCGCCGACGACGTGCTGGGCCTGGGCGACGGCCATGCCGTAGCCGGGGCAGACGATGACGGAGCCGGCGCCCGAGAGCAGCATCGCGGCATCGCCGACCGAGGCTTCCTGGACGCGTTCGCCGCCCGCGGAGGCCATCGCGGCGTCCTCCTCGTCGACTTTGCCGAAGGCCCCGAACAGGACGTTGCGGAACGAGCGGTTCATCGCCTTGCTCATGACGACGGAGAGGATGAAGCCCGAGGCGCCGTCGATGGCGCCGGCAATGATCAGGACGTTGTTGTCCAGCGCGAATCCGGTCGCCGAGGCGGCGAGGCCGGCGTAGGAGTTGAGCAGGGTGATGACGACCGGCATGTCGGCGCCGCCGATCGGCGCCACGAACAGGATGCCGAGCAGCAGCGGCATCGCCGCCATGGCGTAGAAGAGGACCTGGTTCGACGGGTCGATCGTGACCAGGACGAGGAGCACGAAGGTGCCCCCGAACATCAGGATGTTGCTCTGGTTCTGGAGCGGCCAGGTGATGTTGCGACCCGGGATGAGGCCCGAGAGCTTGCCGAAGGCCATCAGCGAGCCGGTGAAGGTCAATCCGCCGAACAGCACCTCGAAGCCGATCGCGCCCATCGTCGTGTGGTCCATGTGCCCGGCGACGACCTGCTCGCGGTAGTACTCGGAGACGCCGACCAGCGCCGCGGCGAGTCCGCCGAAGGCGTGGGAGAGCGCGATCCGCTCGGGCATCCGGGTCATCGGGATGAGCGCGGAGATCGCGATGCCGATCGCGCTGCCGATGAAGAAGGTGAGCAGGATCCACTTGTAGGTCTGGAACCAGCCGATGTCGTCCAGGTGGCGGGTGATGTCCGGGTGGATCAGGGTGCCCCAGATGGCGAACCCCATGCCCAGCTCGGCGAAGATCAACCCGCGCCGGGCCGTATGGGCCGCGGTCAGGCCGCGCAGCCCGAGGATGAACAGGAACGACGCGATCAGGTAGAGCGTCTCGACCTGGCTGATCACGATGCGGCGTCTCCCGCCGCGTCAGCCTTCGGGTCCTGCTTCTTGAACATCCGCAGCATGCGGTCCGTGATCCAGAAACCGCCGACGACGTTGATCGTCGCGCAGAGCACGGCGATCGCGCCGAGGACGGTGCTCACGTCGTTGTAGTGAGCGCCGGCGGCGACCAGGGAGCCGACCAGAGAGATACCGGAGATCGCGTTCGTGAACGCCATCAGCGGAGTGTGGAGCAGGGCAGGTACACCCTTGATCACGCCGTAGCCGACGAAGGCCGCGAGCATGAAGATGTACAGCCCAAGGAAGATCTCGAGCATTTCGGTTGCTCCTCCTTGCGCGGGGTTCAGGCCGTGACGGGTGGGGTCAGGCCAGTGCTTCGGCGACCTGTTCGTCGACGATCTCGCCGTCGTGGGTGACGACGCAGCCCTTGACGATCTCGTTGTCGAAGTCGAAGCTCAACTCGCCGTCGGCGAGCAGATAGAGCACGAGCTTCTCGGTGTTGCGCGAGAACATGCGGCTGGCGTCGGCCGCCAGGTCGCTGGCCAGGTTGAGCGGGCCCAGCACGGTGACGCCGTTCACGTTGACCTCTTCGCCCGGTTTCGTCAGCTCGCAGTTGCCGCCCTGTTCGGCCGCCAGGTCGACGACGAGGGAACCGTGGGGCATCCCCTCGACCATCTCGGCCGTGATCAGGCGCGGCGCGGGCCGCCCCGGAATCAGCGCCGTCGTGATGCAGGCGTCGGTCGAGCGCAGACGCTCGGCGATCACTTCGTTCGCCCGCCGCTGACTCTCCTCCGAGACCTCGCGGGCGTAGCCGCCCTCCGTTTCGGCGTCCTCGATCGCGGGGACCTCGACGAAGCTGGCGCCCAGACTCTCGACCTGCTCCTTGACCACGGCGCGGACGTCGTAGGCCTCGACCACGGCGCCCAGCCGGTGCGCGGTGGCGATCGCCTGCAGTCCGGCGACGCCCGCGCCCAAGACCAGGACGCGGGCCGGGTCGATGCGTCCGGCCGCCGTCATCAGCAACGGGAAGAACTGGGGCAGGCGGTAGGCCGCGAGCACCGCGGCGCGGTAGCCGGCGACCGTGCTCTGGGAGCTCAGGACGTCCATCGATTGGGCGAGCGTGACGCGGGGAATCCGGTCGAGCGCGATGGCGGTCAGCTTCGCGTCCCGCAACTGCCGCACGATCGGTCCGGCGGTCAGGGGGAAGAGCAGGCCGATAACCGCCGCGCCCGCCTTCGACGCCTCGATCTCGTTCGCTTCGGGCGCCTGGACGCGGACCACGAGATCGGCGGAGGACAGGACCTCGCCGGCCGTCGCGGCGATCTCGGCGCCGGCCTCGCGGTACGCGTCGTCGCTGAAGCCGGCTGCCTCGCCGGCACCCGCTTCGATCAGGAAGTCGACACCCTTGGCGTTGATTCGGGCGACGCTCTCGGGGACCAGGGCGACCCGGCGCTCTCCCGGGTGCGTCTCGCGTACGACGCCAGCCTTCATCAGCTTGGGGCTTTCATGTCTGCGCGCGAAGATTATGTCCGGGAGGCTTCGCGTGCAAACGGGCGGTGTTCTCGGGGCGCGCCGGAGGGCTCAGGGGGTTCCAAAGCCCGCGTCCTGGACGGCCGCCTTGAGGGAGGAGGCGGACGCCGCTCCCCAGATCGTCGCGGTGCCGCCCGAGAGATCGACGCGGGCAGCCTGCACTCCGGGCGAGGCGAGCAGGGCGGACTCGACCGTTTCCACGCAGTGGCCGCAGGTCATTCCGGTCACGGCGATCTCCACGGCCCTGCCGCCTGGTTCGCCGGCCGCCACCTGTTCGGCGGCCCACCGGTCCGCCCTCGCGTTCCGCCGCCAGCGGCGGAACTCCTGGGCGGCGAACCAGGCGAACAGCGCGACGAGCAGCGCTGCGGAGGCGACAGCCCACCAGCCGTCCCCGTGCTCGTGCGTGCCGAGTCCTCCGAGCGTCGTGCCGCCGATCAGCCACTCGAAGAGGAGAGCGAAGGCGATGCTTCCGAAGATCACCGTCGCGAGGTACGCCGCCGTCGCCTTGCGGCCGAAC
>JAJDZH010000412.1 GCA_022824725.1 Thermoanaerobaculia bacterium | reverse complement strand
CTCGTCGTCGAGAAACGGGTTCCCGGTTCCGGGCTGGAGCAGGTAAGGGGCGTGCGGGTCGGTGTAGTGCAGCCAGACGAACAACCGTTCCTCCGAGGCCAGCGAGGCGAGCAGGGGCAGTGCGAGTTCATTCACGCGATCGGCCCACACATGGCGCCGGAACGCCATCGGCCGCTGCTCGACCGGCAGTTCGTCGACGGCGTCGAGAGTCGCCTGGTCGACCCAGGTCTGCTCGTAGTGGTCGAAGCCGCGGCCCCAGCCGAGCTCCTGGCTCAGCACCGGGTTGGAGATCACGGCCGCCGTCGTGTAGCCGCGCTCCTGGAACCAGGCCGGCAGCGCGAGGTAGTCGTCGGGGATCGTCTGCGCGGCCCGGTTGATCAGTCCCGTCGTGTGAGGGTAGAGGCTGGTGAACATCGAGGCGAAGGACGGTCCGGTCTTCGGCCACTGGACGATCGCCCGCTCGAAGACGATTCCGCCTTCGACCCACTCGTCGAGCCGCGGGCTCGTGTCGCGCGGATAGCCGTGCCAGCCCAGGTGGTCGGCGCGCAGCGTGTCGACCGTGATCAGGAAGACGCGCCGCGGCGGTTCGGCCGCGGCCTCGGTCGACGGCTCGGGGCCGGCGCCGCAGGCGAGCACCAGCGCTGCAAGTGGAAGGAGGGCCAGCGCTTGCGGGCGGCAACATCGCATGGCAACCCGTCGGAGACTAGCAGCCGGTGGCGGAGCGGCCCGCCGGGAGGACGAATGCGCTGCGGCCGCTGGAGTACGCTGCACGACCATGACTCCAGCCGCCGCGCCGGGCTCCGCGGCGCAGCCCTCGTTGCCGCGCCGCGCGGGCGTGATCGTCATCGGCGGCGGCGTGATCGGCTGTTCGGTTGCCTACCACCTTGCGCGTTCCGGGCGCTCCGACGTGCTGCTGCTCGAGCGCCGGCGGATCACCTCCGGCACGACCTGGCATGCCGCCGGCCTGCTCGGCCAATTGCGGCAGTCGGTCGCGATGACGAACCTCGCCCGCTACACGAGCGAGCTCTACGCTCGCCTGGAGAAGGAAACCGGACAGCGGACGGGCTATCGCCGCTGCGGCTCTCTCTCGGTCACCGCCGACCCGGAGCGCTTCGAGGAACTCCAGCGCGGCGCGTCGCTGGCGAAGGTGGTCGGGCTGCAGGTCGACGTGGTCACGGCGAAGACGATCGGGGAACGGGTGCCGCTGCTCGAGACGTCCGACCTGCTGGGCGGGCTGCACATTCCCGGCGACGGCTACGCGAACCCGACGGACGTCACGCTGGCGCTGGCCGCGGGCGCCCGTGCCGCCGGCGCCCGGATCGTCGAGGAGGCGCCGGTGACCGCCGTTCGCACCGCCGCCGGGCGTGTGGTCGGCGTCTCCACGGAGCAGGGGGACATCGATGCCGACTGCGTCGTCCTCTGCGCCGGCATGTGGACCCGGGAGCTGGCCGCCTCCATCGGCGTGAACGTCCCGCTGCACGCCTGCGAGCACTACTACGTCCGCTTCGACTCCGTCGATGGACTCGACGCGCACATGCCCGTCGTGCGGGACTACGACGCGATCTCGTACTTCCGGCACGACGCGGGCAGGCTGATCGTCGGCGTCTTCGAGCCGAAGGCGCGGCCCTGGGGCATGGACGGCATCCCCGAGGACTTCTGCTTCGACGAGATCGCCGTCAACCACGAGCACTTCGAGCCGTTGCTGCGCGGCGCCAGGGAGCGCATGCCGGCCCTCCAGTCGGCCGATGTCGCGCACTTCTTCTGCGGCCCGGAGAGCTTCACGCCGGACGTCCGCTACCACGTCGGCCAGGCGCCCGAATGCGAGAACTGCTTCGTCGCGGCCGGCCTGAACTCGATCGGCATCCAGTCCGCCGGCGGGATCGGCAAGGTCGTTTCCGAGTGGATTCTCGAAGGGCATCCGCCTGCCGACCTCTGGGAAGTCGACGTGCGCCGCAACCTGCCATTCCAAGGCAACCGCAAGTACTTGCGCGAACGGGTCTCCGAGAGTCTGGGTCTTCTCTACGCGATGCACTACCCGTATCGCCAGTTCGAGACGGCGCGGGGCGTGCGTCGCTCGCCGCTGTACGACCGCCTGGAGGCGGCCGGCGCCTGCCATGGGGAGCTCGCAGGCTGGGAGCGGCCGAACTGGTACGCGCCCAGGGGCGTACCCGCCCGCTACGGGTACAGCTACGGGCGCCAGAACTGGTTCGAGTACTCGGCCGCCGAACATCGGGCCGTGCGCGAGAACGTGGGACTGTTCGACCAGTCGTCGTTCGCGAAGTTCCGCCTGGAGGGCCGGGATGCCGCCGGGGTGCTCAACCGGGTCTGCGCCAACGACGTCGACGTGCCGCTCGGCCGGATCGTCTACACCCAGTGGCTAAACGAGCGCGGCGGCATCGAAGCGGATCTCACGGTGACGCGTCTCGCGGAAGACAGCTTCCTGATCGTCACCGCCGCCACGAGCGAAGTGCGGGACTTCCACTGGCTCAAGGCGCACATCCCGAGCGACGCGCACTGCGTGCTCGTGAACGTGACCTCGGCGCTGGGCGTGATCTCCCTGATGGGGCCGAACGCGCGCGCACTCCTGCAGTCCCTGACGCCGGCGGACCTGGCCAACGAGGCGTTCCCGTTCGCGACCAGCCGCGAAATCGAGCTGGGCTACGGCCTGGTGCGGGCATCGCGCATCACCTACGTGGGCGAACTCGGTTGGGAGCTCTACGTCCCCACGGAGTTTGCGGCCGGCGTCTACGACGAGATCGTGGCGGCCGGCGAGGCGTTCGACCTCGTCCACGCCGGCTACCACGCCCTCGACTCGTTGCAGATCGAGAAGGCCTACCGGCACTGGGGCCACGACATCACGGATCAGGACTCGCCTCTCGAAGCGGGCCTCGGATTCGCCGTCCGGTTCGACAAGCCCGGCGGCTTCATCGGCCGCGAGGCGCTGCTCAGGCAGAAGGAGAGCGGCGTCGCGAAGCGCCTGGTCCAGTTCAGGCTCCGGGATCCGCGGCCCTTGCTCTACCACCACGAACCGATCTGGCTGGGAGACGAGATCGCCGGCTACGTCACCTCCGGGAACTATGGCCACACCCTGGAAGCGGCCGTCGGCCTCGGCTACGTCCGAATGTCTCTGTTGCCCGACTTCCCCGCACTGCCCGACCGCTTCGAGATCGAGGTGGCGGGCGTCCGCTTTCCGGCCGAGGCCTCGATCCGACCCATGGTCGATCCCGCCGGCCAGCGCGTTCGTCGTTAGGTAGTCTCGCCAGTTGGCGGCAGGGACTGGGTGCGCCGGCGCCCTCGCCGGCCCTGCGGGCGATAGGCTGGAATCCTCGGTCACACTGGGTGCGCCGGCGCCCTCGCCGGCATCCGGCGCGAAGCGCCGGCCTCCGAGAGTGCTGCCGAGCCAGGCGCCAACCATCGATTCGACGATGCTCACCCGACCCACCCAGGCCGTGATCCTGGCCGGCGGCCGGGGAACCCGTCTGGCGCCGCTGACGGACACGCTGCCCAAGGCATTGATTCCGTTTCACGGCAAGCCATTCCTGGGCCACGTCGTCGACATGCTGCGCGAGCAGGGCTTCGAGCGCGTCCTGCTGCTGCTCGGCTACCGCGCCGAGGCGATGATCGACCACTTCGGCGACGGTTCGGCCTACGGCATGGAGATCAGCCACCGGGTGACGGCGCCGGACGACCTGACCGCGTTTCGCGTCAAGGACGCGGCCGAGCAGCTCGACGACCGGTTCCTGCTCCTCTACTGCGACAACTACTGGCCGATGCAGTTCGACCGGATGTGGCAGGCGTACGTCGAGTCCGGGGCGGCGGCCCAGATCACCGTCTACGCGAACCGCGACGGCTACACCCGGGACAGCGTGATCGTCGGCGAGGACGGCTTCGTCACCGTCTTCGACCGCGGCCGGACGACGCCCGGGCTCAGCGGCGTCGAGATCAGCTACGCGATCCTCGAGAAGTCGGCCGTGCTGCCGCTCCTGCCGGACCGCCAGG
>JAJDZH010000326.1 GCA_022824725.1 Thermoanaerobaculia bacterium | reverse complement strand
TGCCGTCGCCGTGGCACCAGAAGCAGTTCTCGTAGTAGACCCGGCGGCCGTTTTCCAGGTGCTCGCCATAGAGCTCCGGATCGTCGTGCTTGTAGTGCAGGTACGGGTTCTCGGCCGTCGCCATGTCGACCGTCTCGTCGTGCACGGTCACCTCCGGCGGCGGGGCCGGATGGACTTCCCGGCCGAAACCGGGCGCCTCCAGCGGCACGTTCAGATCGGCGTAGACGTTGTAGGCGGCGAGTGCCGGCAGGGCGACGAGGAGTCCGGCCAGGGCGAGGCGGTAACGGGGCTCGAGAATCAGCCGCACGATCGGCTGGACCGTCTCCGACAACCGTTCCCGGCTCGAGGAGGCGAAGCAGACCAGGGCGAGCCCGGTGATTCCGAGGTAGATCGTCGCCACGGACTGCGGGATGGGCACGGCGAAGCCGTACTTGAAGAAAGCCCACAGGGCGACCCAGGTGTAGAGGAGCCAGACGAGAGTCTTGGCCCGGCGCCAGGCGAGCACGCCGCCGACCGCGGCCAGGACGATGACAACGGGAAGGTTGAGTCCCAACATGATCAGTATCCGAGGTCGGTGTCCAGGGTCACGTTCGGCGTACCGCCCAGGCTCTGCAGCCAGGCGATCACCGCCTTGATCTCGTCGTCGGAGAGGTTGATGGGCGGCTGGTTGATCGCCTGCATTCCGTCAGCGAACCCGGGAACGATGAACGCCGCCGGCTCGTAGAGCGACTGGGCGAGATACTCCAGGTCTGACAGTCCGTCCACCTGCGTCGCGGCGCGGGCGCCGATGCCGTCCAGGTCCGGGAACCGCATGGGGCCACTCTGGCCGATCGTGTGGCAACCGACGAGGCACTGCCCCTTGCCGTTCGCCAACTCCGCGCCGACGACCACCAGGTCCTCCGTCGTCATCTCGGCGTTGATCAGGACGGGCGGTGGCGGATGAAACTCCTTCTGCGGCACCATCTGGCCGAGATACATGTAGAAGCCCGTGGTTCCCAGAACCAGAAGGACGAGCCGGAGCGGCATCGGGACGTTCAGCTTCATGCCGCCTGCCCGCCTTCGAGTTTGCCGCCGCCAGTGGCGGTCCTGGGTTCCCAGTCCTTCTTGCCGCCGAGGCTGCTGAGCCAGAAGACGACGCCGATCAGGCCGAAGAAGATGAGGACGGTCACGGAGACGACCTGGGTCGCGAAGCCCAGGGTGGGCGTATAGGCCTCAGGGGAGGTGTCGAGGATCACGCCGTACACGTGCCATTCCTGGCGCAGGCCGGAGCGGACGTAGCCCATCAGCCCCATCAGCCAGGTGAAGCTGAGCGCGATGAAGATGAGCGCGTACTGCGAAACCGCCGGGATCTTCCCCCATCTGGTCTCGCCCGCCTGCGAGGCGTTGCGGTACAAGGGCAGGTCGATCACCGTGATCACCACCAGGGCGGCGAGCACCGAGTAGACCTGCGGGATCGCGAACCGGATGCGGGTCGCCGCGTCGACGTAGTAGCCGTAGACGCCGTAGAAGATGACCAGCGCCGCCGCCGAGGAGAAGACGATCGCCTGGGCGCGGGTAAGCAGTTTCCGGTGCGGATGGATCGATTGCCTGCCCGTCCGCCGGTAGAGCAGGAAGCTCATGTAGGTCGAGAGGATCAGGATGTTGACCGCGGTGTTCTTGGCCGACATCTGCCCCAGGTAGGAAAGCTGCGGGTGGCTGCTGCCGCCCATCGCTGCGATCTCGGATACGGACGAGATGGCGTAGCGCGGCGTCGCCCAGACCGCGAAGCACAGAGCGATCGCGATGAGCAGCCATTTGATGACTCTCTGGAAGTGGACGCCTCCCTCCATGCGGCCCATCCCCAGCCAGAGGTAGTAGTTCGCGCCCAGGAAGAGGTTGCCGATGAGGGCCGCCTGGAGGACGAACAGCCAGGAGAACGAGCCGCCCATCATCTGGATGCCCAGGGTCTGGCTGAAGGCGTAGATCTCGGCGGCCAGGTAGTAGCCCGCGAACGGCAGGGGAAGGAAGGCGATGATGGCGACGAAGTTGCCCACGTAGCCCATCCAGTCGAAGTGGGCCCTCTCCTCGTCCGTCTTCGCCTGCAGGTAGCGGAAGGCGGCGTAGGCGGCGGCGATCGAGCCGCCGAAGGCCACGTTCGCGATGATCCGGTGGATGTTGATCGGCATCCAGGTGTAGTTGAAGAAGGCGTCCCGCAGGCTCAGCAGGGCGCCGCTCTCCGAGACGGCGGACACGAAGTCCGGGACACCGTCGCCGTTCTCGTCCGCTCCCCGCGTTCCCGGCGACATCATGAACGTGAGCCAGGCGTTCGCGATGAACATGATCGCGGTGCCGACCACGTTCAGCATGAAACCGAGGAACAGGTGCATCTTCGGCCCGAACTTGCCCCAGCCGTAGTAGTAGCTGTAGAGGAACAGCGCCTCCAGGAAGAACAGCAGGACGTAGGGCAGGAACGTCGGTGAGAAGATGTGCATCAGGTAGTTCGTGAACTTCGGGTAGAGGATGATCAACGCGAAGGTCAGGAACGCCCCGAAGGTGGCGGTCATCGAGAACGAGACGGAGAGCAGCTTCGTGAACTCGTACGCCAGCTTGTTGTACCGCTCCTCCTTTTTCACGTAGCCGACGAACTCGATGATGAAGGCGAACAGCGGCACCGCGAGGACGAACGCCGCGAACAGCAGGTGGAGCTGCGCCAGCACCCACACGGTCACGCGGCTGCCGACGAAGGGCACCGTGCGGTACTCGGCCTCCTCGTAGGGCCTGGCCCTCGCTTCGGCTTCGTCCGCGGTCTGCTCGTCGGCGATGCCCTGCTGGCGCGGCACAAGTTCGGCCTCGCCCAGCTCTTCCTGGGCGGCGACCTGCCGGTCCGGCTGGCGGTACTCGTTGTCCACCAGGAAACCGCCCAGACGCACCGTGACGATCACGGAGACGAAGGCGAGAACGCCGATGCCGAAGAGGATCCTGTTTCTGGTCATCTGTTCCCCGGGCGCTACTGGCGTGCTTCTCGCTCCGCCTGCATCGTTCGGCGTTCCTGCTGCAGCTCACGGACGTAGGCGACGACCGCCCAGCGGTCCTCGACCGTCAGCGGATAGCGGTAGCCCGCCATCAAGCCGACACCGTTCGTGATCACGTCGTACATGCGGCCGTCGTTGTAGGCGGCGATGCGTTCATCGTGGAGGGAGGCGGTCGGGGTGCCGGCGCGCTCGAACAGGATGCCCTGGCCCGTGCCGCGCTCGTCGTGGCAGGGCTGGCAGTAGATGGTGTAGCGGTCCTCACCGCGGGCGAGGATGTCGTCGGTGACCGCGATGGGGGCGGCTTCCAGGAAGTAGCCCTCGTCGTCGCGGCCGAACAGGAGCCGGTGGTCGACATCGAGCTGCCCACGCGCCACCGTGCCCGCGACCGGCTGGCGCATCGCCATGCCGTCGTAGAAGAAGGCGCTCGCCTCCTGCGGGTCGTAGCGCTCCTGGTAGTCCATGTTCGGGTTGGGGTGGATCGGCGGAAAAGGCGACGGCATGCCCCGGCAGCCGAGGAGCAGCAGGACGGCGGCCAGGACCGCGGCGTGGAGCCGATGGCCTCGCATCAGTGCGCGTCCTCGCCGTGGCCGGCGTCCTCGCCGTCGCCGTGATCTTCGGCGGGCGGCGGCGCCGGCGTGATGTCGCGGTTCGGGTGGCGGATCTTCGCGAGGTAGGTCGTCCGGGGCTTCGTGTGCAGGTCGTCGAGCAGGTTGTAGTTGCGGGGGCTCGCCTTCGCCTGGGAGACCCCGCTGGCCGCGTCCGTGATGTCGCCGAAGCGAATCGCTTCGGCCGGGCAGGCTTGCTGGCACGCGGTGACGACGTCGCCGTCGGCCAGGCCCCGGCCGTCCTGCTTGGCGTCGACCTTCGCCCGGCTGATTCGCTGGACGCAGTACGTGCACTTCTCCATGACGCCCCGGGAACGGATCGTGACGTCCGGGTTCTTGCCCAGCTTCATCACCTCGGGGGTGTCCTTGGTGAAGTTGAAGTAGTTGAAGCGCCGCACCTTGTAGGGACAGTTGTTCGAGCAGTAGCGGGTGCCGATGCAACGGTTGTAGACCATCGCGTTCAGCCCTTCGCTGTCGTGCACCGTGGCCGCGACCGGGCAGACCTGCTCGCAGGGCGCGTTCTCGCACTGCATGCAGGGCACCGGCTGGAAGCTCGTCTGCGGCTCGGACGGGAGGTCGCGGACCAGATCCCGGAGCATGCCGGCGGACTCTCCCTCGTCGGAGAAGTAGCGGTCGATGCGAAGCCAGTGCATCTCCCGGCCTTCCATCACCTGTTCCTTGCCGACGATCGGGACGTTGTTCTCGCTCTGGCAGGCGATCATGCAGGCGTTGCAGCCGACGCAGGCGTTCAGGTCGATCGTCATGCCCCACTGCGGCGAGTCCTGGTAGGTCCACTCGTCCCACATCGAGTTCTCGTGCGGCTTCTCGCTGTGAGCGGTCGCGAAGTCGGGATGCCCCTCGAAGTAGTCGAGATCGGCTTCGCGGACGATCGGACGCCCTTCCATCGAGTGGTGGTCCTGGGTCTGCGCCAGCGGGTAGGTGCCGCCGGTCGGGCTGATCGTGCCGCGGGCCAGATGTGGCGCTTCCGAGGTGCGCAGCAGATAGGCGTTGCGTCCGGGGCTGTGGCCCTCCAGGTTGGCGGCGCTCGCGATCCGGCCCGTGAAGTCGCGGCCGTAGCCGAGGTCGATCGTGACCGTGTTGTCCGCCTGTCCAGGTACCTGCCAGACCGGCAGTTCGAGCTCCCGCCCGCCGGAGGCCACCGTGACGAGGTCCTCGTTCTCGAGCCCCAGCGCGTCGGCGGTGGCGGGACTGATCAGGGCGGCGTTGTCCCAGGTCAGCTTGGTCATCGAGTCCGGCAGCTCCTGGAGCCAGCCGTTGTTGGCGAAGCGACCGTCGTGGACCGCCGGAGAGCAGCGGAAGACGATCTCCATGTCGTCGCCCGCGGCGATCACCTGGGCGGCGTCGCCCGCGGCCCGCACCGCCGCTGCGCCGTCCTCGGGGGCGATGGCGGGGAGATCGGCCGCCGGCGCGGCGCTGCCGTCCAGCAGGCCGTCATGCAGCACCTTGCGCCAGGCGACTTCGAAATCGGAGAGCGCGACGGGGAACGGCAGCGACATCGGGTCGACCGGGACGGCCTCTTCCGCTTCGCCTTCTTCGCCGTCGCCGTCCGGGGCCGCTTCGGTTTCCGCCGCGGCCTCTGGCGCGGCCGCCGCGGCGACGGCCTCCCCGGCCTCCTCCTCAAGCGGCAGGCCGAGGATCCCGGACCAGGTCTCGCGAACCAGGTCGCGGCCGTCGCGGGACTCGCTCGTCGCTGCCAGGGCGAGCACCTCGACCAGGCTCTTCGCGCCGTAGAGCGGCTCGATCAGAGGCTGCACGACGCTCGCCGTGCCGTCGGTGGCGCGGGCGTCGCCCCAGCTCTCGAGATAGTGGGCGAGCGGCAGGTGCCAGCGCGCGAAGCGGCTCGTCTCGTCCTGGTACGCGCCGACGTGGATGACCGCGCCCGCGTCGCCCAGGCTCTCGAGGGCCGCCGGGAAGTCAAGGTCGGCGGGAGCGCTGTAGGCCGGGTTTGCGCCCAGGATCAGCAGGCGGTCGACCGCGCCTTCCCGGATCGCCGACGCCAGGGCGGCAAGGTCTGCGTCGCTCGAGCCGCCGCCGTCGGGCGTTCGGTGGTACGTCACCGTCGACCCCGCGTTGCCGAGCGCGGAGTTCAGGGCGTAGACGGCGGCATGGACGGCCGCCGGCTGGCGGTTGCCGGCGACGATCAGGCCGGCGCCCCGGTGGGCGATGAGGTCGCGCGCGAGCGCGTCGACCCAGGCGTCGTCGATGTCGCCGGCGGGCGCGCCCGCGTCGAGCGGCAGTTCCAGGCCGTGATCCGCGAGCGCGTTGCCAAGGCGGGCGACAAGGGCGGCGACCCGGCCGCTCTGCACCCGCAGGCGGTGGTCCGCGTTCGCCGCGGTCACCGAATGGACGCCGTCGACCGTGTAGTGGCGCAGCGGGCTGCCGCCGCCGTCCTCGTTCACGCGCCGGGCCCGGGAGTAACCGCGGAGGTTGCGAACGCTGTCGCCCTCGGTGCCGAGGAAGTCGGAATCCAGGGTCAGCAGGATCTTCGCGTTGTCCAGGTGGTAGAGCGCGTGGACGCGCTCACCGGCGCCGAGCGCCGTCCCCTGGTCGGCGTTCTCTTCGCTGACCGGCTCCCAGGTCACCCAGCGCGCCTGCGGGTAGCGGTCGAGGAGCGCTCCCTTGAGCCGGACCAGGGTCGGCGACGAGGACGGCTCGGCGAGAATGGCGAAGCCCGTGCCGTCGGCGGCGGGGCCGAGGTCGCCTTCGGTCCAGGCGGCCACGAAGTCGTCCCAGGAGGACGTCTCGTCGCCGAACCGTACGGACTTCGAGCGGTCGGGGTCGTACAGGTCGAGCATCGAGGCCTGAGCCCACACGCTCGATGCGCCTTCCGAGAACGGATGGAGCTCGTTGCCTTCGACCTTGGTCGGCCGCCCTTCGTGGCTCTCCACCAGCAGGCCGAGGGCGCGGCTGCCGAGCGGCATCGTCGTGGCGTAGGCCAGCGGAACGCCGGGGACCATGCCCTCCGGAGCGTCGACGTAGGGAACGATGTGTTCGACCGGGCGGCGAACGATGTCGCAGCCGGCCAGGCCGGCGAGCGACGCCGTACCACCCAGCATGGCGAGCACGCTGCGCCGGTTGACGCCGTCCCGCAGCAACTCGGGCGGCGCTTCCGACGCACCCTCCGGGAACTCACGCTCGAGGAGGTCGACGGATCGGGGGTCGTCCTGAAGCTGCTCCAGGCTGCGCCAGTACGTTCTTTCCTGCCGCTTTCCGTTGCCGGCACTCATCGGTGGCACCCCGTGCAGTCCTCGGGCGGCGCGAGCGCGCGTTCCGCGATCGCCAACTCGGCGAAGGCCTCATGGTCGCCGGTCGGGATCCACTCCATGTCGGTCACCGCTTCGAGCGGCCGCAGGTGTGGCCCCGGGTCGCGGTGGCAATCGAGGCACCAACTCATGCTCAGGGGCTCCACCTGGGACACGACCTCCATCTCATGGACCGGGCCGTGGCAGGTCCGGCAGCCGACACCGGCCCCGACATGGACGCTGTGGTCGAAGAAAGCGTAGTCGGGAAGGTTGTGGATGCGCACCCAGCGCATCGGACGATTCTGTTCGACGCTCTTGCGGATCGGCTCCAGCAGTTCGCTGTCCCGGACGGCGACGTGGTGACAGTTCATGCAGACCTGGGTCGGAGGAACGTTGGAAACCGCCGATTCTTCGACCGAGGCGTGGCAGTAGCGGCAGTCAAGGCCGAGTTCGCCGACGTGAAGCGCGTGGCTGTAGGGCACCGGCTGCGCCGGCCGGTAGCCCACATCCGTGTACTCGGGCGAGAAGAAGTACCAGATGCCGCCGGCACCGGCGGCGCCGGCCACCGGCAGGGCGAGTGCCGCGTACAGCGGTAGCCGGAGGGTCCACTTGGGGAAGATCTGAGCCAAGATTCCGTACCTTGAAGCAGGGTACGAAGCCCTGCCCGTCCTGCGGTCGCGCGGAGTGTACAGCGTGCTATCGAGGCGGTCAAAGCCCGGCGCCCGGATAGGCTCGGATCATGTCCGAGGACCCTCATTCCGGCGTCGATGGAGCCGTGCGGGAACCTCGCAGACGCCGGCTGAACCCCTGGCTTCTCGCGGCGCTGGCGGGTCTCGTCCTGATCCCGGCAATCAGGCCCCTGCTCCGGTTCGAGCCCGACCCGCCGCCGGTCCTCCGGCAGTTGCCGCAGTGGCGGCTGGTCGACCAGAACGGAGAGTCGTTCGGCGGCGACGAGCTGGCGGGCGAGGTCTACGTTGCTTCCTTTCTGTTCACGCGCTGCGCCACGGTCTGCCCGCGCCTCACGGCCTCGCTGCGGCAGCTTCAGCGCCGCTACCGCGAGGAGGGCGTCGACGGCGTGAGGTTGGTGAGCTTCACGGTCGACCCGGCGCACGACACGCCGGAGCGGCTCCGCGACTACGCGCAAAGTCGGAGTCTGGACCTGGAGAACTGGAGTCTCCTCACCGGCGCCGAGCCGAAGGTGCGTTCGGTGGTCGTCGACGGTTTCGCGCTCCCCATGGGAGAGCGGCTCGACCTCGCCGGCGGTCTGGTCGACGTCGCGCACGCGGCGCGACTGGCTCTCGTCGACCGCGACGGCGGAGTCCGCGGTTACTACGGCTCGGACGCAGTCGGCCTGGACGAGGTCTTCCACCGCACCCGGCAGATCCTGGCGGAGTAGGGCCGGGACAGCCGAGGGAACGGGCCGGATTAGACGCCGGCCTTCGGCCGGCGGCGTTCAGCCGGCCGCCCGCGGCGGCAGCGGGTCGGAACCCGGCTGGCACGTTCCCGGGCCAGCCGCGTCACAGTCCGAGCGCCCGTCCTCGGGCGGTCGGATGTCAGACCCGCGCACCCAGTCGGCCCGTTCCCTCGGCTGTCCCGGCGGTTCCATCTCCAGG
>JAJDZH010000387.1 GCA_022824725.1 Thermoanaerobaculia bacterium | reverse complement strand
CGGCCTCTGCGGCCCGTCTCGACAGTCTCGCCTCGGTCTCCACGAATGACCGGTAGCGCCCGCCGTCCACCGCCATGAGCTCGTCATGGGACCCGTTCTCGACGATCCGGCCGCCGTCCAGATAGAGGATCCGGTCCGCCTGCTGAATCGTCGAGATCCGGTGCGTGATCAGAAAGATGGCGCGGTCCTCGCCCCACGCCGACAGGCGTTCGAGCACCCGGTGTTCGGTGTAGGCGTCGAGCGCGGCCGTGGGCTCGTCGAGGATCAGGATCGGAGCGTCCTTGACGATCGCCCGGGCGATCGAGAGGCGCTGGCGCTGCCCCGTGGACAGCTTGCCGCCGCGGTCGCTCAGGACCGTGTCCAGGCCTTCCGGCAACCCGGCGACGTACTCGTCCACGCAGGCGACGCGGGCCGCCTCGAGCACCCGCTCGTCGCTCGCGTCGGGGACGACGTAACGGATGTTGTCGCGCACGGACATGCCGAACAGGACGTTCTCCTGCAGGGCGACGGAGACGTTGCCCCGCAGGCTGTCCACGTCCAGTTTGCGGAGGTCGACGCCGTCGATCGAGACCGCGCCCGAGTCGGGGTCGAACAGCCGGAGCAGCAGGCTGACCAGCGTGCTCTTGCCCGAGCCTGTCGGGCCGACGATCGCCGTGATCGAGCCGGGTTCGACACCGAAGCTGACGCCCCGCAGAACGGGCCGGTCCGGCTCGTAGGCGAAGTCGACGTCGTCGAAGCGGATCTGGCGGCGGAAGGGCCCCATCGGCGCGGCGTCGGGAGCGTTCTTCACGTCGGGCTCGATGTCGAGGATGTCGAAGGACCGGTCGAGCCCCATCGCCATGTCCTGGGCCTGCGACCACAGGGTGACCAGGTTCCGCACGGAGACGCTCGACGCGCCGATCTGCTCCTGGGCCCAGTTGTACGCGGACAGGTTCCACGTCACGAAGCTCAGACCCACGAGGGCGACGAGCGCCGTCGCGAAGGTCTCCCGTTCGCCATTGGCCCAGACCGCCATCAGGAACTGCGCGGTCAGCAGCGCGGCGGCGGCGATGGAGAACGTGACGATGCCGACGACGGCCATCAGCGACCGGACCCGGAAGGACGCGTTGAAGGCCCTCACGGAATCCCGTTCGAGCCGCTCCTGCTCCCTGTCCGCGGCGCCGTAGGCCTTGATCACCCGGATCGCGGCGAACGTCTCCTGGACGCGCGACGTGAAGTCCGAGTTGGCCTCCCGGGAAGCGAGCGATCTCTCCCGCATCCGCGGCGAGAACCAGCGTCCCCAGACCACGGCGAGCAGGACGATGCTGAGCGCCATGGTCCCCAGGATCGGGTCGAGCGCGGCCAGGAAGACGACGCCGATCGCGTAGGTGCTCAGCATCTGCATCGACTGCGTCACATTGCCGATGACGGCCGTGACCTGGGCGCTGTCCTGGTAGATGCGGTAGACCGAATCGCCGACTCGGTGGTCGCTGTGGTAGCGGAGGGACAGCCCGAGCCAGCGCTCCACCAGCGCCATCCGCAGGTCCTGGTTCACGCGCTGCATGATGAAGATGTAGTAGTAGGGCAGCAGCATCATCACCGGGAGCTGCGCGAACCAGCCGAAGACCATGAAGACGGCGTAGATCCACTTCAGGCTGTGCCGCTGCTCGGCGGTCAGGGGCGCGAGGTCGATGTTTGCTTCGGCAGCCCCGGCGTCGGGTTCCACGGACTCCGCGCCGGCGCCGGGCTGCGCCTCGCCGGCGAGTTCCGACCGGCCGATGAAGTCGGCCAGGAACGGCGTCAGCGGCTCGGCCTGGAGGATGGACTGGCTGATCAGGTCCACCGAGAAGAGGGCGATCACCATCGTCAGCAGGGTCGAAGCCCAGACCAGGACGAAGTAGTAGACGAGGTGACTGCCGAGCCGGATGCGGAAGCGCAGCCTGCCGCCGTCGAAGCGGTACTGCAGCACCCAGATGCAGACGCATCCCGCCGCGACGAGCCCGACGTAGAGGCTGTCGGCGAGGCCGGCCACGCCGAACAGTGCGAAGACGAACGTCGCCGTGCCGACGAACACGAGCGCGAAGGACGTCCAGAGGTAGGCGCGGCTCTTGACGAAGAGGAGCAGCCAGACGAGGACGGTCATCAGGACCGTGCCGGCCAGCAGGAGATCGTGGCGCCAGTCGGTTCCCGGGGGCTGAAGCCAGAGGAGCGGGCCGAGCGCCGTGAGCACCGTGACCAGGGGCGGAACGTGACGGAAGCTCCATGCGCCGTCCTCGGCGGCGTCGCTGTCGGCCGCCTTGTTGCGCGGGAGCTCCCGCCAGCGGCCTACGATCTGGGGCCAGAGGTAGGGCCAGGTCCGGACGAAGATCCGCAGGACGGCGACGAAGCCCTGCTCCTCGGGGGCCTTGCCCGGCGGGGACTCCGGAGGGGTGTCCGCCTCGCCCCAGAAGGGGAGGGCGCGTGCCTGCTTCAGATCGTCCACACCCGCAGTGTCCTCTCCTCGTCCGCAGGCACTACCGGTGCCCCGTCGAACGCACTCTGCACGAGTCTCGCGCCACGAATCTTGAACGGTGTATCATGTTCGGCCGATCAAGAGCTAGTCCGCCGGCGACCCGTCGTCGACATGACAACCAGAGGGAGAACCGCCATGGAGAGCAGAACCCGAGCCGTATCGAGGACCGCCAGGATCCTGACCCTACTTCTCGCGCTGGCATTCCTGACCGTGCCCGCGCTGGCGCAAAGCGGCACCGTGTCGGGAACCGTCAACGACACGAACGGAGACCCCGTCCCCGGCGCGATGGTCAGTCTGGAAGCCGCGGACGGCAGCGAGGCGGGCTCCGCAATGAGCGACGCCGACGGCGCGTTCTCGATCGCCGGCGTCGCCGCCGGCGCCTACACGGCCATGGTCAGCCTCGATGGCTTCCAGTCCGCCAGTCAGGCGGTCAACGTGACCGCGAGCGGCGCCACGGCGTCCTTCGAGATTCGTCCCGCCTACCACGAGGCAGTCATGGTCACGGCGGAGAGGGTCGAGGAGAACCTCATGGAAGTGCCGATGACGATCTCGGCCTTCGACTCGGACCTGCTCGAAGAACTCGTGATCCAGGAGCGGACGGATCTGCAGAACCTGGTTCCGGGCCTCCAATTCGGCGACGAGATGGAGCAGCAGGGCCAGGGAACGGTCATCCGGGGCATCGGCACCAGGAACGCCCAGTACGACCAGGCCGACTATGCCGTCGCGACCTACGTCGACGGCGCCTATACGCTGGGCGTCTACGGCACGACGCCCGGCGGCGGCTTCGACCTCGAACGGGTCGAGGTGGCCCGCGGGCCCCAGGGAACCCTGAACGGCCGCAACTCGATCGCGGGAGCGATCAACGTGGTCACCAAGGGTCCGACGGATCACTGGGATGCCGAGCTGATGGGAGAAGTCACGGACGTCTCGCAGCAGCGCCTGAACGGGGCGCTCGGCGGTCCGCTCGGCGACGGTCCGTTCAGCTTCCGCCTGACGGCCGGCACTCACACGGGCGACGGCCGGCAGGAGAACGTCGGACCGGGCGGCGACCATGACGCGCCCGATCAGACCTTCTACGCCCCGCAGCTCCGCGCCGAGACCGATCGGTTCTCCGTGAGGGCTCGCTACCTCCACGTGGAGGAAGACGGCGTGCCAAGGGGTTTCGTGCAGCTCGCGAACGTGGATCGCGTGACCGACGGCTACTCCCGGAACCGCTACTACCTCTGGGAAACGCCCAATCCGGCCCTGGATCCGAACTGTCCTCCGGGTCTTCCCGGCTGGCACTGTGACAGCCACATCGAGAACAGGGTGGCGTTCAACTACCCCGGCATCAACGTGAGCGAGAGCGACTTCGTCACGGTCCGGGCCAACTGGCAGGTTTCGAGGTCCCTCGGCATCAGCTACAACGCCAGCGACGGCGACACCTCGCAGCGCGTGATCCGGGACGCCGACTACACGGACCGGGTACCGGTTGGAACACCTCCGGGAGATCCGGGTCTGGGCGGCGACCCCAACACGCTGGACCACACGATTGCCAGGGACGGCGGCGTGGACTTCTCGAACTCGTTCTACGACCTTCCGTTCGAGTACCCGGAGTCCTCGCACGAGCTCCTCTTCAGGTCGAGCTACGCGGGCGACTTCAACTTCATCGGCGGGTTGTTCATGTACGACAACAGGAGATCCGGGACGATCTGGCGCCATGACCTGGACACGTCGGTTCGCTTCGGGACCGCCGATGAGCAGGCCCAAAGGCTCGGGGCGGTCTGGGGTGTCCCGGTCAGCAGTTGCCAGGATGTCCTGATCAACATCATCGAGGGTTTCGGTATCGGCACGACCGACCCGGCGGGTGACGCGGAGGGGCTCTACTGGTACTGCCCCGAGGGTGACGATCACAGCGATCTGCTCGGCTTCTTCAACAGAGCCAAGAACAGGACCCAGGCCGCGTTCGTCAGCGGCGACTACCGTTTCAACGACAAGTGGGCGCTCTCGGGTGGCGTTCGCTACACCGAAGACGAGAAGGAGCAGAAACCGGAAGACCAGGGAGGGTACGCAATCACAACTTTCACTGGTCTCGCGGTTGCGGTCGCTCTTTCGGGCGAGGGCAATCCCTACCCTCAGAGCTGGTCGCGGCCGATCGGCCACCTGGCTCTGGAGTACACGACGGATGCCGGCCATCTGATGTACGGCCGGGTCTCCACGGGCTTCCGTTCCGGCGGGTTCAACATCGGTCTGCCGGGCACGGTGCCCCCGGTCATCGAGGAAGAAACGCTGGTGAACTACGAACTGGGAGCGAAGGGCTTCTTTCTCGACTCCCGCCTGCAGCTCTCTGCCGGCCTCTGGTACAACCAGTTCGACAACTACCAGCTCAACGCCACTCAGGCGCCGCCGCCGGGCGGGCTGTTCCCGGTGTCGATCTTCGCGGACACGCCGCTGGTCGAGTACACGGCCAACATTCCGGACACGACGATTAGGGGTGTGGACTTCGAGTTCAGCTACCGGATCGGCTCCTTCGGGCTCCGGGGCTTCTATGCCTGGCAGGACTCGGAGATCGGCACGCACGCCTCGGTGATCGACAACCACCCCAACGCTGAGTTTGGAACGTGGGAGTACATCGACTGGGAGACCCGGGAGCCAGCCATCAGCATGTACACGCTGCCCACCGTTCAGACCGGGAATCGGTTGCCCAAGCAGCCGGAGAACAAACTGGCGATCACGGCATCCTGGTTCAAGTCGCTTGCCTCCGCAGGCCACCTTTCGTTCCAGTCGACGTACACCTTCACCGACGATGTGTACCCCAGTATCGGCAACATCAGCCTCTGGGAGTTGCCGTCATTCGAGCGGCTGGACGTGGGCGCTACCTGGAGTGCGCCGAGCGACAGATGGTCGTTCTCCTTGTTCATGAAGAACATCATGGACGAAATCGCGGTGCTTGAGTACTTGCCGATGTCCGGGAACGGAGGCGTTCCGGCCCTGGGCTTCCTGACGCCTCCCCGCGAAGCCGGCATGCAGATCCGGTTCCGGCCGTTCAACTAGCGGCGTCGGCACGACAGTCATGAGCAGGGGGATCGGACACTTTCCGATCCCCCTGTTACTTCTCTTGATGGCGACCGGAGTCGGCGGGGCCGAGTACACGCTGGGGCCCGACTCGCTACCCCAGGAAGGCGTCCCCACCGGCACGGTGGAGAAGCGCACCTGGGACGCCAGCCGCATCTACCCGGGCACGACCCACGAGTACCGGGTGTACGTCCCGGCCCAATACATCGATGCCGAACCCGCGGCCGTCATGGTCTTCCAGGACGGCGAGTTCTACGTTGACCCCGAGGGCCTCGTCCGGGCGCCGACCGTCTTCGACAACCTGATCCACAGGGGCGAGATGCCGGTGACGATCGGCATCTTCATCAACCCCGGGATGAAGGAGATCCCCTGGGACCAGCGGAGCAACCAGTACACGCCACTCGACGACACCTACGCCCGCTTCCTGCTGGAGGAGATCCTCCCGGAGATCGGCAAGGACTACAACCTGACGGACGACGCGGCCGGCAGGGCGATCGCCGGCATGAGCGACGGTGGCCTGGCCTCCTTCACCGTCGCCTGGGAACGTCCTGACGCCTTCAGCAAGGTCGTCAGCCACGTCGGCAGCTACACGCGGCTTCAGGGCGGTTCCCGGTACCCCTACCTGATCCGCAAGACCCGCGGCAACCCGAAGCCGATCCGCGTCTTCCTCCAGGACGGGGAGAACGACATCAACCTCGCGGAAGGAAACTGGACGCTGGCCAATCTCCAGATGGACTCGGCGCTCATGTTCGCCCGCTACGACTACCGCTTCGAGATGGGCACCGGCGGCCACGACCTCAGGCACGGCGGCGCCATCTTCCCGGACACGCTGCGCTGGCTGTGGCGCGACTATCCCGGCGTCGTGGGCGCCGGTGCCCCGGCCGATCTCGCCGCGGTGACCGGCACGTGGGAAGTCACGACGAAGGTCCTTGGCCATTTCCGTCACAGCGTGCTGACGGTTGCCGCACGAGACGGCGCTCTGGCGGCGACGCTCCACGACGAGGTGGACGGCGACATGAAAGTCACGGCGGTCCGCTTCGATGACGGCATCCTGAGCTACGAGTACACCGCGTCCGGGTCCCAGGTGAACTGGGGCAAGGGATCGGTGGGCAAGCTGACCGCCTGGCTGCAAGTCCGGGGAGACACCTTCCGCGGCGCCCTGAGCCTCGATGTGCCTCCCGAGGGGGACTACGCGGTAGAGGGTCGAAGGAGGAACACGAAGCTCCGTTGAAGCGGCTTGCCGCGCTGAATTGAAGGAGTCTGGGGCTTTAGTCGTACTTCGCCACACACTTCGCGTACTCGGCCTCGGCCTTCGCCGCGCAAGCCGCCGCCTTACCGGCGCAGCTCTGCCAGCTCCGTACGCTGAGACACGCAGAAAGCCGCCTAACGCAGTCGTTCATCTGTGAGGCCAAACGTATGGCGCATCGACACGGATGGTTGAACGGGCAGTTCCCGTTACTCGCCGCACTTGAGGCCACCATTCGGGAATCGATCTCAGGAGCATTCCGGCACTCGGTCCCAGGAGGCTCGGACAGCCATTCCCTGGTCACGGTCGCCGCGGACTCTTCGCGATCAGGCCGCCTGCGCTCCTCTTCGGTTCGATCGCTGGTGTGGCGCTCTGCGCCCGGCACCTTTCCCGCCTTCCCGTCCAGTTCCGTCTGCGCCACCGCGCTTCCGGCAACGCCCGCAAACATTGCCACTGCGAGAATCAAGCCAAGTCGCTTCACACTATCCTCCATGTCGATGCACGCTACAGCCCACCGTCAGCGGCACGCCCGCGAACGATCCCGGCCTGCAGGGTTGTTGAGAAGA
>JAJDZH010000182.1 GCA_022824725.1 Thermoanaerobaculia bacterium | reverse complement strand
GCAGGTAGATGCTGCTTCTGAGGTCGACGCGCTGCTGCCTCATGTCGAGGCGGATGTTCTCCTCGTCCTCGCCGTGCTCGTCCTCGCCGTGCTCGTCCTCGTGGCCGTGCTCATCCTCGTGGTCGTGCTCGTCCTCGTGGTCGTGCTCGTCCTCGTGGTCGTCCTCGTGCTCGTCGTGGCCTTCTTCGCCGTGATCGTGATGCGCATGGCTGTGGGCGCCGGGAGGAATGCCGTAGTCGGTGCTGAAACCGCTGAACGAGACGCCCAGGAAACCGCGGTCGCCGAAGAAGCGGGTGACGCCGAACCGGCCGCTCTCGGTTCTCAGGTCGGTGTTCGGGACGATGCCGAAGGAGTTCTCCTCTTCGTGCTCGTCGTGGTCGTCCTCGTGGTCGTCATGATCGTCGTGGTCTTCGTGGTCGTCGTCCTCGTGGTCCTCGTGGTCCTCGTCCTCGTCGTGCTCGTCATGCTCGTCGTCGTCCTCCTCGAGGCGGGCGTAGCCCGGGATCTCGTACGGATCGGCCGTCCGGCTGACGGTCCCGATGTGCCAGGCCCATTCGCCGTCGCCGCCGTTGAGCTGGAGCGCGCCCGTCCTCTCGCCAGTCGCCGAACCCCCGATCAGGTCGATCCTGCCGCCGAAGGTCTTTGCCGCCCGGTTGGCTGGAATGCGACCGTCGACGACGTTCACGGCGCCGCCGATGGCGCCCGAGCCGTAGCGGAGCGTGGCCGGACCTCTCAGCACTTCGATCTGATCGGCCAGGAGCGGGTCGGACGTGATTGCGTGATCCGCGCTTTCCACGGAAACGTCGCCCGTTCCCATGCCGCCGTTGAGCACCCGAACACGGGCGCTCGACAGGCCGCGGATGACCGGCCGCGCCGCTCCCGGCACGAACGCGCTCGAGGACAGGCCCGGTTCCCCCGCCAGGGTCTCGCCCAGCGTCGCCCCCATGCGCAGTTGCAGGTCGGCGCCGCCCAGCACGGAGATCGCGTTCGGCAGCTCGGACTCGTTCCGGAGATCGCCGGAGGCGGTCACGACGATCTCGTCGAAGTGGGTGAAGTGATCGTGTTCCAGCTCGACGGTCGTCTCCCGGCCAGCCTCGACGGTGATTGCCTGGCTGGTCAGGCCGACCGACGGGATGTCGACGACCAGGAGATACGTGCCGGGAGGCACGGCGTCGAAACCAAACGTCCCGTCCGCTGCCACCGAGGCGCTGAGGGACAGCTCATCGAGTCGGGCGACGGCGAGCGAGATGCCGGCGTCGCCGGGGCTGCCGACCGTTCCGGCGACGGATCCCGTCGCCTGACCGTTGGCTGTGGGCGGAGTGAGAAGGAGGAAGAGGGCGCAGAGAGCGGCGGCTGTCGCTGCCTGGGGCCACCGGAGCCGGCATCGCGGATGGGAGTTCGAGAACGTGGTGAAGGTAGCGAGCATGGTTTGTAATTCCTGGGTAGTTCAGTCCGAGTCGAAGGGTGTTCTGGCGCTGGCTGCGGAATCCGCGGCGGCGGCGCACCGAACTCGTCGGCCGCGCGATGCTGCGATTCCCTGCGATCAGCCATGGCTGACCGCGATGGCGGCGTCGGCATCGCCCCGACGTGGGGCGGTGATGCCTCGTTTGTCTTCCGGTGGCTCTGACGCTTCGCGCTTTGCGTGCGTCGGAGCCGCTGTCGACTCAGCCTGGGGGCGGGCCGCGAGCGGCCTGCGGCCTGGACTCGCCGCGCCTCGCGCTGCCGTCGCTCGCCGGCCTCGCCACGCCCGTAGCCAGGTCGAGCGGCCTCGCAACGGAGCTCCTGCCGATTTCGTTGGGCTTGGAGCCTGCGGTCCTGCAGGCGACGCAGGAGTGTTCGTGCGGCGCCGCGGCGTTGCCGAGGCTGGCGTGGTTCGTGGCCCCGGTCGCCTCGGCCTCGTGGTCGATCGCGCTCCAGGCGTTGCTCGCCGCCGGCGCGTCGTGGTCGTGGCAGCCCGCGTCCCAGGCAGTGAGCAGCGTGGCGATCGTCAGCGCGAGGGCGTTGACGATCGCCAGCGGCGAGTGGGACTGCTGAACCGGACTCAGAACCAGAACCGGGCCGAGAGCGTCACGTCCCTGCCCGGAATCGGGGCGAAGTTCTTCAGGAACGACGTGTGCACGCGTGCATCCTCGTCCGTCAGGTTGCGGCCCCGCAGGAGCACGTCGAGGATCTGGTTGCCGAGGACGAAACGGCGGCCGACGTGAGCGTTGACCATCGTGTAGCCCTCGGTTGGGGTCTCCAGTTCCGCGACGTCGTTCTGGTCGTCGAACCAGCGACCTTCCACCGCGGCGCGCCAGTGGTGCCCGTGGTAGTGGAGGCCGGCGCCGAAGCTCATCGGCGGAATCCGCGGCAGGTTGCCGCCCGCGTCGAGCTGGGCGTCGACGGTGTCGGCCAGCGCCTGGATGTGCAGGTGATGGTCGTTCCGGTCGAGCAGCTCCAGCCGGAGCCGGAGTTCGGCGCCCTCGGTTGTGGCGTCGGCCTGGTGGTAACGGAGGACGGCGATTTCATCCTCCTCTTCGCCAGTGAACTGCTGGTAGATGAAGTCGCTGAAGCTCTGGCGGAAGATCGTCAATTCGCCGGTTAGCGGTCCTTCCGTCCGGCGCAGCGATACGTCGAAGCCGGTGCCGACCTCGTTGCCCAGGTTCGGGTCGCCGATCTCGTAGCTCAGGGTCGCGACGTGCAAGCCGTCGGAGTAGAGCTCCTCCGACGTGGGCAGGCGGACCGACCGGGCGACCGAAACGCCGAGCGTCCAGTCGGTGTCGGCGTCCCAGACCAGGCCGGCCGAGGCGGACACGCCGTCGTGCGACGTGCCGCGAGAGCTCACCGGGTTGTGGTCGAGCTGCTCGAAGCGGGCGCCATACTGCCACCGAACGTCTCCGGTCTCGACTTCCTGTGACGTGAAGAGCGCCCATCCCTGGGACTGGGTGGGCGGCACGAAGGCTTCTTCTCCGAAGGCGGCGAGGTCGCGGTCCGTGTACTGGAGACCGACGGAGCCGCGGCTGCGTCCACGCTCGCGCTGGAACATCTCAAGCCGGGTCTCGAAGTACTCGTTGAAGAAGGTCGTGCCGGGGTCCGGACCTTCGAGCTCGACGTGCTCGTAGTCGGTTCCCACCATCCGGACCGCGATGCGCTCGAAGGCGCCCGCCTGCGGCAGAGCCTCGGCCCGAAGGTCGACGCGGCGCTGCTTCATGTCGACGCGGACCGGGAGCTCCTCTTCCTCCCCGTGCTCGTCGTGGTCCTCGTCGTCATGGTCCTCGTCGTCGTGGTCCTCGTCGTCGTGGTCCTCGTCGTCATGGTCTTCGTCGTCGTGGTCTTCGTCGTCGTGGTCCTCGTCGTCGTGGTCCTCGTCGTCGTGGTCGTCCTCGTCCTCGTGGTCGTGTTCGTCTTCGTGGTGATGATGGGCGTGAGCACCGGGCGGGAGCCCGTAGTCCGTGTTGAAGCCGCTGACCGAGACTCCGATCGAGCCACGGTCGCCGAAGAACCGCGTGAAGCCGAAGCGACCGCTCTCGGTCATGAGGTCCGTGTTCGGGACCATGCCGAAGGTGTTCTCTTCCTCGTGTTCGTCGTGGTCGTCGTCGTGGTCCTCGTCGTCATGGTCGTCGTCGTCGTGATCCTCGTCGTCGTGGTCTTCGTCCTCGTGGTCTTCGTCCTCGTGGTCCTCGTCATGGTCTTCGTCGTGATCGTCGTGGTCCTCCTCGGCGCGGGCATAGCCGGGGATCTCGTAGGGATCGGTCTCCCGGCTGACGGCGCCCAGGTGCCAGGCCCAATCGCCGCCGCCACCGTCGAGATGGATCGCGCCCATGCGCTCGTCGGCCACGGACCCGCCCCGAAGGTCGATCGTGCCTTTCAGTGCGCTCACGGGCCTCTCGCTCGGAATCCGTCCGTCGACCACGTTCACCGCGCCGCCGATCGCCTCCGAACCGAAGCGGAGCGTGGCGGGGCCGCGCAGAACCTCGATCTGTTCCGCGTGGCCCGGCTCGAAGGTCACGGCGTGGTCGGCGCTGACAACGGAGGCGTCGCCGGTGTCGAGTCCGTCTTCCATGACGCGTACCCGGGCGCCGGTCAGGCCGCGGATGATCGGCCGGCCGGCGCCGGGGACGAACGCCGTCGAGTACACGCCGGGTTCGCCCTCCAGCGTCTCGCCCAACGTGGCGCCCAGGCGCAACTGGAGGTCCGGGCCGGACAGCACCGAGACGGGATTCGCCAGCTCGGAGGCGCGGCGCAGATCGCCGGTCGCGGTGACCACGACCTCGTCGAAGTGGGTGCCGTGACGCATTTCGAGTTGGAGTTCGGCTTCGTCGCCGCCGGTGACGGTGACCGAGTCGCTTGCCGTGCCGAAGGCGGGAATCTCGACAACGACGAGATAAGTGCCCGCCGGCACCTCGTCGAAGCGGAACGTGCCGTCCGTGGACACCGCGGCGCTGATGCCGAGATCAGGAATACGCGCCACTGCGAGAACGATCCTCTCGCCGTGGGTTTCGACGCTCCCGGCGACGGAGCCGGTCTCCTGGGCGCCGGCCGCTGGTGGCAGGAGAAGGAGGGCGAGGGCGCATAGTGCGGCGCCCATGGCCGCCCGGCGTCCGCGGGCCAGGAGCGGCGGAGGGGAGTGCGAGAGCTTGGTCTGGTGAGAGAGCATGATGGAGTTCCTGGGTCGTTCGGTCCGAGTGGAAGGGTGTTGTAGCGCTGGCTGCGGAATCCGCGGCGGATGGGAGCGCACCGGATCGCCGGTGGCACGATGCTGCGACTCCGTGGATCAGCTAGGGCTGATCGGGTCGTCGCCGCCATCCCCGGCGAGGGGCGCTCTCTCTGGGTTGCTTCCAGACGACTCCGAGGCTTCGCGCTCAGCGCGAATCGGAGACGTGTCGGCTCAACTGGTGGGCGGTCCGCGCGCGGTTTGTTGCCGGCGCTCGCCGGTGCTTTGACCGGGCCGGTAGTCGGATCCTGAAGCAGCCAGGAACAGGTCGATCCTTGCGATCGATGTCTTGCGGTCCTCGACGGTCTTCGTCCGACCCAGTTTGCATGCGACGCAGGAATGGTCGTGCGGCGCCGCGGCCTGGCTCAGCGTGGTGCGTTCGACGGCGCCGGAACCCCCTGCCTCGTGGTCGACCACGCAATGGACGATGTTCGTCGTGATCGTGTCGTGACCGTGGCCGCCCGCTTCCCAGGCTCCAGTGAGCAGGGTGGCGCTCGTCAGCGCGAGAGCGTTGACGATGGCAAGCGGCGAACCGATCCGGTGCGGCATTGGCCGCGGAGGTTAGCAGAGGCCGGCCCCGCTTCGACGGCGTCTAGCAGTCTGTCGGACTTGGCGCGGCACACTGGGTGCGCCGGCGCCCTCGCCGGCTTCTGAAGACAACGCGCCGCGAAGCGGCGACCATCCTGCCGCGCTAGCGCCGCCGCAGCACCACCTGGTGCGCCCCCCGACGATCGTCGCCCTCTCCGGCGGCGGCGCTGAGTGCGAAGTCGCCGGCGGCTACTGCGACTTCTTCGAGTACTGCGGTGCCTTGATCGGGCGCCAGTTCCCGGTGGAGGGTCCGATCGCCGAGGTCGAGACGCAACGGCCCCGTGGACCCGTCGACCAGTCGAACTTCGATGTCGAACGTCGCGTCGGCAGGCGCGTTCAGCAGCCACTGCCCCCGCGAGGTCGGCCGCCAGCCCTGGTCGGCGGTGATCCGCCGCCAGTCCTGGCGGGTGAGGACGGTAACCGGCTCGTGATCCGTGCCGACGACGATGCGCGGCGGCGCGTAGTTGTCCGGCCGCGTGGAGCTCACGTCCTCGAACCACTCCTCGTAGTCGTCGCTCATCCCGGCCGCTATCTCGGGCATGTCGTCGATCAGGTTCCGGGTCTCGCCCGGATCCGCTTCGAGGTCGTAGAGCTCGAGGTTCAGTTCGCCGTCCCAGTCGCCCTCGCCGCGCGGGGAGGGGTGGACCAGCTTGAAGCGCTGGCCGACCGCGGCGAAGGAACGAAACGCGGTCGGCTCGTCTCCGCGGTGGAACTGGAAGTAGAGCGTGCGATCGGGCCAGGCCGCGGCCTCGCCTTCGCCGGCCAGCAGATCGAGCAGGCTGCGGCCATCGAGGTGGAGCCCCGTGGGCGGTTCGACGCCGGCGGCTTCCAGGAGAGTGGGCGTAATGTCGATGTGTGCGCCGATCCGGTCGACGGCGTCACCGCCGGCGCGTAACCGTGCGGGCCAGCGCGCCAGCAGAGGCGACCGGATGCCGCCCTCGAACACGGTTCCCTTGCGGCCGCGGAGCCCGGCGTTGTAACGGTCGCGGTCCGGCCCGTTGTCGACCAGAAAGACGACGAGCGTGTTTTCCATGAGATCCAGTTCGTCGAGGCGCGCCATCAGCCGGCCGACGTTGTCGTCGATGTTGCTGATCATCGCGTAGCTGCGCGCCAGCCGGTCGAGGATCTGTTCGCTTGCCCGGTCGGGATCGGGAAGCGCCGGGCTCAGGTCCACTTGCCGGTAGTGCTCCAGCCAGTCCTCCGGCACGTCGTGGAACGGGCCGTGCGGCGCGTTCGTGGGCACGTAGGCGAAGAACGGCCGACCCTCGCCGGCCGCCCGCTCCATGAAGTCGAACGCGGCGTCGAAGTAGACGTCCGTGCAGTAGCCGGTTGTCTCCTCGCGCCCGCCGTTGCGGAACAGCACGGCGTCCGTGTACCTGCCCTCGCCGCCGGGCGGGTCGGACGGCTGGCCGATGCCGCCGCCGCGGTGGACCAGGCTCTCCTCGAACCCCTGGTCCATCGCGCGCATCGGGTAGGCGTCGCCGAGGTGCCACTTGCCGAAGATACCGGTGGCGTAGCCGGCCTCCCGGAGCATCTCGGCGATCGTCACCTCTTCCGGCTCCATCATCGCGCGGCCGATGTAGGTGTCGATGGCGCGGGTGCGGTAGTTGTAGCGGCCGGTCATCAGCGAAGCCCGGGTCGGCGTGCAGACCGGGCTCACGTAGAAGCGCTCCACCTGTGCGCTCTGCGCCGCCAGGGCGTCGAGGTGCGGCGTCTGGAGGACCGGGTTGCCGGTGAAACCGAAGTCTCCGTAGCCCTGGTCGTCCGTCATGACGAGGACGATGTTGGGCGGCTCCGTGCCGGCGCCGGGCGCCGGGGCCTCGCTGCCGCTGCCGCAGGCCAGGGCGCAAACGGCGAGCAGTGCGACGGCGGGTGAGGCGGCCCCGGAGTCCGCCGCTTCGCGCGGGGTGCCGGCGAGGGCGCCGGCGCACCCAGTGGCCGGCTCGATGGCTGCAGGCTGTGCGCTACGCTTCATCGGCTTCCCCTCCACGTCGCTATCCCTCCAGAAAGGCCGAGGACAGGATATGGCAGCAGAAGAGGTTCGCTACGAACGGCGCGGTCCGGTGGCCGTTCTCACATTGGACCGGGCGCGTTACCACAACGCCCAGAGCTGGAAGCTGCTCGACGACCTGGACCGGCAGCTCGACCGGGCGATGGCCGACGAGGACGTTCGGGTCGTCGTGCTGAAGGGCGACGGCAGGCACTTCTCGTCCGGCCACGACCTGGGCACGCCGGAGCAGCAGGCGGACGTAGAGGCGCGGGGGCTGACCCAGTGGGTCGGCATGGACTGGTACGAGGCGTTCCGCTGGTACAACCTGGACAACACGGTCAAGTGGCGCAACCTGCCCAAGCCGACGATCGCCATGGTGCACGGCTACTGCATCTTCGGCGGCTGGATGATCGCGGCGGCGATGGACCTGATCTTCGCGGCGCCGAGCGCCCGTTTCCTGGCGAGCCTGTTCGAGACCTTCACCGTGCCCTGGGACATCCATCCCCGCAAGGCGAAGGAACTGCTGTTCGAGAGCCGCTTCATCGACGGAGAGGAGGCGCGCGAGCTGGGCCTGGTCAACCGGGTCTACGCGGAGGACGAACTGGAACGCGAGACGATGGCCTATGCCGAACGGATCGCCGAGAACGATCCGGCGGTGCTGCGCCTCGGCAAGCTCGCGGTGAACAAGGCCCAGGACGCGATGGGCTACAGCGCGAACGTCGAGGCGGCGTTCGCCGACTACCTGGTGGTCAGGGAGATCCGCGGCAGCGCCAGCCGGGTCGAAGGCAACCGGCGCCTCGTCGGCGTCGATCTGGCGCTGCGCGGACAGCGCGGCGGGAGGGCCGGGCAGACTCCGGTGGACCCGGCAGACAGCGTACGCGCTTCAGAAGCGGGGGAGGACGCATGAGAACAGTTCGCACTGGATTTGCCCTGTTGCTGTGCATGAGCGTGGTCGCCGCGGCGGCGGCGCAGGACGGCGACGGAGCGCGGATGTACAACACGGCGAAGCAGAAGCTGATGAGCGGCGAGGGCGTCGTCGGCGTCAGCATCTCCTCGCCGGACCCGGACAGCTACTGCGCGGCCGCCAACGCCGGCTTCGACTTCACCTGGATCGAGATGCAGCACAGCCCGCTGACCTACCAGGACGTGGCGAGGATGCTCTGGGCCTGCCGCGACGCATCGGCCATCCCGTTCATCCGGGTGCCGGACGCGACGGAGGGCGACATCCAGAAGGCAGTCGATCTCGGCGCGCTCGGCATCGTCGTGCCGATGGTGCGCACCGCGGAGAAGATGGAACGCGCGGTGCGTTTCGCGAAGTTCCCGCCGGAGGGCCGGCGCAGCCTCGGCGGCGGCCAGTACGGCGCGCTCTGGGGCCGCGACTACCGCGCCACGGCGAACGAGAACATCCTCATCGTGGCGATGATCGAGTCGCCGGCCGGTGTCGACGCGGTGGAGGAGATCGCGGCCGTTCCCGGCGTCGACGTCGTGTTCGCCGCCTCGACCGACCTGTACAGCTTTTCCGGCAAGCGCCAGGGCGAGCCGGAGTACGAGGCGATGGTCGACCGCATCCGAAACGCGGTGCTCGGCGCCGGCCTCAAGCTCGGCGGTCCGCTGGCCTGGCGGGACCGCGAGGGCTTCAGCTTCTTCCAGGCCCCCGGCGTCGGCAGCCTGATCCGCCGCGGCGCCCAGGCGCTGCTGGAGGAGACGGCGTCAGGAATCGCCGAGATCGAGGGTTCGGAGGAGCAGTAGGAGCTTCAGGCGCGGCAGAGTCCAGAGCCGGCGCGTCGCGCCGGATGCCGGCGGGAGAGGCCAAGATTGACCATGGTCCGCGACCATGGTACAACTGTGAGCCCGCTTCGACGAGGAGAGCCCATGGAAGAGATTGCCGTTTCGAAGTTCAAGGCGACGTGCCTCGCCGTGCTGCAGCAGGTCAACCGAACCGGAGAACCGGTGCTCGTGACGCGGTTCGGCAAGCCTGTCGCCGAGATCGTTCCGCCGTCGCCGGCCGTTCAGCCGCGCCGGGTGCTCGGTGACATGGCGCACACGGGGAAGATCGTCGGCGACATCGTGTCGCCCGTAGTGGACGAGGACGACTGGGAAGTGCTGAGGTCTTGAGACTTCTGCTCGACACCCACGTTTGGGTCTGGAGTCGGCTCGACCGGTCGCGGCTCGGCCGCCGGACGGCGGCAGCGCTCGAGTCGCCGGAGAATGCACTCTGGCTCTCTCCCATCAGTGTGTGGGAGCTCGCCATACTGGTAGAGAAGGGCCGCATCTCGCTCAACCTGCCTGTAGCTGCCTGGGTCGATGAGGCGATGGAGCGAATGCCCCTTCGGCAGGCCCCTTTCACCTACGAGATTGCCTTGACCAGCCGTGCGGTCGATCTGCCGCATCAGGATCCCGCGGACCGTTTCCTCGCGGCGACGGCGAAGGTGATGGGCCTGACACTTGTGACAGCCGACGCTCAGCTCGCGGAGGCATCCGAGCTCTCGGTGCTGCGCAACTAGGTTTCCTGCCGTCCGCCGCCCGTCTTCACGGTTGAGTCAAGTTCCGCTCCGCAAGAAGGTCGCCGCTTCGCGGCGCGGTTCTCTCAGAAGCGGGTCAGAAGACCCGCGTACCCAGCAGGCGGGGGCGCCGGCGCACCCGGTGTCTGCCGCGCCAGCTCCTTCAGATGTGCCGGCCCTGGCCGCCGTCGACGTCGATCACGGCGCCGTTCACGTAGGACGCGGCTTCCGAGCACAGGAAGACGATCATGTTGGCGACCTCTTCCGAGGTGCCGTAGCGGCCGACGGGGACGCTCTTTCCGTTGTTCCGGATGATGTCCTCCCAGTCGCCGCCGCGGGCGTTCGCGATCTCCTTCGCGGCCCGCTCCCACATCGCGGTGTGGATCAGGCCCGGCAGGACGGAGTTGAACAGCACGTTGTCGCGGCCGTACTTGCCGGACAGAGCCTTGCCGGTGGCCACCATCGCCGCCTTCGAGGCGCCGTAGTCGATCAGCGCTGCGCCCGGGTACTTCGCGGCGGCGCTCGCGACCATCACGACCCGGCCCCACTTCTGCTTGCGCATGCCGGGCAGGCAGAGCCGCGTGCTGCGCACGGCCGAGAGCAGGTTGAGCCGGAACAGATCCTCCCAGTCGTCGTCGCTCATGTAGAGGAAGTTGCGCGACGGCGAGGCGCCGACGTTGTTCACGAGGATGTCCACCGTGCCGCCGGCCAGCACCGCCTCGAAGAAGGCGTCGATCGAGTCCCGGTCGGCCATGTCGGCGACGTGGCCGTGGGCGCTGCCGCCGCCGGAAGACGGCTCGTAACCGTCGAGCTCGTTCACGGCCACCTCGCTGCGCGCGCAGAAGGCGACTTCGGCGCCGTGGTCGGCGAGCAGGCGGACGGTGGCGGCGCCGATGCCGAGGCTGGCGCCGGTGACGACGGCGCGGCGGCCGGTCAGGTTCAGGTCGATCATCGTTGAGGTCTCCTGGCTGGGATTCGGGGGAAGAGTGTATTGCCCGCGGCGTTGCTATGCTCCACGCTCATCTCTGACGGGACGGCAATGAAGAAACGACGCCAGTTGAACCTGCGGCGGCGGCCGGTGTGGCTTGCCGCTCTCCTCCTGCTGTTGGGCCTGCCCGCCGTGGGGCAGGACTCCGGCGGCGCGATCCCCCGCCACTACGACGGCAACCCCGACATCAACGGCGTCTGGCAGGCGATCAATTCGGCTCACTGGAACCTGGAGGACCACAACGCGGCCGGCGGGCCGGCGGAGTACGGCACCCTCACCACGATGCCGCCGGGCCAGGGCGTGGTCGTCGGTGGCGAGATTCCCTACCAGGACTGGGCTCGCGAGCAGCAGCGGGGGAACTTCGAGAACCGCTGGCGCGAAGACCCCGAGGCGAAGTGCTACCTGCCGGGCGTGCCGCGCGCGACCTACATGCCGTTCCCGTTCCAGATTCTCCAGGGGACGACCCACGTCATGATCGTCTACGGCTTCGCCGAGGCGAACCGGACGGTCCACATGGACAAGGAGAATCCGGAGCCGCCGCCGATCGACAGTTGGATGGGCCGTTCGCATGGCCGCTGGGAGGGCGACACGCTGGTCGTCGAGGCTTCGGGCTTCACCGGCCAGGCCTGGTTCGACCGGGCCGGCAACTTCGCCAGCGACACGTTGCGCGTCACCGAGCGCTACACGCCGACCGGCCCGAACACGATGACCTACGAGGCGACGCTCGAAGACCCCAACGTCTTCACCCGTCCCTGGACCATCCGCATGCCGCTCTACCGGCGCCTGGAGGAGAACGTCCGGGTGCTGGAATACAAGTGTGTCGAGTTTTCCGAGGAGCTGCTCTATGGCCACCTGCGCAAACGCGAAGAAACCACGACCGGCAACGATCCCTAGCCTTGGCGCTTCGGCTGTTGCCGCGGCTCTGCTGCTGGGACTGACCGCCGTCCCGGCCGCGGCCGGCGACGTGACCGTGCAACTGACGACGTCCGCGCGCAGCGAGGCGGTCAAGTGGTACGAGCGTCACCTGGATTGCGAGCCGATCGAAGGCCGCGCCGAGGCCGTCGACTGCGGCAATGCGACGATCGAGTTCAGGCAGGGCCCGATCATGGGCGCCAGCCAGGGCACCGGCATCGACCACATCGGTTTCTCCTTCGCCGACCTCGAGGAGAAGATGGCCGAACTCGAGGCAGTTGGGGTGCGCGGCTCCGGAGTTCGCCTCCAGCGCTACGACGACGGTTCGACCCTCCGCGAGAGACCCGGCCTGTTCAAGGTGGGACGCATCTTCGATCCCTGGGGCACCCGGATCGAAGTCGTTGAGGACCTGGACACCCTGAGCTTCCACCACGTCCACCTGAGCGCTAGCGATCCGGAGCGGACCCTCGGCTGGTACCGGGAGACGTTCGGCGGCGTGCCGGAGAGCCTGCGCGGGACGCAGGACGGTCTTCGTTTCGGCGAGGTCTGGCTGTTCGCGTCGGAGCATCCTGAGGGCCGGCCCGCGCCGAGTGCCGGCCGGGCGATCGATCACCTGGCCTTCGAGGTCGCCGATCTCGACACGGCGGCGGTGGGCCTGCGTGACCGCGGCGTTCGCTTCACGGCGGACCCCGAACGGCCGGCGGGAGGCCGTTCCGAGGCGAAGCGCGGCTTCGTTTCCGCTCCCGACAACGTTCGGGTCGCGGTGATCGAACCGGGCTGGCGGGGCGTCGACGCCGACTTCGGGTCGGACGCCGACGAGGTCGCCTCGGCCGAGCCCTACGTCGTGCCTCGCACGCCCTGGGGCACGCCCGATCTGCAGGGGATGTGGTCCGGCAACAAGGCCCACGGCATTCCGCTCGAACGGCCGGAGGAGCTGGCCGAGGTCGAGGAACTGACCGCCGAAGAGGCGGCCGCGCGTCGTGAGCGGGGCACGCTGGGAAGCATCTGGGGCTACGAGCGGGAGTGGCGCGACACGACGCTCGGCTACGTCAAGTCGGCGCCGTCACGGCAGGTGGCGATGGTCATCGACCCGCCGGACGGCCGCCTGCCGCCGCTGACCGAAGAGGCGCAGGAGCGCCGCCGGAACGCCGCCGCGTCGTTCGGCGACTACGTACGGCGCCGCCCCGCGGGGCCCGAAGACCTGACCGCCTACGTGCGCTGCATCAGCCGGGGCCTGCCGGGGATGATGATGCCCTCGATCTACAACAATGGACTGCAGATCAGCCAGAGCCCGGGCTTCGTGGCCATCCAGAAGGAGATGATCCACGAAACCCGCGTCGTTCCCACCGCCGAACGCGAACCGCTCGGCCCGGGGATCAAGCAGTGGCTCGGCGATCCCCAAGGCCGCTGGGAAGGCGACACCCTGGTCGTGGAGACCACGGGTTTCAACGGCCGCACGAACTACCGCGGCTCCAGCGAGAACATGAAGCTCACCGAGCGCTACACGCGGCTTGGGCCGAACCGGCTCGAGTACCAGTTCACCGTCGAGGATCCGACCGTCTGGACGAAGCCCTGGACCGGCCGCTTCGAGTTCGAGCTGGACAACGAGCAGTACGAACTCGTCGAGTACGCGTGCCACGAAGGCAACTACGGGATGACGAACATCCTCTCCGGCGCCAGGGCGCGGGACCGCGAAGAGGCGGCGGCCGCGGCGGAGACAGGCGGGGGCGGGCAGTAGAGAGCGTAGAGCAGCGGCGTCGCTGCTCTACGCCTTCGGTTCGACTGCCGGTGCGCCGGCCTTCCGGCCTGCATCCGCCCGCAGCGATGGAAGAGCGGTTGCAGTAGAGAACTGCAGCGACATCGACGCCCGTTCTCTGGGTGCGCGGGTCTTCCGACCCGCATCAAGCGCGATGTCGCGAAGCGGCGAGCGCGAGCCGCGGGCATCCATCTCGACGTGACCGGCGAAAACCCGCGACGTTTGCCGACGAGAATGTGGACCCCGCGTCCCCGGCCCGCCCTTAGATCGCCGCAGCGGCGGCCAAGTGCGGGCGTTGAGAACGATGCAGGGCGTCGACGCAATCGGCCACGCTCTGTTTCGGTTCCGAGACATCGAACGGCAGGCAGAGCAGCTTCAGACCGTCGTGAAGGACGAAGCGCACCGGTTTGTCGAAGTCCTCCGTCCGCGGATAGACGAGCGCCACCGTATGGCAGCCATAGCGCTTGCCGTAGGCGTACAACTGGTACATGTCGGCTTGGCTGATGCCCCGCTTCTCGCCGTCGTCCGCCCTGGACTTGAGGCGCTTCCACTTGGCGTCGAGGATGAACGTGGCCTTGCCGCTCTTCTGGAGCGTGATGTCGGGTTTCATCCAGAACGCCTTGGGAGAGCGCGTCAGCGGTTTCTGCGGCCCCTGAGCGCGTACGCCGTACTCGCTCTGCCAGCGGCGGAAGCACGACGTCACGAAGTCCTCGTAGATCTCCTCCATCGGAAACAGCAGCGACTGGTTCTCGTGCGTGCCGCGGTACGTCGCGAGACCTTCACCGAACAGGAACAGTCGCACCCACGCCATGACGGGCTTGTAGTGCTGCATGGTCCGGTCGACAGAGTGGCGTCGCCAGTCCGTTGCCGGGTCGGTCGACCGTGGCACGTCGGAGAAGGCGTCCGACAGTTCCCGGAGGAGTTGCCGGTTCGCATCGTTGCGGACGCTTCGGCGGAGACGGCTCAAGGTCGAACGGATGAGCCGGTTGGCAGGCCGGTTCGCGTTGAACTCGTCGTGCGCGACGAAGAAGCGGGCCCGGTTCGTCAGGTTCTCCCGAAGCTGCTCGCGGAACAGCAGGCGGCCGCGAAGGTAGGGGAGGTTGTCCTCGACGGGAACGTACCTTCGAGCGAGGCCGTGGCGGGCGAGATGGGCGAGATTGTGCAGGAACAGGAAGACGAAGGCTTCCAGCATCGGGAATCGCTTCAGACTGCGGATGCTGCTGGGCGGCAGTTCCGCGTGGCGGAGGCCGCGCCAGGTGCGCAGCATCTCCAGGAAGACCCGGCGCGTCTCCTGGTCGTCCGCGGCGTCGTTGGCATCGAAAGCCAGGTCGATCTTGGGCAGGATCTCGATCGGCCTGCCGCGCCGTGTCGTGAGGATCCCGACGTAGTTCGTGGCGCGGAGCTTCCGGCCGGAACCGTCGAAGCCGAGCACCGGGCGGTAGTCGCCGTGCCGGTCCTGCTGGTTGGCCCTCGCGAAGGCGACCAGGCTTTTCCATTCCCCGTCGTCGAGTCCGAGCTGCTCGCGGTCGAGCTGGTCGTACTCGCGGAGAACGGCGGTTGACCGGACAGCCGCCGCGCGGTCCGGTCCGGTGCTGGACGGTTCGGCCGAGCCTTCTTCGCGGAGGTCGACGAGTGTCTGCGGCGCGGCAGGCCGGTTCCCGAGGTCCGTGCTCGCCTCGGGCGCTGACACCGGCGCCGCGGCCATCAGTTCTTCCTTCGGTTCGCGTAGATCTGCTTGTACTGCTCGGCGTCCTTCCAGCTCTCGTCGTCAAGAGGGATCCGATCGTAGACCTTGTCGCGGGCACCATCGAGGCCGAAGTCCTCGGCCAGGTCCGTCCTGTAGCCGTCGTCGGAGGGACGCTCCCGTACGAAGGCGTTGTTTCCCAGCACGGCGCGGATCTTCCGCCAGTCGTCGTAGAAGTACTCCTGGAGCAGCGGAAAGATGCGGTTCCTGAACGTGTCCGCGAGTTTCTCCATCGTCTTCACGTTGAGCAGGTACGTGTGACCGATCTGGTGCTCCCGGTCGAGCAACAGGGCGATGCGCTCGTTCATCGCCCGCAGCATCTTCCGGCAGTTCACCTCCTCGACATCCTCCGGGATGAGTTCGTGGTCGGGATCGGGCATCATCTCGACGAACGTGAACCGCCGCCGGAGCGCCGTGTCCATCTGCTGGATGGAGCGGTCCGCCGTGTTCATCGTGCAGATGAACCACAGGTTTTCCGGCAGACGGAACCGCTGCTCCGGGCCGCTGTACTGGAGTTGCACCTCTTCGTCGCGGTATTCAAGCAGAAAGTACAACTCGCCGAACACCTTGGCCACGTTGCCTCGGTTGAGCTCGTCGATAACGAGGATGTAAGTGCTCCGGGGATTGGCCGCCGCCTGGGCCGCGATGCGCCGCAGGGGGCCGGGCACCAGCTCGAATCCGGGCTGCCCGCTGTGAAGCCTGGGCCGGAAGCCCTCGATAAAGTCCTCGTAGGAATAGGATGGGTGAAACTGCACGATGTTGAAATCGCCCCCGCCCATGCGACACTGCTGGGCGATGCGGCGGGCCACGTAGGTCTTTCCGGTGCCCGGAGGCCCGTAGAAGATGACCTGCTTCTTTTCCCGCAGATCGTCGATGACCTCGGCAAGTTCGTATCGGTCCCAGAGCAATTCTTCTGCCAGCGCCGCGATGTTTTCCTCCGACCAGGGGTTCGGAGGGGGAGGGGCGTCTGGCTCGGGATCCGGTTCCGGCTCAGGCTGTGGGGGCGGCGGGCGCAGCGCCTCCCCGTTCAGGTA
>JAJDZH010000060.1 GCA_022824725.1 Thermoanaerobaculia bacterium | reverse complement strand
TCCCAGAGCAGTTGTTCGACGGTGTCGGGGAAGCGCACGCTCAGATTCTATCGGCGTGCATGGCTGCAAGACCTGCCTGGAACTGGCCGCCGAAGCGGAGCCGGCCTGGCGGCCGGCGCGTGTATCTGGCCGCCTTCGGCGGCAGCCGGCGAGGGCGCCGGCGCACCCAGTCTCTGCAGCGCAGTATCCTCTAGGAACCCCCGCGCCGACTTCGCTGGTACAGGAACGACACCGCCACCAGCAGCGCCCCGACGATCAGGAAGGCCAGGATCCGGTAGCCCTGCTCCAGGAAGGACAGGTCGATGAGGAAGGTCTTGCCCACTACAACGAGCAGCAGCGCCAGGCCCTGCCAGCGCAGGCCGGGGGCGTTGCGGCGGATGCCGGCGGCGATCAGGGCGGCTGCCCACAGTAGCCACAGGGCCGACAGAACGACCTGGGCGGCCAGTTCGAGGTCGAGGTCGACGTCGAGCGCCTGAACGAGATCCCACGACTCGGTCGACACGGCGACGAGGGCGACGACGTTGGCGACGACGAGCGCCACGGCCCAGACGGGCGCCTCCATCCGCACCCTGGTCTTCAGCCGGCCGCGCACGTAGACGGCGGCGACGACCAGGCCGGCCGCTACGCCGGCGAGCGTCAGGAAGCGCAGGTTGACGAACAGTAGGTCGCGCTCTCCACCGAAGGCGGCCGGCGCCATCAGCAGGACGGCACCGAAGAGTGCGACGGAGAAGACCCGCATCCAGATTGCCGGCAACCGCGTTCCGGCGATCGCCAGCGCGACGGCCTCGGCGGTCCAGGCCAGGGTGATCCAGTCGCCGTCGAGCCGGATCGGGAAGGCGATCGTGGCCAGCAGCGCGGCGAGGACGGCGAACAGGTCCTGGAGTTGCCGGCTTCTTCGCTTTTCGCCAGCGCTCCAGCTCCCGAGCGCGCGGGACAACGCCAGGTGGACCGCGGCCAGGGCCAGAACGGCGCCGGTCAGCCACCACCGGTGCTCCTCGTAGAGGAGTTGCTGCAGCAGCAGAACGAAGAAGCCGAGCGCCAGCACCAGCACGCCGAGCTCGGTCGGGCGCAGCCTCCGGGCCTGGCGCACCCGGGCCAGAGGCAGGGCGAAGTAGATGGCGTAGAAGAGCGTGCCGAAGAGAGCGGTCGAGAGGAGCCGCTCGCCCTCGTAGAACTGGACGTACCAGGCGATGAAGTAGACAGCGGTCGCGACCAGGGCGGCCGGCGCCAGGACGCGGAAACCGCGCAACAGGGCCAGCGCGAGCAGGCTGGCGCTGAGCAGGGCGAGGTAGCTGAAGAGAACGACCTGGGCGTCCGTGCCGGTGCTGAGCAGCGCCGGCGTAAGGTAGCCCCCGGCGAGAGCAAGGGCCGCCAGCCGCTGCGAGTCGCGCCGCACGGACAGGCCGATGACCGCCGCCGTGACGAGAGCGAGGAACGCGAACGCCGCAGGCTGCGGCACGAGGGCGTAGAAGTCCCACGCCGCGTAGCCCGAGAGATAGACGACGCCGGCGCCGAGCGCCGACATCCCCTCGGCGAAGTAGCGCATCTTCCGTGCGGCGAGCCACTCTCCATAGCCGGCGAGTGCAAGGCCGCTCACGAGCCCGATCAGGACGCGCCCCGTCGGCCCGATCCACTCGTTCTCGAACGCGTAGCGCAGGAAGAAGGCGGCCGCGATCAGCAGGGTGAGAATGCCGATCCGGTTCAGCCAGCGGCCGCCGATCAGGGCCTCCAGGTCGATGTCGCGCCAGGCGGCGCGCCTGGGTTTGCGGACCGCCTTGGCGGTCGCGACGGGCTGAGGGCTCGCCTCGGTCGAAGCAGGCGGAGACTCGGGCGCGTCCGGGCTCGACGGCGTGGCAGCTTGCTCGCCTTCCCCCTCGCCTCGGAGAGCGGCGACCTCCTCCTGCAGCTCACGGACTCGCGCCTCGAGCGCTTGCACGCGCTGATCGAGGGACTCCGGCACGCGCTGGTTACTCTCCGTCGGCGACCGGCGGCTGGCGCAACGGCGCCCGGCGCCGCCTGAGTTCGGTGGGCTTGACTTGGACACCGTACTGGGCGACGAGGTAGTCGAGGATCGGCTTCTCCAGGTCGCCCAACGGCTTGAGGCCCTCGTCCTTCTCCATGCGGCGGATCGTGCGGATCCAGCCGTCGCGGCTGGTGCGGTTCTGCTGCAGGAGCGTCGCCGAGTGGCATTCCGTGCAGTGGTCGCGGGCTGTTTGCCAGACGCCGGCTTCGTCCTTGATCAGGCCGCTTTCGGGGTCCAGTGGCTGCGCCGGTTCCTGGGCGGCCACCCCGCCGCTCGCCAGGACCAGGCTCAGCACGCCTGCATGGAACAGGCCGCCAAAGCGGGTCCGGCCTGGCGGCCAGCGTTTCATTCTGGCCGCCTGCGGCGGCAGCGGGTCAGAAGACCCGCGCACCCAGCGGAGAACGGAGCCGGCGGGGGCGCCGGCGGACCCAGTCCGAGCAGACGCCTAGGCCACATAGACCGCGATCCGGTGGCAGGCGTTGTTCAGGTAGCCGCGGGGATTCCAGCCGGGCAGAACCACCGGCTGCACGTCGCCGTTGGCGTCGGCGGCCCTCGCCCAGACTTCGTAGTAACCAGCGTCGGGGAACGTCAGGTCGAGGTCCCAGTTCTGCCAGGCGAGGCGGTTCGCCGGCGGCTGCAGGTCGGCCCGGGTCCAGGTGCGGCCGAAGTCGATCGAGACGTCCAGTCTCTCGACCCGGTTGTCGCCGGTCCAGGCGTGGCCGTGGAGCGGCAGCGCCTCACCCAGCGGGTGCTGGAACCCGCTCTGCGGGTAGGTGATCAGCGACTTGACCGGCATCGCCTCGATGATGCGCATCTCCCCGGGATCGACTTCGGTACCCGGCGCGACCGGTTCACGCGGCACCTTGTAGGACATGCCGGTCATCTTCGGTCCGTCGTGGACGACGTTGCGAATCGCGATCCGCCGCAGCCACTTGCCCGATGTGGACCCCGGCCAGCCGCCGAACACGAGGCGCAGCGGATGGCCGTTCATCGGGTGGAGCGGATCGCCGTTCATGCCCCAGGCGATCATCGACTCGGCTTCCAGGGCCTTGGCGATCGGCACGCCCCGCGAGATGGGGACACCGTCGCCACCCGCCGTCGTATCGGCGCCGTAGTAGGCGACGTAGACCGCGTCGTCCCGGTAGCCGCAATCCTCCAGGACGTCCCGCAGGCGGATGCCGTCCCAGCGCGGACAGCCCACGGCGCCCACCGTCCACTGGTTGCCGGAGGCCGGGGGGTCGTACTCCGAGCGGCCGTTGCCGCCGCACTCCATGACGAGTTGACGGCTCGTGTTCTCGAAACGCCGCTTCAGATCGCCCAGCGTGTACGTCTTCGTACCGGCCGCGGACTCGCCGTCGACCGTCAGGGTCCAGTTCCGCGCGTCCACGTCCTCCGGCGGAACGCCGTTGTTGCGGACGAACAGCCGGCTTGCCGGCGTCACGTCGTCGTTCAGGAGGTGCGCGGGAGTTTCGGCGCACAGCGGCCGGTCGTTCAGCACGGTCAGGCCGTCCTTGCCTTCGATGGTGAACGGCTCGGCCTGATTCGCGTACGCCGCCGGAATCAGGCC
>JAJDZH010000148.1 GCA_022824725.1 Thermoanaerobaculia bacterium | reverse complement strand
CCAGGGCCGGAATCCAGCGCGAGGCGGGTGTCCGCAGGGGGAAGCCGTACTTCTCGTGGAGGATCATCACGGCGACGCCGGTCACCGCCTTGGACATCGAGTAGATGCGGAAGAGCGCGTCCTTCGGCATCGGCTCCTTCGTCTCGAGGTCCCGGTAGCCGTAGGTGTTGAAGTAGGCGATCTCGCCGCGGCGTGCGATGAGGCCCGTGGCGCCGGCAATCTTGCCCGCTTCGACGTAGCCGTTCATCGCCGCGTCGATGCGGGCGAGCCGCTCGGACGAGAGGCCGACCTGCTCCGGCTTCGAGACCGTGACCTCCGGGTCGGCTGCCAGCGCCGGAGCGGCGGCAAGGCACAGGGTGAGCAGCAGAACCGCGGCTTGGCGGCAAGGGGAATCGGGACGTCGTCTCATCGGTCTCTCCTCTGGAAGGCGATCGGCGGGCGGGTTCGAACTGGTGGGCGTGTGATGGTAGCGCTTCCCGGGCGGAGGCGTCGCGACGAACTCCGTCTCCCGGTAACCCAGCCCGACGGGACCGCTTCGTGCGCTGCTACAGTGCCTCGACTCCGTCAATTCCTGGAACCGCGAGAGCTGGTGGGCGGCTCGGCCCGTGCCGGCTGGAGGACGCCACATGCCGGTACCCATCCCACCGCTCCGCGAGGAGAACCTGCCCGAGCGCAAGCTCTCCTTCTGGCAACTCGCCGGGCCGGGCGCGATCATGATCGGTCTGGCGATCGGCGCCGGGGAACTCGCCGTGTGGCCCTGGGTGACGGCCAAGTTCGGCGCGGTGATGATCTGGGCGGCGGCGCTCGGCGTCTTCCTGCAGCTCTGGATCAACATCGAGATCGGCCGTTGGGCGGTGGTCACCGGCGAACATCCGTACACGTCGTACGCCCGGATGTCGATGGGAGTCATCTACGCCTTCCTGTCGCTCGGCTTCGTGGGACTGTTCCTGCCGGGCTGGGCGCGGATGTCGGGCGCGGCGCTCAAGGCGCTCTTCTTCGGGCCGGACGGACCGGGCCCGGAGTGGTTCTGGACCGCCGTGACCTTCGGCCTGATCGCTCTGATCCTGTTCGGCCCCAAGCAGATGTACAAGGCGGTGGAGCGGGCGCTCGGGATCATGGTGCTTGTGATCACGATCGGGCTGATCTACGTCGCGTTCTCCGTCGGCACCTGGGATGCGATCAAGGAGATGGGCAGAGGGCTGGTCAACTTCGGCCACATCGAACTGGACGACCAGTTCACCTTCGCCCGCTTCTTCGGCGCGGTCGTGTTCGCCGGCATCGGTGGCGCCGGCAACCTCTGGTACGCCTTCTACCTGCGGGACAAGAACATCGGCATGGGCGGCCGCATCCCGGTGCTGGCGAACCCGCTGCGCGTGCACGAGACGGCCGAGGTCCAGACCGGATTTCGCTACCACGAGACCCCGGAGAACGCGAGCCGGTTCAGGCGGTGGATGCGCTACGTGATCCAGGACCAGGTCATCTTCTTCTGGCTGGGCAACACCTTCACGATGTTCCTCTTCATGTTCGGCGCGCTGACCGTCCTGCGGCCGGCGGGCATCGTCCCCGAGGAGGGCCAGATCGTCTGGGACATGTCGGTCATTCTGGAGACGAGCCTCGGTACGCCCGGCCGCTACGTGTTCCTGCTGATCGGCATGGCCGCGCTGTTCAGCTCCCAGCTCGGCGCCGTCGACGGCGGCGCACGCACCTGGTCCTACCTGCTCGGCTCCCTGTTCAAGTTCGGCCAGAAGCGGACCCAGAGCCAGTGGTACCTGACCTTCGCCATCATGTTCATGGTCGCCGGCACCGCCTCGACCGCCTTCTTCGAACTCTCGGGCGTCTCGGCGCTCGGCTTCATCTTCAACTCCGCCCTGCTGGGCGGCTTCGCGATGGCGATCTACGTACCGTTGACCCTCTACGTGAACCTGACGAAGCTGCCGAAGTCCGCCCGGCCGAAGGCGCTCAACATCGTGATGATGCTGATCGCGTCGGCGGTCTACGTGTCGTTCACCCTGTTCACGATCTGGGGCCTCATCTTCGGTTGATCGGGGAGAGTTGCCGGGCGATTGCGGCAAACTCTTCAAAGTGGCGCTTGACTTCCGTCAAGGTGAGTCCCCCGTTCTCGTCGGCGCTCTTGATGCCCTCGGCCACGGCGCGCACGAAGGGCCGCTCGGCTCGGTCGTACTTGCTCAGCTCGTAAAGAGCTGGACTCCTGTTCGTCGGATTCCACGCCCGGTATGCAGTCACGCGGCCGTCTCCGCGCGGCGCGCCTTGGCCAAGTCGTAGGCGCCCTGTATGCGCACCCAGTGGCCGGCGTCGCTCCAGCCGAGCCGCTCCAGAGCCAGGGCAAGGCGAGGTGAAACCCCCGCCCTGCAGTTGATGACGCGCGAGAGAGTATTCCGCGTCACCCCCAGGCGGCCGGCCGCGTCCGACACGGTCCAGCCCTCCGCTTCCAGCGCGTCGCGGATGATCTCACCGGGATGCGCGGGGTCGTACATTCCAGGCATGGCTA
>JAJDZH010000287.1 GCA_022824725.1 Thermoanaerobaculia bacterium | reverse complement strand
GCCAGCAGAGCCTCTCGCTCCGGGAACAACGGCGCTCTGGGTGCGCGGGTCTTCTGACCCGCTGCCGGCGCGAAGCGCCGGCTCCGCATGACTTCACCCGTAGTCACCGCTCGACGCCTGGCCGCCGCGGCTCCGGCCCTGCGCGCCATTGCGGACGTCGAACTGCTCGCCGCCTGGAACGACGCCCTCGCCGCCTTCCTCGACCCCGGCAGCCCCGAACGCCGAGCACTCGATCCCGACCTGCTGCAGTCCACCCGCCTCTCGCCGGCCGGCCTCGACCACGGCCTGAGGAGCATCGGCGCCGGCCTGCTCGGCGAAGCGGCGGCGGGCGAGCTCGCCCGCCCGCACCGCCAGAAGGAAGACGGATTCAGCCTGGTCGTCCTGCCCGCCGAGCCCCCCGGCCTGATCCTTCAGTCGCTCTTGCCCGCACTCGCGGCCCGCGCTCGCGTCCTGTTCAAGTCCTCCCGTGCCGAGCCCCACTTCGCACCGGCCTTCCTCGCTGCCCTCGGCCAGCGATTGCCCGCTCTGGGCCGCGCCTACGCCGTCGCCACCTGGACCGGCGGCGACCCGGAAGTCGAGGCGCCGCTCCACGCCTCGGCCCGTCTCGTCGTGGCCTACGGCGGCGAGGAGACGGTCGGCGCCCTGCAGACCGCCGCCAGCGGCCGGATCGTCACCTTCGGCCCGAAGCTCAGCGTCGGCTGGGTCGGCCCGGGCGCCGACCCGGAGCGGGCCGCCCGCGGCATGGCGTTCGACATCGCGACCTTCGACCAGCGCGGCTGCCTCTCCATCCACGCCGTCTTCGCCGAGCCGCCCATCGCCGACGACTTCTCCGCCGCCCTGGCGAGCGCCCTCAACGAACTTGCGACCGAACTGCCTCCCGGCAACACCGACCCAGCCGACCGCGGCGGCGTCCGCCTCGCCCGGGAGGACGCGGATCTCCGCGGCCTGACCTGGTACGGCAACGAACTCGACGCCGGCACGGTCATCCTGGAGAACGACGTGCGGATCAGCCCCTCACCCGGCCTCCGCACCGTCCGCATTCATCCTGCCGCCGACGTCCCGCCGCTCCACGAGTGGCACGGCCGGCTCCAGGGCCTCGCCGTCGCCGGCCACGTGCCTCCCGCAGCCCGCACCGCGTTCCTCGAAGCCGGAGTCTCCCGCTTCGCCCCGGCCGGCGAGCTCCAGACCACCGACGCAGCCTGGCGAAACGACGGCATCGATCTCGCCGCCGAGTTCGCACGCGGGCAGTAGGCGCATCCCCGTTGTACGAACAAAGATGCTACGATGTCCTTACCATGCAAAAGCGCCTGACCCGAACCGGCAATAGTCACGCACTCGTCCTGGACAAGCGAATCCTCGAGGCCACGGGAATCGACAGCGACACGATGCTGGAAGTCTCGACGGACGGCGACGTCATCCTGATCTCTCCGGTCCGCGACGAAGACCGCGTAGCGAAGCTCCAGCGCGGACTGGATCGCATGCACGAGCGCTACGCCGGCGCCTTCCGGCGTCTGGCGCAGTAGCACCGCAGCGTCCGGGCGAGTGGAACCCGCATTCCTCACGCTCGACGAAGTCCTGGCGATCCAGGCCGAGCAGATCGAGCGCTACGGTGGATCGGAAGGTCTACGCGACCACAACCTCCTGGCGTCCGCTCTCGCCATGCCCGCGGCAACATTCGGCGGCGAGTTCCTTCACTCGACCCTGTTCGAGATGGGCGCGGCCTACCTCTTCCACATCTGCGGCAACCATCCGTTCCTGGACGGGAACAAGCGGACGGCACTCGCCTCCTGCCTCGCCTTTCTCTGGCTCAACGACCTCGAGGTAGTGGCCGATCCGGACGAGATCGCGGACCTGGTCCTCGGCGTCGCCGACGGCAGCATCGGCAAGGCCCAAGTGGCGGTGTATCTGGAGAACCGCGCTCGCCAGTTGTAGCTACGGTTCCGGCGGGAGCCCCGACACCGTCTCGGCCACCACGCCGTCCCTGACCCGGAACGAGCGCGGCAGCGTCCGGTAGAGCGGCGCCAGGAAGGTCGGCGGCGCCTCGCGGATCTCGAAGGCCGGGCCGTAGGACCAGAAGAACGTCCGGTTCTCGTCCGGGGTCGCGGAACTGAGCACCCACATCCGGCCACCGGCGAAGACGTGCTGGTTCAAGCCGTCGACCGCCTTGCCGAGGTCCTCGTCCAGGTCGGCGATGACCAGCCAGTGCTCGCCCTCCTCGAGTTCGGGGACGACTGTGGAAAGGCAGAGGCGGCTGCTGCCGTCGCCACTGCAGATTCCGTCGATCGCAAGACCCGGCTTGAGCCGTGTCGCGAGGTTGTCGAGCGGCAGGTCCGGCGCCGCGCGGGCGAAAGCGAGCAGCCCGACGGTCAACGCGCCGACAGCAGCGAGCCGAACCCACGGCAGGCCGGAAGCCGCGCGCCGGCCCAGGAACGCCAGCGCCAGGGCCGGGACCATGAGCGCCAGGTCCTGCCAGAAGGCCTCGGCCGGCGTCCGCTCGACCAGGTTGCCGAAGCAGCCGCAACCGGCCTCTTCCGGGGCGGCAATGCCGCGCAGATCGCGATAGTAGGAGCGTCCGGTGAGGAACAGGAAGAAGGCCACCAGGAGCGCCGAGGGCCCCAGCACCCACATCCGCCGCACGCCGAGGATCAGCGCGCTGCCCAGCCCGACTTCGAGCGCCAGCGCGATCACGGTGACCACCGCGGCGGGCAGGAGGAAGTCGAGACCCTCGATCTCGATCTGGCTCACGAACGCCTGCGGGTCGAGCGCCTTGACCGCGGCGCCGAACACGAGCACCGCGCCCAGGAAGGCGCCGCCGGCCCATCCGACGACGCTCAGGAGACGCTCGGAGCGGTCGCCCGGCGCTGCCGCGCGGGTCTTCCTGTGGGCTTTACCGGGCATGGCTCGCTGTCATCCGTCCGCCGTTCATCCCGTTGTTATCCTGACCGGGGCCTCGACGACCGGCGAACCGCGCCGCCACTGGGTGCGCCGGCGTCCCCGCCGGCATCTTGCGCGATGCCGTGAAGCGGCGAAACCGAACCCGTCAACCGCGCAGACTAACGCATGATCTCCATCTCCAACCTCGGCAAGAGCTTCGGCGAGCAGACCCTGTTCGAGGGCGCGAGCGTCCGTTTCGCCAAAGGCGAGCGGTACGGCATCGTGGGCTCGAACGGATCGGGGAAGTCGACCCTGCTGCGCATCCTCAGCGACGAGGAACCGGCGAGCGAGGGCTCGATCTCCATCCCCAGACGTTGCCGGCTCGGCGTGCTGAAGCAGGACCACTTCGAGTACGAAGAAGTGCCCATCCTCGACGTCGTCATGATGGGCAACGCCGAGCTCTGGAATGCGATGGTCGAGAAGGACCGTCTGCTCGAGCGGGCCGACGAGCACTTCGACGGCGACCGCTACGCCGAACTCGAGGAAGTCGTCATGCGCTGGGACGGCTACTCCCTGGAGTCGCGCGCGGCCGAGATCCTGGAGGGACTGGGAATCGACACGGAGGTCCACCGGGAGCCGCTGTCGATCCTCTCCGGCGGCTTCAAGCTCCGTGTGCTGCTGGCCCAGACTCTGGCCGCCGCCCCCGACGCCCTGCTGCTCGACGAGCCGACGAACCACCTCGACATCCTGTCGATCCGCTGGCTCGAGAAGTTCCTGACCGACTTCAAGGGAGTCGTCGTCGTCGTTTCCCACGACCACCGCTTCCTCGACAACGTCTGCACCCAGATCCTCGACATCGACTACGAGACGTTGACCGCCTATCCCGGGGCGTACTCCAACTTCGAACAGAAGAAGGTCGAGGAGCGCGCCCGCAGGGAAGCGGAGATCCAGCAGCGGCAGCAGGAGATCGACCACCACCAGAAGTTCGTCGACCGTTTCCGGTACAAGGCCAGCAAGGCGCGGCAGGCCCAGAGCCGAGTGAAGCTGATCAACCGGATGACGATCGAGCCCCTGCCCCGGAGCTCGCGACGCTACCCCCTGTTCCGCTTCCAGTCGCGGCGTCCGTCAGGCAAGCGCGTGCTGACCCTGGAGGGAATCTCGAAGAGCTACGGCGACAACCAGGTGCTCGACGACGTCTCGCTCGAAGTGGGCCGCGGCGAACGGGTCGCGGTGATCGGGCCCAACGGCATCGGCAAGTCCACCCTGCTCAAGATCGCGCTCGGCGAGGTCCGGGCCGACGCCGGAGAGATCGACTGGGGGTACGAG
>JAJDZH010000363.1 GCA_022824725.1 Thermoanaerobaculia bacterium | reverse complement strand
AAGCTCCGCGGCCCGCCGCTCGACTTCCCTTGCCGCGGCGAGACCGCGCTCGTCCGGCAAGGGATGCCCGGAGCGCTGCGCCTTGAACTGCCCCGGACGCGCCGCCTCGTCGAAGCCGGCATCGTCGTGAACGACAAGCAGTACATCGGAGGCCCGAACGCCATCGCCGAGAACAGACGCCGCGGCCGTCGCCATCCCGAGCGCCGCCTTGCCGACCGCGAACACGGCAGTCCGCCCGCGAGAGCCGGCCTGCAGCCCGATCTCGCCCAGCGCCGCCGTCGTCGAAGCGAGCGGATTCGCCGCGGCCACCCCGGCCCGAAACACCTCCACCGCCCGATCCCTGAGCCCTTCGCTCACCCTCCAAGAATACGGTCAGGCGAAGCGAGGGGGGCCGCGTCGAGCACGGGATTCCGCTGTGACGGTCGAGACGATGAGGGTCTGGAGGGTCCGCTCCTGGAGTACGCTTTCCGGGCAGTCGCCCGGAAGCTCGCCATGGACATGACCCACTCGCCCGACGTTTCTTGCAGGATCGGCTGGCAGTCCCCGGCGGCGGTACCTGAAGGCCACCGCTTCAACGGCTTCCTCGAGGCGGCCGGAAGCCGGCTCGTGGCGCACGGCCTGGAGCTCGCCTCGTTCTTCGAACCGGGCCGCGCTCCCGCGCCCGGGCTGCCCGTGGAGGCGATGCCGAGCCCGCTGGAGATTGCCTTCCTGCCGAACATCCGCGACCAGGTGGCGGCGATGGAACGTTGCTTTCGCCGCGCGATCGACGAACTCGGCTACCCCGCCCCGTTCCACTTCGCCTTCGCGTCGAAGGCGAACACCGCGGAGGAGGTCGTCCGCTCGACGCTCGTCGCCGGCGCTCACCACGAGATGTCGTCCGACGTGGATGTCGAGATCGCGCGCCGCATGATGCGCGCCGGCCTGCTGCCAGGAGACCGGCTGGTGCTCGCCAACGGGTTCAAGGGGCCCGGCAGCGCCTACGCGCGGAACCTGCTGGAGCTCCGGCGGGCACATCCACGGGTGATGCCGATCCTCGAGGACGCCTCGGAACTCGGAAGCTTCGCCGGCCACGGAGTCGAGTTCGACTTCGGCATCCGCTTCAGGCGGCCGCGGGAGGCCGAAGGCGCCGGCGACCGGGACTCGCGCTTCGGCATCGACGCAACCGGCGTGGAACGCCTCGCGGCGGAGATCGACCGCACACCCGGGGCGCGCTTCGTCCTCCTGCACGCGATGTTCGGTTCCGCGAACAGCGACGAGAAGGCCTTCGTGGACGCTCTCGAGCCGGGTCTCGATCTCTACGCCCGTCTCGGCCGCGGCCATCCCGACCTCCGCTTCTTCGACTTCGGCGGCGGCGTGCCCGGCCGAACGACGCTCGACGACCACTTCGACTACGACCGCTTCGCCCGCCTGCTGCTCGAGAACGCCCTGGCCGTATGCGCCGACCACGGCACGGCGCCGCCAGCGCTGATCGGCGAGTTCGGCCGCTACACGGTGTCCGAGCACGCGGCGCACCTGTTTCGGGTCATCGCCGTCAAGGCGAACGAGGCCGGACCTCCCTGGTACCTGGTCGACGGTTCGATCATGACCTCGTTCCCGGACACGTGGGCGCTGGGCGAGCACTTCATCTGCCTGCCGCTCAACCACCTCGACCGTCCCTTCCGCCGCGTCCGCCTCGGCGGCATCACCTGCGACCGGGACGACGTCTACCCTCCCCGCGGCAGCGTCGTCCCGCTCTTCCTTCCGCAGGTGGCCGCGGCTGAACTCGACGAGACGCCGCTGTACGTGGGCTTCTTCTCCGTCGGCGCCTATCAGGAGATGCTCGGCGGCGTGCGCGGCAGCAAGCACTGCGTCCTGCCCGAGGCGACCGAACTCCTGATCGACGACGGCGAGGACGGCGGCTTCGTCTGCGACGTCGTGCCCGGGCACACCACCGAGGACGTGCTCCACAACCTGGGCTACGGGCGAACGGCCCGCGCCGGGGCGCCGCGGACGGCGGCGCCGGTGGCGTTGGTCTGACAGGTGCCGGTGTTCCGGAACGCCCCACGCCCGGCGCTCACGCTCACCCTGGCAGCGACCGCCATCGCCGCAACCCTCGCCGCCGAAGAGGGAGCGCCGGTCTTCGTGGACCGTGCCGCCGAACTCGGCGTGGACTTCGTCCACGACAACGGCATGACCGGCGAGCTCTACTTCGCCGAGAACATGGGCGGCGGCGCGGCGTTGTTCGACGCGGACGGCGACGGGGATCTGGACCTCTACCTGGGCCAGGGTCACCGACTCGCGCCGGCCGGCGACTCGGCCGCAGCCGGCGGCGCCGCGGACGCCCCCCGCGACCGCCTGTACCGCAACGACCTGGACGCCGGCGAACTCCACTTCACGGACATCACGGAAGAGAGCGGCCTCGACGCCCGCGGCTACGGGATGGGCGTCACCGTCGGCGACATCGACAACGACGGCGACCCGGATCTCTACATCCTGAACCTCGGGCCCAACGAGCTCTGGCGCAACGACTCCGAGCCCGGCTCGATCCGCTTCACCAACATCACTGACGGCAGCAACGCCGCGGACCCGCGCTGGAGCGCCGCGGCCAGCTTCTTCGACCTCGACGCCGACGGACTGCTCGATCTCTTCGTGGGCAACTACGTGGAGTTCCGGGTGGCGATCCACAAGACCTGCAGTTCGCCGCAGGGGCTTCGCGACTACTGCGGCCCGAAGGCGTACCGGGACGAAGCGAACCGGGTCCTGCGGAACCGCGGCGGCGGCGTCTTCGAGGATTGGACGTTTCGCCTGGGGATCGGCGACCTCAAGCGCCCGACCCTCGGCACGGTGGCGACCGACCTGGACGGCAACGGCACGACGGACATCTACGTCGCCAACGACCAGAGCCCGAACGCCCTGCTGCTGAACGAGAGCGGCGCGTCCCTCCTGGACGACGCGGTCCTGGCCGGCGCGGCCGTCGACGCCGAAGGACAGCCCGAGGCGAGCATGGGGGTGCTCGCCGAGGACTTCAACGGCGACGGTCTCGTGGACCTCTTCATGACCCACCTCCAGCACCAGACGAACACCCTCTACCTCAACGAGGGAGGCGGGCTATGGGACGATCGCACCCGCCGCAGCGGCCTCGGGCAGGCGAGCTTCGTCTACACCGGCTTCGGCGCCGCCGCCCTGGACTACGACCTCGACGGTGAACTCGACATCTACGTGGCCAACGGCGCCGTCAAGCGGATCGAGGAGCAACTCCGGGCCGGTGATCTTCACCCTCTGAAGCAGCCCGACCAGCTCTTTCGCGGCCTCGGGAACGGCCGCTTCGAAGAAGTCCAGGGCTTCGAGCGACCGGCCGTGTCCGAGGTCGGCCGCGGCGTCGCCCGGGGCGACCTGGACAACGACGGCGACCCCGACCTGGTGGTCGTCAACAACGGCGGACCGGTCCGGGTGCTGATCAACGAGGGCGCACCGGACACCCGCGCCTGGGTGGGCGTCGAGCTCCGACTGCCGGCCGCCGGAGAAGCGGCGCTCGGCCGCCGCGCCCTGGGCGCCTGGCTGGGCGTCCTGGACGCAGGCGCGGCCCGAAGCTGGCGTCGGTTTCACACGGACGGTTCCTACGCCTCGGCCAACGATCCGCGGGTGATCGTCGCCGCCCCGACGGGCACACCCCCGACACTGATCGTCCGCTGGGCCGACGGCGTCACCGAGACCTTCCAGATCTCGAACGCCGGCAACTACGTCACCCTCGTGCGGGGCGAAGGCTCGCCGGTGACGGCGGACCCAACGCCATGACCCCGAAGCGGGCGGCCGGCTGTCCAAGGCGCGACGGGCCCACCGCAACGGGGGTCGTCGCCGCTGCCCTTGCCGCCGCCCTCGTGCTCGCACCTGGAGCGGGCAACGCCCAGCCGCAGCTCCAGCCGCTCGACCGGCCGCGTACCGACGACTACGAGCAGCCCGTCCAGGACCAACTTCGCGCCGCCCGCGCTGCGCTCGACCGCCTGCTCGAGGCGTCGGGTACGGATCGCCTTCAGCTCGCGGCCGCCTTCGGGCACATGGGTCAGCTCTACCTCGTCTACGACTTCTGGCGAATCGCGCGAACCGCGCTGAGCAACGCCGAAGCGCTCGATCCGACCGACGCCCGGTGGCCCTACTACCGCGCTATCGCCTACACCTACGACGGTGACGACGAAGCCACCGTCGCGGCGCTCGACCAGGTCCTCGAGCTCGCGCCCGACGATCTCGCAGCAAGGACGCGGCGCGCCTACGCTTTGCTGGACCTTGGCCACCTCAAGGAGGCAGCGGAGGAATGCCGCCGCATCCTCGGACGCGACCGCGACAACTCGGCGGCCCTTGCCGGTCTCGGTCGCGTGGAGTTCGAGGCCGGCAGCTTCGAGCGAGCGCTCGAGCACTTCACCCAGGCGCTCGCCGGACAGCCC